>NZ_JBYSYM010000003.1:0-295363 GCF_058783375.1 Acidovorax sp. FW305-C-20-28 | reverse complement strand
TTGAGGCGCACGGCCTCTTCGACGGCGATTTCGTCAAAGGGGTTCATGCTCATCTTCACGTTGGCGATGTCCACACCCGTGTTGTCCGACTTGACGCGGACCTTGACGTTGTAGTCCACCACGCGCTTGACGGGGACGAGGATTTTCATGGAGCTTCCTTCAAAAAGTGTTGGGACTCAGCGGACAAGGCCAGCCAGGCGCTCGTGGATGAGGGCATGGGCCTCGGCCATGGTCCGGTCGATCAATTGCTGCACCGTGGGCACGTCGTGGATCAGGCCGGCGACCATGCCGCAGGACCAGGCGCCCGCGTCCATCTCGCCGCTTTG
This sequence comes from Acidovorax sp. FW305-C-20-28, assembly GCF_058783375.1. Lineage (NCBI taxonomy): Bacteria > Pseudomonadati > Pseudomonadota > Betaproteobacteria > Burkholderiales > Comamonadaceae > Acidovorax > Acidovorax sp. FW305-C-20-28. The sequence goes on along the minus strand of NZ_JBYSYM010000003.1, from coordinate 295,037 downwards.
CATGATGCGCGGGTAGACGCCGGCCACCTCGGGCAGGATGTCTCCGAAGCTGATGGCCGCGCCCAGTTCGCGCTCCTTGTTGAGCAGCCGCTCCACGGCGGCGTTGCTCAACACCCGCTCGGTGTTGCGCAGCGGGCGCATGACCAGGCGCGTGTCGAGTTCGCTGGCCGCGACGATGGCGCGCTTGACGTTCTCGTGCACCGGCGCCTCCTGGGTGGCAATGAAGCGCGTGCCCATGTTCATGCCCTCGGCGCCCAGGGCCAGCGCGGCAACGAGCGAGCGGCCGTCGGCCATGCCGCCCGATGCCACGAAGGGGATGCTCAGTTCCTCGGCCGCCCGCGGCAGCAGGATGAAGTTGGGCACATCGTCCTCGCCAGGGTGGCCGCCGCACTCGAAGCCGTCCACGCTGATCGCATCGCAGCCGATGGCCTGGGCCTTGAGCGCATGGCGCACCGAAGTGCACTTGTGGATGACCTTGATTCCGGCCTCCTTGAGCGCCGGCAGCCATTTCTGCGGGTTGTTGCCGGCGGTCTCGACCACTTTCACGCCGCCTTCGATGATGGCCTTCACATAGCCCGGGTAATCGGGCGGGTTGACCGAGGGCAGAAAGGTCAGGTTCACGCCGAAGGGCTTGTCCGTCATGGCGCGGCAGCGCGCAATCTCGCGCGCCAGCAGCTCGGGCGTGCGCTGCGTCAGCCCGGTGACCATGCCCAGCCCGCCTGCGTTGGAGACGGCCGAGGCCAACTCGGCCAGGCCCACATGGTGCATGCCACCCTGGATGATGGGGTGCTCGATGCCGAAGAGTTCGGTGATGCGTGTCTTCATGGTCGTCTCACTCCGGGGCAATGCCCTTGTCGCGGATCAGCTGGCCCCACTTGGCATAGTCCTGCTGCACATGCTGGCCCATCTGCGCCGGGTCCTGGAAGCGGGCGATGGCACCTGCGTTCAACAGCTTCTCCTGGATTTCCTTGTCGGCCAGGATCTGGCGCACCTCATTGGCGATGCGCTCCACCACCGCCTTGGGCGTGCCCGTAGGGGCCAGCAGGCCGCCCCAGGACACGGCGTCATAGCCCTTGAAACCCTGCTCGGCAATGGTCGGTACATCGGGCAACATGGACACGCGCTGCGGCGACCCGATGGCGATGGCGCGCAGCTTGCCGGCCTTGATGTGGGGCAGGGCTGCCACCAGGTCGGCATACATCACCGGCACCTGGCCGCCGATGGTGTCGGTGATGGCCGGCACGCCACCCTTGTAGGGCACGTGCTGCATGTCGAAACCGCCCATCTGCTTGAGCAGTTCCATGCTCAGGTGGCCGAAGCTGCCCGCGCCCGAGCTGGTGTAGTTGAGCGGGGCCTTCTGCGCCTTGGCATGGGCGATCAGCTTGCGCAGGTCGGTCACCTCGGGCAACTGGGTGGGGTTGACCACCACCACGATGGGCAGGTCGTACACCGTGGCCACGGGGGCGAAGTCCTTCACCGTGTCGTAGCCCGTCTTCTTGTACAGATGGGGCGCCAGCAGGGTGGGGGTGGCCAGCATCATCAGGGTGTAGCCATCGGGCTCGGCCTTGGCCACCTGCAGCGCGGCGATGGAGCCCGAAGCGCCGGGGCGGTTTTCCACCACCACGGCCTGCTTGAGGCGCTCGGCGAGCTTCTGGCCCACGATGCGCGAGGCCGTGTCGGTGGGCCCCCCGGCCGGAAAGGGCACGACCAGCTTGATCAGGCTGGCGGGCCAGGCGTCCTTGGCGGGCTGGGCCAGGCCGCTGCCCAGCAGGCTCGCGCCGCCCAGGGCGGCCAGGCCCTGCAGGGCGGTGCGGCGGTTGAAATGGGTGCTCATGGTCTTGTCTCGGTGTTGTGGATATCGGTAGGCACGGGTAGCGTCAGGCGGCTGGAAGGGTCAGCGCGCCGCTTTGCTGCAAGCGCTGCAGCTCGTCCTCGCCCAGGGCCAGCAGGCGCTGCAGCACCTCGCGCGTGCCTTCGCCCAGCGTGGGCGGCGCATTGCGCAGCGGCAGGCGCTGGCCGTCCAGGCGGTAGGGCGGAGCGAACACGGGCGTGGTGCCGGTCACGGGGTGGGGCATGTCCTGCACCAGGCCGCTCTGGCGCGTGCGCTGGCTGGTCAGGGCCTCGTGCAGGCCGGCGACCTTGCCGCAGGGGATGCCGGCAGCCGCCATGCGTTGGAGCAACAGGTCGCGCGGCAGCGAGCGGATCATGCCGTTGAGCAGCGGCACCAGGGCCGGGCGGTTCTTGGCCCGCTCCACATTGGTGGCGAAGCGCGGGTCTTCGACGATGTCGGGCCGCTCGATGACCGCGCGGCAGAACTTGTCGAACTGGGTGTTGTTGCCCACGGCGATGATCAGCGGGCCATCGGCGGCTTCGAACATGCCGTAGGGCACGATGGAGGGGTGGGCGTTGCCGTAGCGCGCCGGGTCACGACCCAGCTGCAGCGCATCGAGCCCGTAGTAGCCCGTGACCATGATGCCGCAGTCGTACAGCGCCATCTCGATCAGCCGGCCCTTGCCCGTGCGCTCGCGCCGGAACAGGGCGGCCAGCACGGCCTGGGCCGCATGCATGCCGGTCACCAGGTCCACCACGGCCACGCCGAACTTCAGGGGCGGCTGCTCGGCCTCGCCGTTGAGCGCCATCAGGCCGGCCTCGCCCTGGATCACCAGGTCGTAACCGGGCCGCTTGGCCTCGGGGCCGCTCGCGTCGTAGCCGGCCACGGCGCAGTAGACCAGGTCGGGCCGGATCGCCTTGAGCTGCTCATAACCCAGGCCCAGCTTCTCGGCGCCGCCGGTCTTGAAGTTGTGGATCACCACGTCGACCTGCGGCAGCAGGCTGTGGATGATCTTCAGGGCCTCAGGGCTTTGCAGGTCCAGCGTGATGGACCGCTTGTTGCGGTTCATGCTGTTGTAGTAGGTGGTCTCGGTCTTGCCGATGCGCATGCCCCAGTCGCGCGTGTCGTCGCCGCGGCCCGGGTGCTCGACCTTGATGACCTCCGCCCCGAAGTCGGCCAGCACCTGGCCGCACAGCGGCCCGGCGAAGACGCGCGACAGGTCCAGCACGCGCACGCCTTCAAGGGGCAGGTCCAGGCCCTGGATGAGTTCTTGGGTGGTTGCCATGTTCAGTCTCCTTGTGTGCCGGCGCCCAAAGCCATGTAGCGCGCCAGGTGGTGGTCTTCGTCGCCCAACTGGTGGTCGATCATCACCAGCCGCTTGGCATAGTGCGACAGCGGCAGCTCCCAGGTCATGCCGATACCCCCATGCATCTGAATGCTTTCCTCGGACACCAGGGCGCCGATGCGGCCGATGGTGAACTTGGCGGCCGACAGCGAGCGTTCGCGCGCCAGGCGCCCGCCATCCATGGCGGCCGCCGCGTTGATCACGGCCGAGCGTGCCTGCTCCACCTCCAGCAGCAGGTCGGCCATGCGGTGCTGCAGCGCCTGGAAGCTGCCGATGGGCACGCCGAACTGCTTGCGCGTCTGCAGGTATTCGAGCGTGTCTTTCTTGGCCACTTCCATGGCGCCCAGCGCCTCGGCGCACAGGGCCAGCACGCCCCAGCCCACGGCCAGCTCCAGCGTGGCCAGGCCCTGGCCCTCGGCGCCCAGCAGCGCATCGGGGCCCAACTCCACGTCGGTGAACGTGATGTCGGCAGCGCCCCCACCGTCGATGCGGCCACAGCCCCGGCGTTCCACACCGGGAGCGTCGGCCGGCACGAGGAACAGCGAAATGCCGTCCTCGCTGTCCACCGCGCCCGCCGTGCGGGCCGAGACCAGCAGCAGTTGTGCCGCGCCGCCCTGCACAACCACGGCCTTGGCGCCGCTCAGCACCCAGCCCTGGCCGCTGCGCACCGCCTGCGTGGCCACGCGCGCCAGTTCGTAGTGGCTGCCCGGCTCGTCATGGGCCAGCGCGGCCACGGTGCTGCCATCCATCAGGCTGGCGATGCGTTCCTTCTGCGCGGGCGTACCTGCCGCCCCCAGGGCGCGGCCCACCAGCAGTGCGCCCAGGAAGGGTTCCACCACCAAGCCCCGGCCCAGCGCCTCGAAGACCACGGCAATGTCGAAACCGGCGCCGCCGAAGCCGCCATCCGTTTCGGGGAACAGGGCGCCAATGGCGCCCAGCTCGGCGAACTGCCCCCACAGTGCGCTCGACATGCCGGTGCTGCCGTAGGCGATGGCGTTGCGGGTCTCCATGGGGCACTGCCCGGCCACGAAGCGGTCCAGGGTGTCCGCCAGCATGCGGCGGTCTTCGGTGTGTTCAAAGTTCATGGCAGCTGCCTCACAGGCCCAGGATCATCTTGGAGATGATGTTCTTCTGGATTTCGTTGGAGCCGCCGAAGATCGACAGCTTGCGGTAGTTGAAGTAGTTGGCCGCGGCCGTGGCCGCCTCGGCGGGCCCCGAGGTCGCCGCATACAGGTCCTGGTGCTGCGCCTCCTCGATGTAGGGCAGGGCAGCGGGGCCCATGGCACGGCGGATCAGCGACAGGATTTCCTGGCGGATCTCGGTGCCGCGGATCTTGAGCATGGAGCTCTCGGCCCCCGGCACGCCGCCGCCGGCCACGGCCGCGATCACGCGCAGGTTGGTGGTCTTCATGTTCTCGAGGTCGATCTCGACCTTGGCCATGCGCGTAGCGAACTGCGGGTCTTCGCTCAGCGGGCGGCCATTGCGCTGCACCCTGGCGGCAATGACCTTGAGCTTTTCAAGCGCGGCTACCGAAAAGCCCACGCCGGCGATGCCGGTGCGTTCGTAGGTCAAGAGGTACTTGGCGTAGGTCCAGCCCTTGTTCTCTTCGCCCACCAGGTTCTCGGCGGGCACGCGCACGTCGGTGAAGAACACCTCGTTGACCTCGCGGTCGCCATCGAGCGTGCGGATGGGCCGCACCTCAACACCCGGCGTGTCCATGTCCACCAGCAGGAAGCTGATGCCCGACTGGGCCTTGGCCTCGCGGTCCGTGCGCACCAGGCAGAAGATCATGTTGGCGTGCTGGCCCTGGGTGGTCCAGGTCTTCTGGCCGTTGACGATGTAGTGCGCGCCCTGTGCATCCACACCGTGCACGGCCGTGGTCTTGACCGAGGCCAGGTCCGAGCCCGAGCCCGGTTCGGAATAGCCCTGGCACCACCAGTCGGCACCGCTCAGGATGCGCGGCAGCCAGTACTGCTTCTGGGCCTCGCTGCCGTACTTGATGAGCACCGGGCCCAGCATGTTGACGCCGAAGGGCACGATGCGCGGCCCGCCCGCCACGGCGCACTCGTTGTCGAAGATGAACTTCTGCACCGCGCCCCAGCCCGGGCCGCCATACTGCGCAGGCCAGTGGTTGGCCAGCCAGCCGCGCGCGTTCAGGATGGCGTGCCACTCCTCCTGGTCGCCCTTGGTCAGGCGCTGGCCCGACTTGACCTTGTGCGCCAGCGCGGCGGGCAGGCGGTCTTTCAGAAAGGCCTGCACTTCCTCGCGGAAGGCCTGTTCTTCGGGGGTGAATTGCAGATCCATGTCGTGCCTCTCTCAGAAAATCTCGAACAGGCCGGCGGCGCCCATGCCCCCGGCGATGCACATGGTCACCACGCCCCACTTCGCCTTGCGGCGCCGGCCTTCGAGCAGGATGTGGCCGGCCAGACGCGCGCCCGTCATGCCGAAGGGGTGGCCGATGGAGATGGCGCCGCCGTTGACGTTGAGCCGCTCCATGGGGATGCCCAGGCGGCGCTGGCAGTACAGGGCCTGCGAGGCGAAGGCCTCGTTGAGCTCCCAGAGGTCGATATCCTCGACCGTGAGACCATGGCGCGCCAGCAGCTTGGGCACGGCGAACACCGGGCCGATGCCCATCTCATCGGGTTCGCAGCCGGCCACAGCCATGCCGCGGAAAGCGCCCAGCGGTTGCAGGCCCAGGCGCTCGGCCTCCTTGGCCTCCATCAGCACGCAGGCCGACGAGCCATCGGACAGCTGCGAGGCATTGCCGGCCGTGATGAACTGGCCTGGGCCCTTCACGGGCTCCAGCGCCAGCAGGCCTTCGAGCGTGGTGCCGGGGCGGTTGCAGGTGTCGCGCGTGGCGACCACGTCGCGGTAGGTGACTTCGCCGGTGTCCTTGTTCTTTTCGGCCATGCGCGTGGCGCAGGGGATGATTTCACCGTCGAACCGGCCCGCGGCCTGCGCGGCGGCGGTGCGCTGCTGGCTTTGCAGCGAGAAGGCGTCCTGGTCCTCGCGCGAGATGCCGTAGCGCCCGGCCACCACGTCGGCCGTGTCGATCATGGCCATGTACAGGGCGGGCTTGTGCTCCACCAGCCAGGGGTCCATGTCGGTGGGCAGGTTGTTGCCGGGGCGGATGCCGGAGATGGTTTCCACCCCGCCAGCAATCATGGCCGGCACGCCCTCGGCCACGATGCGGCCCGCCGCAATGGCGATGGACTGCAGGCCCGAGGCGCAAAAGCGCGTGACCGTGGTGCCCGCCACCGACAGGGGCAGCCCGGCGCGCAGCACGGTCTGGCGACCCAGGTTGCGGCCCTGGAAACCATCGGGGTTGCCGCAGCCCAGGATGAAGTCCTCGAACATCTCGGGGTCCACGCCCGAGCGCTCGACGGCCGCCGTGACGGAGAACGCGGCCAGCTGGGCGGCCGGCGTGGCATTGAATTCGCCGCGGTGCGACTTGGCCAGCGGGGTGCGGGCGGTGGAAACGATGACGGCTTCGCGCATGGTGGGTGTCTCCTGGTTCAGGCGGTTGTTTGGTTCAGGCTGTCGAAATTGCGGCCCTCGGCCACCAGTTGTTCCAGCAGGGGGGCGGGCTGCCAGAACAGCGGGTCGTCCTTGGCGAATTCGCGGATGTCGGCCAGCACCTGCGGCAGGCCCTGCATGTCGGCCCACTTCATGGGGCCGCCGTGGTGGCGCGGAAAGCCGTAGCCGGACAGGAATGTCACATCCACGTCCAGCGGCCGCAGGGCGATGCCCTCGGCCACCACCTTGGCGCCTTCGTTGACCATGGCGGCCATGTAGCGGCGCATGATCTCATCGGCGCTGAAAGCGCGCGGCACAACGCCCTTGCGCGCACGCTCGGCATCGACGATGGCCAGTACTTCGGGGTCCGGTTGGCCCACGCGCGCACCTTCGGGGTAGAGGTAGAAGCCCCGGCCGGTTTTCTGGCCGAACCAGCCGCGCTCGCAGATGCGGTCGGCGATCTCCACATAGCGCGCCTTGGGGTCGCGCGTGGCCGCGCGGCGCTTGCGCGTGGCCCAGCCGATGTCGCCGCCCGCCAGGTCGGTCACCTGGAAGGGGCCCATGGGGTAGCCGAAGCCGCGCACGGCAGCGTCGATCTCGTAGGGGCTGGCGCCGTCTTCCATGAGGTAGTCGGCCGCCTGCTTGTACACGGCCAGGATGCGGTTGCCGATGAACCCGTCGCACACGCCGGCACGCACCGGCACCTTCTTGAGCCGCTTGGCCAGCTCGAAGGCGGTGGCCACCACGTCGGCGCTGACCCGGGCCGGCACCACGATCTCCAGCAGCTTCATGATGTTGGCGGGGCTGAAGAAGTGCAGGCCGATCACGTCCTGTGGGCGCGCGGTGGCGGCTGCAATCGCGTCGATGTCCAGGTAGGAAGTGTTGGTGGCCAGCACGGCGCCGGGTTTGCAGACGCGGTCGAGCTCGCGGAACACGGTTTTCTTGACCTCGATGTCCTCGAAGACCGCCTCGATCACCAGGTCGGCGCCGGCAATGTCCTCATAGCGCGTGCTGCCGGTGTAGCGCGCCATGGTGGCGGCCTTGGCCTCGGGGGCCATGCGGCCCTTGGCCACCAGGGCGTCGTAGACCTTCTCCACATGGGCCCGACCGCGCGCGATGGAGGCTTCGTCGCGTTCGATCATGGTCACGGGCAGGCCCGCGTCCAGGGCCGACACGGTGATGCCCGCGCCCATGGTGCCGCCGCCGATCACGGCGATGGAGGTGAAGGGGCGGGGCGCAGCCGCCTGGGCTTCGGGCACCTTGACCACCTCGCGCTCGGCAAAGAAGGCGTGGATCAGGCCGGCGCGCTGCGGGCTGTCCAGGCAGGCCATGAACTGGGCGCGCTCGAACTGCATGCCCTGCTCGAAAGGCAGGTCCAGCGCGGCCTGCACGCAATCGATGATCTTCAGCGGCGAGAACAGGCCGCGCGCGGACTTGGCGGTCTCGGCCTTGAGGGTGTCGAGTTCGGCCTGGGCCGCGGCCTTGTCGGCCAGGCGGCCGGGCAGGGCGCTGGTGGGGCGTACCGGCGCCTGGCGCGCCAGCAGCTCGCGCACATAGGCCAGGCCGGCGGCCACGGGGTCGCTGCCCTCGGCCACCGCGTCCACCAGGCCCGCGGCCAGGGCCGCCTGGGCGCCGATGTGCTTGCCGCTGAGCATGAGTTCGGTGGCAGCCTTCACGCCCATGAGGCGCGGCGCGCGCTGCGTGCCGCCAGAGCCGGGCAGCAGGCCCAGCAGCACCTCGGGCAGGCCCAGTTGGGCGCCCGGCAGCGCCAGGCGGTAGTGGGCCGACAGGGCCACCTCCAGCCCACCGCCCAGGGCCGCGCCATGGATGGCGGCCACCACCGGCTTGCTGCAGGCTTCGATGGCCTGGCAGACCTGGGGCAGGGCCGGCGGCACAGGGGGCTTGCCGAATTCGCGGATGTCGGCCCCGGCAATGAAGGCCCGGCCCTCGCCCACGATGAGCACGGCGCGGACGCCGGCATCCGCCTCGGCCTGGGCTATCGCGGCCAGCAGCCCCTGGCGCACCGCGGCGCCCAGGGCGTTGACCGGCGGGTTGTCGATGTGGATGAGCTGCACGCCCTCCTGCTGGCTCAACCGAACGACGGATGCTGGGGCTGGATGGGTCACGCGCATGTCTCCTCTAAGGGCTTTTGAGAAAACCGGGATTCTTGCGGTGACACCGATTTATAACAATCCCTGGTTGGATTGACAGACTGTCAAAATTTTTCAGACAATAATCCCCCTATGGATTCCCACTCTCTGGCCTTGCTGGTCGAAATCATCGACAGCGGCAACCTGAGCCAGGCCGCGCGCAAGCTCAAGGTATCGCGCGCCAATGTCAGCTACCACCTGACCCAGCTTGAAAAATCTGTGGGCGTGCAGCTGGTGCGGCGCACCACGCGCCGGGTGGAGCCCACCGAGGTGGGGCTGCGCCTGTACGAGCACGGCCGCAGCATCCAGAACGAGATGCTGGCCGCGCGCGAGACCATTGCCACGCTGGGGCAGGGCCTGCAGGGCAGGGTGGGCATCAGCGTGCCCAGCGGCTACGGCCAGATCGTGATGAGCGACTGGCTGATCGAGTTCAAGCGCCTGTACCCCGGCATCGTGCTCGACGTGCTGTTCGAGAACCGCGCCGACAACCTGCGTGACGAGGTGGACATCGCCATCCGCGTGATCCAGGAGCCGCCGCTGTCCCTGGTGGCGCGCAGCCTGGGCACGGTGCGCTACATCGCCTGCGCCTCGCGCGGCTTCGCCCAACAGCACGGCCTGCCGCAGACCCTGTTCGAGCTGCGCAGCGCCCCGCTCATCACCGCCGGGGTGACAGGGCGCCAGTTGCGCCTGAGCGCCTACCAGGGCGAGGAGCGGCAGGAGCTGCTGCTGGAGCCGACCCTGATCTCGGAACACTTCCCGTTCTTGCGCCAGGGCATCCTCGCGGGCCTGGGCGTGGGCCTGGTGCCCGACTACGTGGTGAAGGACGCCATCGAATCGGGCGAGGTGCTGACCACGCTGGACGACTACCGCCTGAGCATCTTCGGCACGCGCATGCACCTCCTGTACATGCCCAACCGCCACCAGACGCGTGCCGTGCGCCTGTGCATCGAATTTTTGCTCGACAAGGCGCGTGCAGCGCAGGGAGAGGGGGCACAGAGCATATGAACACCCAGGCCACGCCGTTTTCGGGCTTTGATCTGTCCAGCTTCTGGGACGACAGCGACTACGCACGCAAGGAGTATGTCGAGCCGCCGCCCACGCCGGCGGTAGTTGCTGCCGTCGAGGCCGCGCTGGGCTACCGGCTGCCGGCCAGCTACATCGCGCTGATGCAGTCGCAAAACGGCGGCATTCCGGCCCGGCGCTGCTTTCCCACCGATGGGGCAACCTCCTGGGCCGACGACCATGTGGCGATCAGCGCCTTCAAGGGCATCGGCTTCGCGCAGCAGTGGAGCCTGTGCGGCGGCCTGGGCAGCCGCTTCAAGATCGAGGCCTGGGACTACCCGGATATCGGCGTGTACTTTGGCGACTGCCCCTCGGCCGGGCACGACATGATCGCGCTCGACTACCGTGCCTGCGGGCCGTCGGGCGAGCCCGCCGTGGTGCATGTCGACCAGGAGGGCGACTACCGCATCACGCCGCTGGCGCCGGACTTCGAGACCTTTGTGCTCAGCCTGGTGCATGAATCCGAATACGAGGACGACCCCGAGGACGTGAAGAACGACGCGCTGGCCCATGTGCGCAGCGCGCCTTTCAACTCGCGGCTGCAAAAGCTCTGCGACCAGTGGCCCGACCCGGGGCTGCCCGCGGCCATCCGCCGCCTGGCCGAGGCCATCGTGCAGGACAAGGGCTTTTTCGCGCTGCACGCGGACGCGAACTCGCACCGGATGTATGCCACCCAGTTCCTGCTGCTCAGCCACAGCCGGCCGGTGCGGTCGATGGAGGGCTTCCTGCAGTCCTACCCCGGCGTCATCGCGATGGTGGGCAGCGCGCATTTCGGCACCGGCGGCTGGGCGCCGGGTTTCGTGGAAGACTGGTTCCAGGCACGCGTGGACGCTGGCGATCTGGTGCAAGGGGAGGGCCAGTGGCATCTCGGCACGGATTTCCGGGCTGCGCTGCTGCAAGCGCTCGGAGCAAATACATGATGCACAAGGCCCACTACCACCTCCTGTCAGTATTCGCCGCGCTGCTGCTGCCCCTGTGCAGCCATGCCGCCGAACCCGCGGCGACCGTGCAGGTTGCTGCCTGCGGCCTCGAATTCGAGCTGCCGGCCACCTACAAGATCACCCGGCCCAAGCGCCAGGCCGATGAGCGCAATGGCAGCGCGTGCGCCTTCGACATCGTCAAGCTCCGCCCCGAACCCGCGCCCCGCGGAGAATGCAAGGACAAGGAGGAGGGCGGCCAGCCACCCTACAAGGTGTGCGATTGGATGATCGATGCTGGCCCTCCGACGCCCAGCGTGCAGGTGGTGCGCGCGGGGCCCCGGGGCACGCTCCTGGACTCGTTCACGCGCGCCGAGGATGGCCGCTGGATGGTGCCGAACGCGCAGGCCGGCGATCAGCCCGCCCAGGCCGCCGACTTCTGCGGCAAGCCCGCGTGGACAGGCGAAACCATTGTGCGCATGTACTGGTGGCGCACCCGCACTAAGAACTACACGGGCATCTACGCCGGCTCGGGTGGCGCCGACGTCACGCTGCTGCAGCTGGCGCCCGACCTGTTCGTGCAGTTGCAGAACCCGCCCATCGACCACCAGGGCGAATTCGCTGCCTTCTGCGCCAGCCTGCGCCTGGGGGCCCGGGTGCAGGACCTGCCGTAAGCCCTGCGGCGCCCCACGCTAGAGAAGATGGGCACCCGGGTTGCTCGACGACGGCCGGAAGTAGCCCAGCACGCTCGCCACGCTGCGGTGCCCCGTCATGGCCATGGTGTCGGCCATGGGAACCTTCTGGGTGGCGGCCTCGGTCACGAAACCGGAGCGCAGCGAATGCGCCGAGAACACATCGGGCAGCCCCGCCGCGCGGGCGCGCTCCTTGACGACATCGCGCACAGCGGCAGCGGACAGCGGATCACCCAGCTGCCCGCCCTTGCGCACACGCCGGAAGACGGCGCCCTCGTGGATGCCTGAGGCGGCAAGCCAGGCCTGCAGCGCCTCGCCCGCGATGCCTTCGATAGGCTTGTGGTTCTCCGGCCGGTCTGCGGCGTTCTGGTTGGTCTTGGAGTAGGCCAGGGTGTAGGTGAAGGATGCGGGCCCGTTGCGGCGCAGGAGCTTCATGTCGGCCTGGGACACCTCCGAGCGCCGCCGGCCGCCACTGGCAAAGGCAAAGAGGAGGAGGGCGCGATCACGCAGCCCCTTGAGCGTGGAGGTATCGCAGGTCGCCAGGATCGCCATCAGCGGATCCCTGGTGAGGGCGGCCTTCTTCTGGGGCAACTCGCCGCGCTTGCCGTAGGCGCGGCGCGTCTTGGCCAGCAGCTCGCGCACCTGGGGATCCTGGCAGGGGTTCTTCACACCACGCATCTGGTGCGCCTTGGACAGCACCGAAACGCGGTGCACCAGGGTGTTGAGCGCCATGGGCCCCGGCTTGCCCTTGAAACCGGCCTCGACCAGCGCCGCATCAAGGGCCGGAGGCAATTCATGGGCCAGACCGCTCGGGGTGGTGCGCTGGGCATGGTCCACGATGAACTGCAGCACGGCGCTGGGTGGCAACGGCAGCGCAATCGGCTGGCCGTAGCGCACGTTGAACCAGGCCGCCCAGTAACGCAGCGCCGACCGGTAACTGGCCAGGGTGTTGGCGGATTCCCCCTCGCGCATCAACTCGTCGACGGCACGCGCCGCCACCACCGAAAGCACGCTGGGTTCCAGCGCAGGCTGGGTTTGGAGGGTGGGCAGGCGCATCAATGACTTCCCCAGTCAGAATTTGCATAAACAATACATATGATGTATTGTTTAATATGAATTTAATTTTTTACTCACGATAACAATCTATTATCGTAGGTAATTTGGAGCGAAAGGCAGGGCCATGCAAGCGAAAAGTGTGAGGGGTGCGCGGGGGGTGCAGATGGAAGAAGTCTGGGCCGCGGCGGATGCCGTGCTGGGTCTGGGCGAGCGGCCGACCATAGAGCGCGTGCGCCAGCAACTGGGCCGCGGCTCGCCCAACACGGTGGGGCCCATGCTCGATGGCTGGTACGGGTCCCTGGCCCGGCGGCTGCACGGGCCGGCAGACCCCGCACAGGCCCCGGCGGAGGCCGAAGTGCCCTTGCCGGCGCCCGTGGTCCGCGCCGCGAAAGCCTTGTGGGGGCGGGCGCTCCAGCAGGCAGACGAGCAGGCGGCCGCCCAGTGGGCCCAGTCGCGCGCTGCATTGGAGGACGAGGCCCAGGCATTGCGCCATGCGCAGGACGAGGTGGCGCGAGAAAAGCAGCGGCTGGATGACCGCAACGCCGCCTATGCCGTGGCCATGCAGGCCCGGGATGCCCAGATCGCCGAACTGGTGCGCCAGACCCAGGAGTTGCAGCAGCAACTGCAGGCCTGCCAACAGCAACTCGAAGGCATGCGCTCCGAAGGCATGCAACTGCGGCAGGCAGCGGATGCCCAGCGGCGCCAGCACGAAGCCCGGGACGTGGAGCACCGGGCCGAGCGCGCACGGCTCGAAGAGCGGGCCCAATCCCAGGAACGCCGGCTCAACGCCGAGGTGGACCGGGCCCGCCAGGAGTCCAAGCGCCTGACGCAGCAGTTGGAAGTCGACGGCAGGAAGGCGGCCAAGGCACTGGCCGACGCCATGGACCGAAGCCGGGAGCTCGATGCCCAGGTGAGCAGCCTGCAGATCGACCGGTCCAATCTGGATCGGGAGCTGCAGTCCGCCCGCGACGAGGCGCAAGGCCTGCAGGCGAAGCTCGATGCGCGCAGCAACGACATGCTTGCCGTGCTCAACGAACTGCGCGACCGGCTCCCCGCCACGCCGCCAGCACCCGCACCGGGGGCGGCATCGAAAACGAGGGCCCGCCGGAGCAAGGGCTAGAACCGGCCCGGGCGGTCTATTTGAAGGACTCCCTGGCCGACTGGGCAGCCGCAGTGGTCGAGACAAGAACAACAGCGGCGACCAGGGGCGGGCGTTGGAGGCGGCGGATCAGCATGGAGCGACACAGGGCGGCAGGTCGGCGCCGGATGGCCGGACCTGGCTGGGGTTCGAATCCCCGGAAGGCATCAAGAAGAGAAAGAGGCGGGCGCAAAAGAGGGATCGGCCCGGACTGACCCGGCATGCCTGGGCACAAACCGCTCAAATACCGCTCAAATTTCGCTTCTTTTATTTAACATAATATACATCGTATCTAGTCGCAGATACTTCGAGCGCAGAGGGCCGCGCCTGGCCCCACGCCGTGCTCGATCTGGTCAGTGGCACCCCGACATGGACCCCAGACTGGGCGACAAACGCGGCCGCACGCAACGGAGGCTCCCGACGGCCTTGTTGGCTGGCTGCACAGCCATTGACCAGCCGATGGTTGTTGGTGGCGTGCAGCAAACACCGACACGCCAGCTCCACCTTGTCAGTCTGGCTTGAAGCCGGAGGCCTTCACCGGCTGCTCCCAGCGCTTGAGCTGCTCGGCTTGCAGCTTCTTGAGCCCAGCTGAATCCAGGTAGTCCGGAACCAGCCCCAGCGCTGAAATCTTGTCCCTCGCATCCTGGGCGCGAAGGGCCTCCGCCACGGCACGTTCGACGCGCTGCACGACAGCCGGCTGCATTCCCGCAGGACCGTACAGGCCGAAATACCCATCCGCCGTCATGTTGATGCCGGCTTCCTTCAAGGTAGGCACGTCGGGCAAGGCGCTGGAGCGTTCCTGTCCTGTCACCGCGACAATCCGCACCCTGCCCGCCTTGTGGTGCTCCAAGGTTTCAGAGGCCGTGTCCACCATGAGGGGGAGCAGCCCGGCCACCAGGTCTTGCGCTGCAGGGGCACCCCCTTTGTACGGTATGTGCGTGAGATTGACGCCCGTGGTCTGCGAAAGCAGCACGCCAGTAAAGTGACCCAGTGTTCCGGCCCCCGACGTGGCGAAGTTGGCTTTTTCAGGATTCGCCTTCATCCAGGCCACCACATGCTTGATATCGCGTTGGGGGCCTGCAGGACCGATGGTGAGCGCAAAGTCGAAGCTTGCCGCACGCGCGATGGGCGTGAAGTCCTTCACGGCATCGTACGGCAGATTGGGATACAGCCAGGGAGCCACCACCAGCGTGCCACTGGTGGCCATGACCAGGGTTTGCCCATCCGGCGGCAAGCGTTTGAGCTCAGCCATGGATACCCGCCCCGAGGCGCCCGGCTTGTTCTCGACGACGACGTTTTGTCCCAGCAACACACGCAGTTTGTCGGCAAGAATTCTCGTCAGCTGGTCGGACGAACCACCGGGTGCGAACCCCACAATGAGCTTCAGTGTCCGGTCTTGCCCAGATGCAGGCAAAGCCAGTGAGAGTGCCGAGGCTGCGGCTGCTGCGGAAAAGATTCGTCGCTTCATTGTGGGTGTCTCCTGGCTTATTGGTTGGTGGGAAGGGGAATACAGTGCGTAGAGGAGATGCATGTGCGTCGATCAGGTCGACGACGCGCGCAGCTTCGGTGGCTTGCGTGATTGGCTCCGCTCCTGCTAAAAGCCAACGGCCTGTCCGTCCCGGCGCGAGTCGGATGCTGCGATGTACCCGTGCTCCGCCTTGTAGACCAGCTGGGCTGACCCGAAATCCAGGCTTTCACGCTTTGCAACAGTGACATCGTGTCCGCGGGCGCGCAGGGAGTCCGGCACATCGGCAGGGACGTGCGATTCCAGCGTGACCGTGGGGCCCGGCTCCACGCGAAACCGTGGTGCATCGCTCATGGCTTGCGGGTTTTGTCCGAAGCTGGCAAGCCGCGCCACCATCTGCACATGACCTTGTGCCTGCATCGAACCACCCATGACGCCCATCGCCATCACGGGTGCGCCATCGCGCGTGATGAAACCTGGGATGATGGTGTGCAGTGGACGCTTGCCTGGAGCGACGATATTCGGGTGGCCAGTGACCAGGCTGAAGTCTTCTCCACGGTTGTGCAAACTGATGCCGGTGCCTGGAACGACCACACCGGAGCCGAAGCCATGGTAGTTCGACTGGATGTAGGAGACCATGGTGCCTGCCGCATCCGCGGACGCCAGATAGACCGTTCCGCCGGTTTTTGGCATGCCAGGGCCCGGATCGGCCGCGCGCTTCATATCGATGCGCTTCGCGCGTTCTGCCAGATAGGCAGCGTCGAGCAAGTGGGCCGCAGAGACCGGCGACATGGCCGGCGCATCCGCGGCATATTTCTTGAGGTCGGCGAAGGCCAGCTTCATCGCCTCCAGACCCATGTGGTAGTAGTCGGCACTGTCTACGCCCATACCGGCCAAGTCGAAGTGGTCCAGGATCCCCAACGCAATCAGTGCGGCAAGCCCTTGGCCATTCGGCGGAATCTCGTGCAAGGTGTAGCCGCGAAACGACTGAGCAATGGGCTCGACCCATTCGGCCCGGTGTGCTGCAAGATCGGTTGCGCGCAGCGCACCGCCGCACTGCCTGGCAAACGCTTCGATTTTCTCGGCGAGTTCACCCCGGTAAAAACTCTCGCCCCCGCTCTCGGCAATGAGCTCGAGTGTCCTGGCTTGCTCTGGAAACCGCCACAGCTCGCCTGCGCGGGGAGCGCGCCCATCCCATGTGAACGCATCGCGGAAGCCCGGCTGGTCGATCAGCCGTGGAATCTGGTGGGCCCACTGCCTCGCAATTTGCGGCGAAACCATGAAGCCTTCTTGCGCGTACCGAACGGCCGGCTCGAACAGGCGTGCAAAGGGCAGTTTGCCAAAGCGGTCCGACAGCGCCTTCCAACCTGCAACCTGGCCCGGTACAGTCACCGAATCCCAGCCCTTCTCCGGCATCTTTTCATGCCCCTTGAAATACTGCGGCGTCCAGAGCGCGGGCGCGCGCCCGCTCGAGTTCAAACCATGCAACCTGCCTTCATGCCACACCAGCACGAACATGTCGCCGCCTATTCCGTTCATGACCGGCTCCACCACGGTCAGCGCAATCGCGGACGCCAATGCACTATCGATGGCGTTGCCCCCCTGGTACAACATGCTCAAGCCTGCCTGCGCCGCCAAAGGCTGGCTGGCGCTCACGGCATTGGCCGCGAGCAATGGCATCTTTTGGGAGGGGTACGGGAACGACCAGTCAAAGGGCTGCATGGCCCGAAGTATATTCGTGTATCCAATCTGAAGTGAATGGCCAGTATGCTCACACCCTTTTCCAGCCCCGCAACGGCGGAGGAAGAAGCCTATCGCTTCCTCCTGGACGGAATCCGCATGGGCCAGTTCAAGGCGGGCGACCGCATCGTGCCCGAGGAGATTGCGTCGCAGCTGGGGATGAGCCGAATGCCGGTGCGCGACGCGTTCCGGCGCCTTGCAACGCAGGAATTGCTGACCATCCGCCCCAACCGCGGTGCGGTGGTGCGGGGCTTGAGCCATGACGAGGCAATCGAGGTGTTCGAAATGCGTGCGGTGCTGGAAGGTCTGGCCGCCACCGCCGCCTTGCACCGCATCGGCCCGGCAGACATTGATGAACTCGAGCGGCGGCTGGACGCCATGGACCGGTGCGCAGAAGATCTTTCCGCGTGGGTGACCGAGCACCGTGACTTTCATCTGTACCTGTGCGGCCTGAGCGCCCGCCCGCGGCTGGTCGCGCAGATTGCGGCGCTCCACGTGTGCATCGAGCCCCATATGCGGCTATGGCTGCAGTCGACCTACAAGCCCAGGCCGAGTCGGGAGGAGCACGGTTTCATCATCGACGCACTGCGCCGCAAGCGCCCGGAGTTGATCGAGGCGGTGGTTCGCGAGCATGTTTGCAGCACATTGGAAACGCTCGCGAAACTCATGCGCTCCTGACAAGGCCGCCGGCCAATTGGATACAGTCTTACAATTTTCACTCCCACCGTAAGCATGCGAAGAGGCTTGATGCCCCTTTTCACGCCAAAGCTCACTGCCCCGCCCTGCCCTGCGCAGTAACACGCTGAGGAAGCGCGAGCTAAGGGGCAGCAGGAAGCCACGCCCCCAAGCAAGGCACACGCACCCTGCCCGCGGCTACCGCCCCTGCCATGAAACGGCGCCGCGACAGCCCGCAGGCTCCTCAGCCAATCGATTCAACTTGGCGGTACTGCTGGTACGCCCGGCCAAAGCGATTTGCCAGGAAATCCGTGAGCGCGACCTGCTCCTGGCGAATGAAGCCGCGCTGGGGCAGCTTCTTTTCGCGAAACAGGTCCAGGGCCGCGCAGATCCCTGCAGCGGTCGTGATCTGGATGGCGGACAACGGGTATGCCCCATCCCGCTCGGCGAAGATCTTGCGCGCGAATACTTCCTGCACGAGCACGCCGTTCTTGGTGCCCGAGACGGTGACGAACACCAGCACCACGTCCTGCATGGTGGCGGGCATGCTGCGCCGAAGCACGGTCTTGAGCGTGCCCTGGTCGCTCTTGAGCTGCAGCTCATCCAGCAGAAACTGCATCAAGGCGCGATGCCCTGGATAGCGCACCGTCTTGTAGTCGAGATTGCGCAGCTTTCCGTCCCAGGTCTCACACAAGGTTCCCAGACCACCCGAGGTGTTGAAGGCTTCGTATTCCACCCCGTCGAGGGAAAAGTGCTCCAGACCTTCGAGCGGCAGGGCCGAGATCACCCGACCGTCGTGTATCGCCTCGCACGGATGGCAATATTCATTGATCAGGCCATCCACGCTCCACGTCAGGTTGTACTTGAGCGCATTCGTGGGAAACGCCGGCAGGGCACCCACGCGCATCTTCACGTCGTGGAGGGCCTCGAAGCCGCTGGCAAGGTGATGGGCCACGATCCCGATGAAGCCCGGGGCAAGGCCGCACTGGGGCATGAACGCGGTTTCAGCGTCCTGTGCGAGGCGTTTGATTTCCTTGGTGGCCGCCACGTCCTCCGTCAGATCGAAGTAGTGGCAACGGGCCCGCAAGGCCGCCTGGGCTGCAGAGATTGCCAGGTGGTACGGGAGCGCATTGACCACTGCAACGTGCCCGTCCAGCGCACTCGTGAGTTCAGTGGCACTGGAAGTGTCGATGCACAGGGTCCGGATGCCCTTTTGGGCAAGCCGACCCAGTGCAGCCTGGTCACGGTCGAAGACCGTCAGCTCAAAGTCGCCACTGGTGTGCAGCAGTTGAGCAATGGTTTGGCCGATGTGGCCTGCGCCGAGAAGAGCTACTTTCATGCGGGTTTCCTTTAAGAACAGGGTGGGTGCGCGATGCACCTGAGTGTTCCGAAACCCATTGACGAAAAAAAGCATGAGTTCGACGAAATATCAGCAATACTCGCCGAAATGGCAGAGAATTCCGCCAAATCGTCAACACATCTCTTTTTGACTGCTATTCCTTGCCGTGAACGCGCCGACCCACCTTCCCGAAACACTGCTGCGCGACCAATTCGATCGCGAGCTCATTGCGCTGCTGCAGGCCAACGCGCGCGAGAGCACGGCCAACCTGGCCCGCAAACTTGGCGTAGCGAGAACAACGGTCGTGGCACGTCTTGCAAAACTGGAGGCCAACGGCCTCATCGGCGGCTATTCGGTGCGCCTTGGGGGCGAAGCAATCGCACGGGGCGTACAGGCATTTGTGGGTATCGTGGTGCAGCCCAAGGCCGGCAGAGAAGTCATCCGGGAGCTGACGAAGTTTCCCGAATTGCTCCAGCTGGCATCGGTCAGCGGCGAGTTTGACTACATGGCCACCCTTCGGGCAGACAGCACGGCGCGGCTCGACGTGCTGCTCGATCAAATTGGGGAGATCGAGGGAGTCACCAGGACAAACACCTCGGTCATTCTCGCCCTGCGAATCGACAGAGGCGGGTAGGGCCTCAGTCCGCAAGTGCGATGGGCATGACTGAAGCTGCACGTGTCAGCTTCAAGCCAGGCCAAGCCAAGCCAAGAAATCAAGGCTGGGATGCCAGGCGCTTAATGAGCTGGTACATGAACTCCCGGCCCTTGAGCAGCTCGGCCACGCCGATGTTCTCATCCAGGGCATGCACCCCCGTCTTGTCCGGGTCCACGAACAGCCCGGACACGCCATACATCGGGATGCCCGCAGCACGGAAATGGCGGCTGTCCGTGGTGCTGACCCCCATGGTCGGCACCACGGGAACGCCCGGCCACATGCTGCCGCTGATGGACTCGACGACCTGCATGAGCTCTGGCTTGAGCGGCGAACCGGGCGCCGGTTCTTCGCGCACCTGCTGCGTGACCTTGACCTTGGGGCCTGCGATCTCGCGCAGCTTTTGCTCCACGAATTCCAGGTTTTCACCCGGCAGCGCACGGCAATTGATCGTGGCCTTGGCGCTTTGGGCCTGGGCGTTGACGGCATGGCCGGCCTGCACCATGGTGGCCACGCAGGTGGTGCGCAGCAGTCCGATGATGGGGCCGCGGTTGGACAGCCGCTCCACCACCTCGACCGGCGGGTTTCCGCCCGCCACCGCCAGGAAATCCGCACGCACGTCTTCGGTCTGCATGGGGGCGCTGCGTTCGAAATAGGTGCGCGCCGCCGGGTTGATTTCGACCGGAAAGCGGTACTGCCGCAGGCGCACCAGCGCTTCGGCCAGGTCGTAGATGGTGTTGGCCGGCGTGGGCCGGGCACTGTGCGCGCCCGGGCCGGTGGCTTCGAGCTGGTACTGGAGAAAGGTCTTTTCCCCGATCTGCATCACATGCGCATGGGGCTTGCCGTTCTTGAGTTCACCCCGACCCCCTTCGTTGATGCCGAATTCCGCGTCGACGTCCTTGCGGCGGTTCTTGAGCAGCCACGAGGCACCGTTGGCGGGTGAATCCCCCAACTCTTCGTCCGCGGTCAACGCCAGCACGATGTCGCGGTTGGGCTTGAAGCCCTCGCGGCGCAACTGCGCCAGCGCAGAGACGTAGGAAGCCGCCATGGCCTTGTCGTCGATGGCACCGCGGGCGATGTAGCGGCCGTCAACCTCCTGCAGCTTGAAGGGATCGGTCTTCCAGTCTTCGCGGCGCGCCTCCACCACGTCGATGTGGGCCAGCAACAGCAGCGGTTTCTTCTGTCCCGTGCCCTTGTAGCGGCCCAGCAGGTTGCCCTTGCGGGGGTACGGCTCGATGACCTCGAGATCGCCCGGCGCAAACCCCGCATCCAGCAGCCGCTGCCGCATGGCCTGCGCGGCCTCGGTGGTGCTGCCCGCCGAGTCCGTGGTGTTGATCTCGATCAGCTGCTTGTAGATGCTTTTGAAGGTGTCGACCTCGGAGTCGGCGGCCGATGCGGCCGGCGATGCGCACAGCATGGCAGCAGCAGCGGCCACGGCACTGGTCAGAGAAAGCGGAGCGCGCCACAGATGGGCGGCGAATGCGAACGGAGTCGGCATGGTGAAACTCTCGGTAGTTGTATGGTTTTGCACCAGTTTGCTGCCTGCACCTGTCAATGCGCTGTCGTGCCCCTAGGGGGTTTCCCGGGGCGAAATATTTTTTCGGATGTTTAACCCCGTTGGACCCCCCCGTTCGTTTCACCCAGCACCAACACTTTGATTGATGGAGCTGCCATGAAATCCGGTTCACTGATCCTTCCCGCACTGACGGCACTGGCCGCCGTGCTGTCGCTGGCCAGCCTGCCAGCCCAGGCCATTGGCCGCCTGGCCGATGTCACCATCGTCGACCGCGACACCGGTGCCACCTTGCCGGTGCACTACGCCAAGGGTGAATACTGGGTGGCGGGCCGGCCCGGTGCACGCTACGCCGTCACGGTGCACAACCGCATCGGCGAGCGCGTGCTGGCCGTGCCGTCGGTGGATGGCGTGAATGTGCTGAGCGGCGAAACCGCCGCCTGGGACCAGCGTGGCTATGTGTTCTCGCCCTACGAGCGCTACCAGATCACCGGCTGGCGCAAGAGCAGCAGCGAGGTCGCCGCCTTCGAGTTCTCCAGCATTGCCAACTCGTATGCCAGCCGCACCGGCCGGCCGGCCAATGTGGGGGTGATCGGCGTGGCGCTGTTCCGTGAGCAACCGCCCCAGCCCGCCCCCGCCGTCATCCCCGAACCCTACAGCCAGCGCCGCGACAGCAGCAGCGACAGCGCCGGCCTGGGGCGGTTGCGCGAAGAGCCTGCGGCGCCGGCTGCCGCTGCGGCCCCCGCGCCGTCCGCGGAAGCAGAGTCGTCTGCCGCCAACCGCTCGCTGTCGGCAGGCAGCCTGGCCAGGCCTGCGCCGGCCCCCACCGCCAAACTGGGCACGGCCCATGGCCAGCGCGAAACCTCCGTGGTGTCGCACACCACCTTCACGCGCCTGCAGGAGCGCCCCAACGAAGTGATCAGCATCCGCTACGACAGCCGTGAGAACCTGGTCGCCAGCGGCGTGATCCGCGAGCAACCGGTGCGCCCGCCCCTGCCCCGCGCCTTCCCGCAGTCGGACAATGTGTCCTATGTGCCGGACCCGAGGTAACGGATCCAGGCGCAGCATCGCGGGCTGCGCCGGTGGATGAGAGGCCCGCATAATGCGCGGGTGCAGACCGCCCTGTCCACCGACGATGCCGACGAGACGCTGATGCTGCGCTATGCGGCCGGCGACGTGGCTGCGTTCGACACCTTGTACGGCCGGCACGAGCTGACCGTCTGGCGCTTCGTGTTGCGCAGCGTCAAGATCCAGGCAGTGGCGGATGATCTGCTGCAGGACGTCTGGTTTGCCGTGGCGCGCAACGCGGGCAGCTATGAAGCCCGGGCGAAATTCCGCACCTGGCTGTTCACCCTGGCCCACAACCGGCTGGTGGACCATCTGCGCACCGCCAAACACCACACCAGCCTGGATGCGGCCGACGATGGTGGTGAAGGCCGGCCCGGCCTGGCCGATACGCTGGCGGCCGACTCCGGGTTCGGGCCCGTGCGGCAGCTGCAGTCGCGCGAACAGGCGGCTGCCCTGGTCCGCGCCGTGGAGCAACTGCCCTTCGAGCAGCGAGAGGCCTTTTTGCTGCAGGCCGAAGGCGACCTCAGCGTGCAGGAGATCGCCGAGGCGACCCAGGTGAATTTCGAAACCGCCAAGAGCCGCCTGCGCTATGCGCGGGCCAGCCTTCGCCAACAGCTACAGGAGTTTGCACCATGAGCGCGCGGGACGACGAGCTGATAGAGCGGTACCGCGAAGCCAGCGCACAGGAAACGGCCCGCCCTGGCGCGCAGGTCCGCGATGCCGTGCGTGCCCATGCACAGATGCTGGCTTCTGCGGCGGCGGCCGCCACCGCCGCCCCCCTGCCCGCCTCCCCTGCCCCCCGGCAGGCAGCCGCCAACCAGTCGCACTGGAAGATCTCGGCCCTGGCCACCGTGGCCGTGGTGGGCCTGACCGGCTTGTTGCTGCTGCAGTTCCAGCGCGGCACGCCCGAGGAGCAGGAGATCGCCTACGGCCAGCGCCGCGCCGCGCCCTCCGCCCGCGTGCAGGCACCCGCCGCGCCGCCGCCAGCGCCTGCGGCCACACCCGCAGCCCCCCCGGCCGCACTCCCAGAGCCCGCCGCGCCTGCGCCATTGCAGCGCAGCACCCACCAGGAGACCCCCCCTCCACCGGCCAGGCCGCAGGCGCAAAAGCCCGCCGCGCCGGTACCAGGCGCCACCACACCGCTGGCCAAAACGGCGCCAGCACCTGCCACCCAGGAAGCCGAGGCTCCACCGGCACCGGGCCGGGCCGGCGCCGTATCGGGCTTCCCGGCATCCCCTCCTTACGCAGCCAACGCACCGTCCGGGCCCCCGGCGGCTGCGCCTTCGGTGTCTTCAGTGCCTGCCCCGCGCGCAGAAATGCGCGAGCGCCTGGCAAACCAGGATGCTGCGGCCGCCAAGTCCATGGCACCACCACCTCCGGCCCCGGCCCCCGCGGCGGCCGCCGAGGCCACCGCACGCGCCGTCCCTGTTCCCGAACCGGCCCGCCCTGCCGCGCAGGCAGCGCAAGGGGCAGGCAGCGGACCCCGGGGAGGCATCGCACTGGACAACCGCCTGGCGGCGGCCGCCCCGCGCGCCGACAGCGGGCGCGGCAACACCGCCCTGCCGGACGGCTTGCGCGAAGCCGCCCGTGCAGGCCGCACCCCAGAGGTCGAACGCCTCATCGCCCAGGGCGTACCGGTGGACGCCCGCGACAGCGCCGGCAGGACGGCACTGATGCTGGCCGCCGCCAACGGCCAGACCACCACCGTCCAGAGGCTGCTGGCCCTGGGCGCCAACCCCGCGCTGCGGGACCAGGAAGGCCTGAACGCGGCCCAGCAAGCCCGGCGGCAGGGCCACACGCGCACCGCGGAGCTGATCGAAGCCGGCTCCTGACGACGGCGCCAGCACCTGGCTACTTCAGCGCCTGGCCCGGCCCATCGAGGCTGCGCTGGGCCAGGCTCAGTTGCTCCAGCGGCGCTGGGCGGCCAAACCAGTAGCCCTGGGCGCTGCCGCAGCCCATCTGCAGCAGGCGCCGGGCCTGGGCCTCGGTCTCGACGCCCTCGGCCACGACCGTCACGCCAAAACCCGTGGCCATGTGCAGCACGGCCGTGACGATGGCTGCATTCTGGGAGGACTCGACCAGGTCACGCACAAAGGTCTGGTCGATCTTCAGGCAGTCGAAGGGCAGCCGGCTCAGGTAAGCCAGCGAGGAATAGCCCGTGCCGAAGTCGTCGATGGCGATTTTCAGCCCCAGGGCGCGCAGGCGCGAGAGCTGCTGCAGCGTCACCGCATCCCCCTCGATCAGCACCGACTCGGTAAGCTCCAGCGTCAGGTGGCGCGCAGGCAGGCCGCTGGCCTCCAGCGTGCGCTGCACCTGCTCGACGAAGTCCGACTGGATCAGTTGCCGGGCCGACACGTTCACGTGCAGGCCGAAGTCCCCGGGCAGCTGCGGCAGCTGCTGCGCAATGTCGCGCGTGGCCCGCAGCATGACCCAGTCGCCCAGCGCCAGGATCAGATCGCTCTCCTCGGCCATGGCGATGAACACGCCCGGCGGCACCATGCCGCGCGTGGGGCTGCGCCAGCGCAGCAGTGCCTCGGCGCCCGTGACACGGCCCGTGGCCAGGTCGATCACCGGCTGGTAGTGCACCAGGAACTGGTCCTTGTCCAGGGCCTGGCGCAGCTCAGACGCCAGCCGCGTGCGCTCCATCGACTGGTCTGCCATGCCGGGCTCGAACACCATCCACTGGCTCTGGCCATGGCGCTTGGCTTCGCCCAGCGCGATGCTGCCATTGCGCAACCATTCCGCCAGCTCGTCCCCGCGCAGATGGCCCGCCACCAGGCCCACCGAGGCATGCACCATGACCTCGTCGGCGCCTGCCGAGAAGGGGGTGGAAAAAAGACCCAGCACGGCCTTGCCCAGGCGCTCGGCGGACTGTTCGTCGTCCTCCACCAGGCTCAGCAGCGCAAATTCGTCCCCGCCCACACGGGCCAGCAGCACCGGCGCCGGAAAATGCCCCCGCAGCCGGTTGGCCACGGCCTGCAGCAAACGGTCGCCCGTGCCATAGCCCACGCTGTCGTTGATGGCGCGAAAGGCATTCAAGCCCACCAGGCTGAGCACCGCGCGCCTGGGCTCGGCCCACTGCACCTGCTCCAGCAGCCCCCGGCGCGTGAGCAGCTGGGTCAGGCTGTCGTGGGTGAGCAGCTCCTGCATCTGCTGGAACGAGCGCTGCAGCCGGTGCGTCATTTCATTGAAGGCCAGCACCAGGACCGTGGTTTCCCGCAACGGGCTGGGGGCGACGATGTCGGTGTCCCAGTCGCCACGCGCGATGCGGTTGGCCGCCTCGGCGGTCCGCAGAATGGGCCGTGCCGCCCACTGGATCACCCACAGGCCGAGCAGCAGCCCGATGATGGCAATAGCCCCGGCCGCCAGCAGCGCCCCCTGGCCCGCGCTGCGGGTGTCGCCCAGCAGCTCGGACTCGGGCAGCAGCACCACGATGCGCCAGTCGATGCCGCGCCGGTCCGCATAGGGCGTGACGCGGCCGAAGTAGCGCGCATCCTGGTGCTCGAAGTAAAAACTGCCGCCGGCCGCGGCCGGCACCTCGCGCAGGTAGCTTTCGGCAGTGCGGATCTGGGAGCTCGTGCTTTCCGAAATGCGCAGGCGCTCGCGCTGGCCCGCGGCATTGCGCCGGTCGCTGAGCACGGAGCCGGGCTCCGAGTGCGCCACGATCAGGCCTTGCGCGTCGACGATGAAGATCTGCCCCTGCCCACGCAGCGGCTCTTCGCGCAGAAAGCGGTTCAGGCTGTCCAGCCGCACATCGGCCTCCATCACGCCCAGCAGGCTGCCGCCGGCCATGACCGGCGTCGCGGCCGAGATGGTGATATCCCCGCGCTCGCCCGCCGTGGTGTAGATGGGAGACCAGCGCGACTGGCCCGAACCCGCCACCGGCGCGTACCAGGGGCGCACGCGCGGGTCGTAGTTGGGGAAGGCCGCCGCCACCTTGCGCAGCGTGTCGTCCTCGTACACGTTCATCATGCCGTTCGTGGTGGCATCCTTGAGGATGAGACGGAACCCTTCGCCGGGTTCCCGGCGGATGCCGGTGTACTCCCCCGCCCTGCTCCCGAAGCTGAGCAGGCTGATCTGCTGCTGCCCGGCATACAGGTCGGAGAAAACGCCCCGCAGGTGGGTGTACACGGGGCGCAGGTCGCCCTCCTGGTACAGGCCATGGCGGCCGATGGCATCGGCCACCGTGCTCTGGATGAGGAACGGCGTCTCCAGGAACTCCGCCAGACGCGCCCGTGCGTTGCCGGTGAGGGCTTCCAGCACCCGCACGCTCTCCTGGTCGATCAGGTGGCTGATCTGCCGGTGCTGCGTGACCGCCTGCAGGACGACCGTGGCCACGAACAGTGCCGCAAAAGGCACTGCAATGGCGGTCCGCAGAGACAGCTGGAAGGCACGCATCCTGGATAGCTAGCGTTACGCACCCGCCGCATGCAACAGGCATGCCCGCCTGGGCGGTGCCATGGCCTGCCGCCCCTTCGCAGGGCCGCAGCGGGCGGCGGGGCAATGCGCTGCGGGCCTCATGGATGCGTGGCCAGATGCCCTTCGAGCACCTGCGCGAGCGGTACCGGGTGGCCGACCGCATAGCCCTGGGCATAGTGCACACCGATCCCCTGCAGCATGCCCACCAGGGCCGGGCTCTCGACAAACTCGGCCACGGTGCGCTTGCCCATCAGGCAGCCGATCTCGTGGATGGACTTGACCATGGCCAGGCTCACCGGGTCGCGGTCGATGTCGCGCACGAACTGGCCGTCGATCTTGAGCACATCGACCGGCAGGTTGCGCAGGTAGGCAAAGGAAGACAGGCCGCTGCCGAAATCGTCGAGCGAGATCTTGCAGCCGCTGGCCCGCAGGGCCTCGATGAAATGGTTGGCCGTGTGCAGGTTGCTGATGGCCGCCGTCTCGGTGATCTCGAAGCACAGCTTGGCGCATGGCACGTCGGCGTGCGCCAGCGCCTGCAGCACAAAGGCGGTGAAGGCCGCATCCCCGAGCGACTGGCCCGACAGGTTGATCGAGCACTGGCCGATGCGGTCCTGCTGCGCCACCACCCAGCGCAGCGCATGGGTGACAACCCAGCGGTCCACCCGGGCGGCGAGGTGGTAGCGCTCGGCGGCCGGCATGAAGCGGCCCGGCAGCACCAGTTCGCCCTGCTCGCTGCGGATGCGCAGCAGGATCTCGCAATGCAGCAAGCCCTGCGCGTCACCGCCCTGCAGCGGCACGATGGGCTGCGCGAACAGCTCGAAACGGTCGTGCAGCAGGGCATGCTCGATGCGGCTCACCCACTCCATGACACCGTAGCGCTGCGCCAGCGCAGGGTCGTCGATGGCATACAGGTGGATGCGGTTGCGGCCCGCCTCCTTGGCCACGTAGCAGGCACTGTCCGCGGCCTGCAGCAAGGCGCCCACGCTTTCGGTCTGGGCATCGAGCGCCACCATGCCGATGCTCACACCCACGCCAAAGCGCTGCTCCAGCCAGACGAAGTGGTAGCCCGCCAGCGCCTGCTGCAGCCGCTCGGCCAGCTGCAGTGCAGCGGCCACGCTGCGCCCGGCGAGCAGAATGCCGAATTCGTCCCCGCCGATGCGGCACAACAGGTCCTGCCCGTCCAGCAGGCCGGCGAACAGGCCGGAGATCTCGCGCAGCATGGTATCGCCGGCGGTATGGCCGCAGGTGTCGTTGACGACCTTGAACTCGTCCAGGTCCAGGTAGCACACCACGTCGTGCTGGGCCGTGCCCCGCGTCCCGTCGAAGGCCCGGTCCAGCGCCTGTTCGAAGGCGCGCCGGTTGCCCAGGCCGGTCAGCTCATCGTGCAGGGCCTGGTAGGCGATCTCGTGGCTCAGGCGGCGCTGCTCCGTCACATCGCGGAACACCAGCACTGCCCCCTGCACCTCGCCGTCGGCATCCTTGATGGGCGAGGCCGTCGCCTCCACCAGCACCGTGCCGCCGTGCAGGGGCTGCAACTGCAGCTCCGGGTAGCGCAGGGCCTGGGCCGCGGCAATCGCGGCGGCCATCATGTCGGGGGCCGGCTCCCCGGCGCCCTCGGGGCCGCGCAGCCGGAACACCTCGCCATAGGGCTTTCCCACGGCGGCGGTCAGGCTCCATCCCGTCAGCGCCTCGGCCGCCGGGTTGATGTAGAGCAGATCGCCACGGGCATTGGCGGAGATCACGGCATCGCCGATCGAATGCAGCGTGACCTGCAGGCGCTCTTTTTCATGGTAGAGCGCATCCTCGGCATCCTTGCGGGCCTGCATGAAGCGCACGCGGTCCATGGCCACCGCCACATGGGCACCCATGGCCTGCATGAAGTCGATCTGCCAGGGCAAGGGCGGGCGCACGCCCTCGGCATCGCCGTAGGTCCCCAGGCCCACGGAGCCCAGGCGCTGCTCGGCCATGACCAGGGGCACATTGATGATGGTGCGGTTCTGCAGCGCCGCCACGATCTCCTTGTTGGTGCGCGGGTCGGTGCGCGCATCGACCACCACCACCACATGGTCCGCCGCCATGATCTCCTGGACCATGGGATCGCCTTCGATGGGAATCTCGATGGCATCGACGGCCCGGGCCATTTCCAGGTCGGTGCGCTCACTGGAGTGCAGCAAGATGGTCACGAACCCGGGCTTCACCCCATACACCCCGAGCCAGCAGTGGGGGTAGCCCAGCACCTGGACCGCCACCGGCGACACCGCATCGAGGATGTCGGACAAGGTCCAGGCCCGCTCCAGGCGCTTGCACAGCTGCAGCAAGGCCTTGGCGTGGGAAGGCGCTTCGGTCGCGGTGGCCGTCAGGTCGCTCATGCTTGCAGTGTATCCAAGGGTTTCCGCAAAACCCGGGGCAGCGGCCAGATTGTTGATGATTGTTTACACCCATGCGACGGGTGTTCGTGCTGTGATAGCGTGCCGCCCATGGAGTATCTGGAATTCGCCATGTCCTGGCTGGCAGCCAACCCCCGGCTGGTGACGGCCTGGACCGTGGTGCTCATGCTGGCGCTCGCCTGGCTGTGGCGTGGCCACCGCGCCAGCCGCGAGCGCGTCCGGTTCAAGCCCTTGCGGCGCCCCGGCGCGCAGCACGCCGGCCCCGCCGGCATCGCCAAAGGAAAGACCACCCGCCGGCCCTCCCTGCGCCGCTAGGCCTGTGCCGGCCCAGCCGGCACATCGCCGCCAAGCGGCTACCATCCGGGCATGACCTTTTCTGCTGCGCCCTCTTCTTTTCCCCCGTCCACCGTCCACTTCGGCCACCAGGGCCGGGTCTGCATCGTTACCGGGGGGGCCCAGGGCATCGGCGAAGCCTGCGTGCGCCGCTTCGCCCGCGAGAACGCCCACGTGGTGATCGCCGACCTGGACGATGCCCGCGGCACCGCCCTGGCCCAGGAGCTGGGCGCCCTGTATGTGCACTGCGACGTGGGCGACAAGGCCCAGGTGGATGCGCTGGTGGCGCAGACGCTCAAGGCCCATGGCCGCATCGACGTGCTGGTGAACAACGCCGGCATCTTCCGCGCGGCGGACTTCCTCGACGTAGCCGAAGCGGATTTCGACGCCGTGCTGCGCGTCAACCTCAAGGGATCGTTCCTCGTGGGCCAGGCCGTGGCGCGCGCCATGGTGGCCTCGGGTGGCGGCTCCATCGTCAACATGAGCTCGGTCAACGGCGTGCTCACCATCCCCAGCATTTCGAGCTACAACGTGAGCAAGGGCGGCATCAACCAGCTCACGCGCGTGATGGCGCTGGCCCTGGCCGACAAGAACGTGCGCGTGAACGCCGTGGCCCCCGGCACCATCGCCACCGAGCTGGCCGCCAAGGCCGTGCTCACCAGCGAGGAAGCCAAGGCCAAGATCATGTCGCGCACGCCCATGAAGCGCCTGGGCGAGCCCTCCGAGATCGCCGACGTGGTGGCCTGGCTGGCCAGCGATGCAGCGAGCTATGTGACGGGCGAGATCGTCACCGTGGACGGCGGGCGCATGACGCTCAACTACACCGTGCCCGTCTGATACGGATTTGCATTCGACCGTAGAACTAGGCGGGAGCCGCAGACAGTGCTGGAGCACGGCAAGGCGAACCAACGACGTTATACGGTTGAAGGCAAATCCGTATAACGCCTGAGCAGCCCCGCTGGGCTGCTCGGCCAGCCCACGCGGCCGAACCAGGCGCCACCCGCAATCGCCCACCCGATCACGACGCCATAGACCAGCAATGCCAGCGCCTGGGCGGCGAACACCCCGGCCAGCCCCCCGTTCCAGCGCAGGGCCAGCCAGCCACCGACCACCGCCACTGCCAGCCGCGCCAGGTTGCCGGCCACGGGCCAGAACAGGCGGCCGGCGCCCTGCGAGGCAAAGTACAGCACCAGCCCCAGGCCGAAGAAACCATAGACCGGCCCCACCGTGCGCAGGTACTGGCTGCCCGCGGCGATCATGGCCGGGTCGCTGGCGAACAGCGACAGCCAGGTGGCAGGGAACAGCGCGGCCCACAGGCCGATGGCTTCGGTCATGCCGAAGGCCATCGCCGCACCCACCCAGGTGGCACGCAGGGCGCGCTCACGCTGGCCCGCGCCGATGCAGGTGCCGACCATGGCCACCAGCGGCGCGCCGAAGCCAAAGACCAGCGGCACCAGCAGGTACTCCAGGCGCGATGCCGTGCCATAGCCGGCAATGGCCGCCGTGCCAAAACCGCCCACCATGGCCGTGGTCACGCCGATGGCGACGTTGGTCGCCACGGTGGAGACCGCCCCCACAAGGCCCACGCGCAGGATGTCCGCAAACAGCGGCCAGCGCAGCCTGAGGCCCTTGAACGAGGGCCGCAGCAGGCTGCGCGGCGACCACAGGTACCAGGCCAGCACGGCGCTGCCCAGCACATAGTAGGCCATGAGCGCAATCGCCCCGCCCGCGATGCCCAGGCCCGGCAGCGGGCCCCAGCCAAAGATCAGCAGCGGCGACAGCGGAATGAGCACCAGCGCGCCCCACACCGTGACATAGGCCGGCACCGCCATGTTGCCCGTGCCGCGGATGATGGCCGCCAGGGTGTTGAACACCCAGACGCAGACCGCGCCGGCAAACACCCAGTTCGAATAGATGAGCGCCGCCTCCAGCGCGCTCCCTGCCCCGCCCATGCGGGTGTAGAGCCAGCGCCCGCCGCCCACCACCGCCACGCTGAAGCACAGCGCAAACACCAGGCCGATGACCAGGGCGTGCAGCACCAGGGCATCCGCATCGTCGCGCCGGCGCGCGCCCAGGGCCCGCGCGATGGCCGCCGCCACGCCACCGCCAATGGCACCCGCCGACATCATCTGCATCAGCATGACCACCGGAAACACCAGCGCCATGCCGGCCAGCGCATCGGTGCCGAGCTTGCCCACGAAGTACGTCTCGATCAGCCCCACACCGGCCTGGGCCAGCATCACCAGCACATTGGGCAGGGCCAGGCGCAGCAGCGTGGGGGCGATGGGTGCCTCCAGCAGCATGCGGGTGCGCGGGTTCATCGCTGGCGCGCCCGCAGGGCTTGGAGCGGTCATGACACCGCCCCCGTCTTGCGCGGCACGACGATGCGCACGGTGGAGACCTGCAGCACCTCATTGTTCTGGTTGCGCGTTTCGCTGCGGATGGTGACCATGCCGCGGTCGGGCTTGGACTTGGAGGGCGTGGCCTCCATCACCTCGCTCACCACGTGCAGCACATCGGTGGCCCGCGTGGGCCGGGGCCAGCTCACATCGCCGCTGGCACCGATGATGCCGCCCGCGATCGGCAGTCCCGTGGTCACCTGCAGCCGCATGGTGATGGCCGCCGTGTGCCAGCCGCTGGCGGCCAGGCCACCGAACAGCGTGCCCTTGGCGGCTTCGTCATCCATGTGGAAGGGCTGGGGGTCGAACTGCTGCGCGAAGGCGATGATCTGGGCGGCATCCATCGCATGCTCGCCGCTCGTGAAACGCCGGCCCACGGCCATGTCGTCGAAATACAGGGGTGCAACCGCCGCATTGGTGTCGGTCATGGGGAATCGGTCCTTGTCGTGAAGAGGAAATCAGGCCGCAGCCGGGGCCAGGCGCTTGAGCGGCGCCTCGCGGATCGGCAGGTTCACCAGCGCGGCACCGGCGGCCAGCGCAATGTCGATGTACCAGACCCAGTCATAACTGCCCGTGGCCTGGAACACGCTGCCGCCCAGGTAGGCGCCGAAGAAGCCGCCGATCTGGTGCGAGAGCATCACCAGGCCGAACAGCATGGCCATGTTGGCCGTGCCGAACATCTTGGCCACCAGGCCGGCCGTGGGCGGCACGGTGGACAGGAAGCTCACCCCCATCACCGCGGCAAAGACCAGCACCACGGCCGTGGTCTTAGGGGCGAAGAGGAAGACCAGCACCGCAATGCCGCGGGTGGCGTACAGGATGGAGAGCAGCGACTTCATGCGCCAGCGCCCCACGGCCCAGCCCATGGCCAGGCTGCCGACGATGTTGAACAGCCCGATCATGGCCAGCGACCAACCGCCGACTTCGGGCGGCAGGCCGCAGGCCGCGATCACGCCCGGCAGGTGCGTGGCCAGAAAGGCCACGTGGAAGCCGCAGACCAGAAAGCCCGCCGCCAGGTACAGGTAGCTGGGCGTGGCCAGCGCCTGGGCGATGGCCTGGCGCGCGGTCAGCGCCTGGGTGCCCGATGCCGCGGCCGCCTGGGCCGCCAGCGCCTTCGAATTGCCCTGGAGCACAAAGGCTGCCGGCAACGCCAGCAGTACCAGCACGCCCAGCCACTGCATGGCACTGGCCCAACCCACGGCGGCCGTGAGGCCGATGGCGATGGGCGCCATCGCGAACTGCCCGAAGGAGCCGCCCGCATTCACGATGCCGGTGGCCAGCCCGCGCTGGGCCGGGGGCACCAGCCGCGTGCTCGCCGCCATCAGCACCGAGGGGCCGGCCATGCCGGCGCCACCTGCCGCCAGCACGCCGATGGCCAGGATCAGCCCGGCCGTCGTCGTCATCAGCGGCGTGATGATGGTGCCCACCGCGACCAGCGCCACGCCCAGCAGAATCACCCGCCCGGTGCCGATGCGGTCGGCCACCGCACCCGCAAAGGGCTGTGTCAGACCCCACCACAGCTGGCCAAACGCAAAGGCCAGGCTGATGCTGCCCACGCCCAGGCCGGTGGAGGTGTTGAGGGCCGAGAGGAACAGCCCCATGGTCTGGCGCGTGCCCATGGTCAGGGCAAAGGCACCGGCTGCAGCCAGCAGCACCAGCCAGACGGCGATCTTGCGGCCGCTCGCAGCGGGGGGATTGAGCACATCACTCGCCATGGTCAAGCTCCGATACGGGGGACAGCAGTTCCAGGGATTCATCGGCCAGCGCGTGCAGCGCCATCACGCGCTCCAGGCCCAGCAGGTCATTGAGCGAGACCTGCGCCACCTTCCAGCAGCGCTGGGCCTCGGCTCGCTTGTCGCGGCCCGCGTCGGTGATGTGCACCAGCCGGCTGCGCGCATCGGGGCCCGCCTCCAGCGTCACCCAGCCGGCATCCACCAGCGGACGCAGATTGCGCGTGAGGGTGGAGGCATCCATCTTCATCTCCGCCGCCAGGTCGCCCGGCCGGATGGGCCCGAGCTTGAACACATGCGACAGCAGCGAGTACTGCGTGGTCTTGAGACCGCACTTGGCCATCTCGGTGTCGTAGTGCTGGCCCACACGCCGCAGCAGTTGGCGCAGCTTGAAATTGGTACAGCCCTGCGGTCGCCGGGGCGCAGCAGGTGTCTCAAAGGTGGCTGTTTCGGCTTGCATGGAGATTATTGTATCTGCAATAATTGCATATGCAACACTTCAACCGGGAAACCCCATGACGCAACACAACCAACTCGAACAGTGGCTTGCCCAGGAGCAGGAAATAATGGCCCGCATGGATGCCGGCGTGGGCCCGGGCGTGGCACGCCCTGACCAGGTGGCCGGGCTCGACGGCCTGCAGATGATGCAGGCCATGCTGCGCGGCGAGCTGCCCTACCCGCCCATCGCCCGCACGCTGGACTTTCGCCTGGTGGAAGTGGGTGAAGGCCTGGCCGTCTTCCAGGGCACACCCCGCGTGGAGCACCTGAACCCCATGGGCACCGTGCACGGCGGCTGGTTCGCCACCCTGCTCGACTCGGCCCTCGGCTGCGCGGTGCACACGCGCATGCTCCCCGGGCGCGGCTACACCACGGCCGAGCTGGGCGTGAACCTGGTCAAGGCCATCACCCCCAAGGTGCCCCGCGTGCGCGCCGAAGGCCGGGTGATCCACTGCGGCCGCCAACTGGCCACGGCCGAAGCACGCCTGGTGGGGCCTGACGGCACCTTGTACGCCCACGCCACCACCACCTGCCTGGTGTTCGATCTGCCGGCGCAAGCGAAGGCATAAGACACAGGCCTGGTGCTACCCTACGGGACCGCAGTGGAACCTCACCAAGGGACGTATGGCACCAGAACTCAGCGAACACGGTCAGCAACTTGTTTCCAGCCTGGCATCGCGCACCGGCTTCAGCCCCGAGGCGGTGAGGCAGTTGCTGCTGGCCCTGCAGAGGGGCAACGGCACCATGGCGCAGTTTTCGCACCCCGAGTTCGGCGGCAGCGGCCAATGGGCGCGCGGCGGCATGCTCATGATCGGCGACATGTTCAACGATGCCTTGAAAGCGCGCGTGAATGCACTGGCCACCGAGCTGGCCAGCGCCCTGGTAGCCGGCTCGCCAGCCCCCATGCAGGCGAGCTCGCCCGCATCGCCACCCCAAAGCAGCGGCGCAATGGGCTTCACCAATGCCCCGGCATCGCTTTTCGCCACCCATCTCGAGCCCACCTGGTATCCAGCGGACCTGGGCACACCGAGCAGCAGCGGCGCACAGAACGCCACCCGGTACGCCTACTTCGCCGGCAAGCGCCGCCTGGCGGTGGATGTGGGCGGCCGGGTGTCGCTGTACGACACGCTGGAACACCAGATCACCGGCTTTGGCCAGCAGCAAGGCGGTGCTGGCTCGCTGAGCTTCACCAGCCAGCACGGCACCGTGGACCTCTCGACCCTGCCAGCGGTTCACGGGGGCCATGACGCCGCAGCGGCGCCCGGGGGCGGCAGCGGCAACGCGCAAGCCTCCATCCTCGAGGCCATCTCGCAGCTTGCAGCACTGAAGGACAAAGGGATCCTCACCGAGCAGGAGTTCGCGGCGAAGAAGGCCGAACTGCTTGCAAGGATCTGACCCTGCCCGCCGCCACCCTGCCCCTGTGCCAGGTCTTCGATCTGCCTGCACAATCGAGGGCATGAGATTCCTCCACACGATGCTCCGCGTTGGCAACCTTCAGCGCTCGATTGATTTCTACACCCAGGTGCTGGGCATGCAGCTGCTGCGCCAGTCCGAGAACCCCGAGTACAAGTACTCGCTGGCGTTTCTCGGCTTCGACGGCGGCAACCCTGGCCAGGCCGAGATCGAACTCACTTACAACTGGGGCACCGAAAGCTACGACCTGGGCACGGCCTACGGCCACATTGCCCTGGGCGTGCCCGATGCGTATGCGGCCTGCGAGAAGATCAAGGCCGCAGGCGGCAATGTCACGCGCGAGGCCGGGCCGGTGAAGGGGGGCAGCACGGTGATCGCCTTTGTGACGGACCCCGATGGCTACAAGATCGAGCTGATCGAGCGCAAGAGCGATACGGGCGGAACAGGGCTGCGTTGAGCGCCCGGCCTCGCCCTCCCCAAAAGAACAAGCCCGGCAAAGCCGGGCTTTGTTGTATTTGCGCGGGAGTCAGGCCTGGGACCCCATCCTGGGCCAGGAGCCTGCGCGGCAGAAGAACAGGTTCTTATCCCCGGATCATGTTCATGATGCCGATGGCCGGCTCGACGGCCTTGAACACACCGGCTGCGCCCTGCACGGCATCCTTCGTACGGCCCGCGTCGTTGAGAGCGCTTTCGTGCAGCGCGGTGGCAGTGGCAATGTCCGTGCCGTCCAGCGAATTGATCATGGCCGACGCCACCAGTTCGCCTTCCGCATCGAGTTCGGTGTGCCTTCCCGCAGGTGTTGCCAGCGATGTGACCTTCTGGCGAACGCCATCCAGCGTTTCCTTGAGCTGTTCACGGTCTGCATCGTCGGTGAGCATCCCTCCCACGGTGGACGCCACGGCCACCGCCGTGCCGGCATACGAGGCCACCTTGCCTGCCACTTCATACGCCATGGGCAGGCCCGATAGTCCCGCACTGACCGCGATCGATGCCACCGCCAGCCCCACACCGACCGTGATGCCAATCCCTTTGGCAACCGAGCTGGCGGTTTCCGTGCTGACGCCGCACCGGGTCAGCACCCCATGCGCCATGTTGGCCACGATGCTGTTGCCCATGGGCAGGGTGTCGTAAGGGGGCGGCCGGTGGTCGGCAATGGCTTCGGTGTTGCGCATGTTGCGATAGGCACAGATGGCATCGCCGGTGGAGACCGCGAAGTTCACGCAGGCCAGCGCCAGCAAGGGTGTGGCGCCGCCAAACGATATGGCCGTGAGGCCTACGGCCACGCCCACCGCCACTCCAGACAGGGCCACGCCCAGCGCTTTTTTCCAGAACGAGGTCTTGGCCACGTCCACGCCCTCCTGCCGGGCCGCGAGCAGCTTTTCACCAGCCGCCACCAGCTTGCCCTTGGCCACCTCGGCCCGTGAGGGCGCCACGCCCGCGCGGGCAGGCTCGGAGGCGGTTGCGCGCACCCGGTCGGCCTGGCCTGCAGACACATCGCTGCGCGGCGGCGCGGGCAAGGTCAGCGACACCGGTGCCTGGGAGGCAGCCTGTGCAGTGCGGGTGGCCTGCGGTGCAGGTTCACTGCCGACGGTGCCGAACATATTGGCCGGACGGCCCATTCCAACGCCGATGGGGGAGCTCATGCTGCACCTCCGTTCAGGCTGGCCAGGCGCTCTTGCGCGTGGGCGCGCACCAGGTGGTATTCCGGGTCCAGGTAACTCAGCTGGATGCAGGAGCGATAGGCCTCTTCGGCCTCTTGCGGATTGCCCATGGCTTCCATGCATTCGCCCAGCCGCAGGATGCAGCCCGCGTTTGTGGCATCCATCAGCAGCGCCTGCGCGTAGTGCTGGGCGGCGGCTTCGTGCTGGCCCAGCAGTTGCTGCGCGAGCGCGTAGGCAAACTGGAAGCGCGGCTCCCAGGGGTCGTGCGTGACCAGCAGCATCAGGTCCTCCACGGCCTCCTGCGCGCGGCCTTCCGCCAAGTGGCCATAGGCTTCGGCGTAGACCGCTTCCAGGTCGTCGTCGGTGATTCCCTTGACGGACGCCAGCGTGACGCCGTGGTTGACAAAGGCATTGGCAATGCCGTCGGGGGTGCTGAGGTCGACGGTGGTGGCGTCGGGCGATGGGGACATGGTGGGCTCCTGACTGGACAGTCCAGTGATCGCTGAGTAACCAGACGCCAGCAAAAGTTCCTGAACTGCCCTTGCCTGGCACAGATCAGGCACCGCCGCCCGGGCCGCGTGATGGCCCGGGGTGGCTGCGGCCAGCCGGGCTCGGTGTTGTCGATCTGCACTTTCGCCAGGAACACCAGGAAAAAAGCCCGGCACTGCCGGGCTTTTCCGTTCAGGGGCGGCTGCCCAGGAAGCGGATCAACTGGCAGCCAGCGCCACTTCCACCCGCCGCGCCTCGGCATTGCTGCCACTTGCGGTAGTGTCCTCAGGCTTCTTCAGTTCGATCTTGTCTTCGGCCACGCCCAGGCCCTTGAGCGCATCGCGCACGGCAAAGGCGCGCTGCTTGGCCAGTTCGGCATTGGCGGCCGCGTCGCCCGTGGCGTCGTTGAAGCCCGAGACCAAGGCCTTCTTGCCTTCGGCCACGCCCTTGACCACGTCGGCCAGGGCTTCGTTGGCGCCAGCGGCCAGTTCGGCCTTGCCGCTGGCGAAGTAGAACTTCACCACGCCGTTCTCGACGCGCACGCTGGCTGCGTCAGCGGCCGGGGCGCTTGCCGCGTTGGAGGCAGGAGCAGCAGCTGCGACCGCCGGTGCGGTGGCCGCGGGGACCGGCTTGGCGGGCGCTGCGGCCCGCAGGCGCTTGACCACCACGGTACCGACCGCGGTGGAGATCACCAGTGCGATCAGGATGAACAAAAAACCGAGTGCAAAACGTTCTTGGCTGTCGTTATCGGAACTACCGGACATGAAGTCTCCCTGTGTTGTCTCTGTCTGTGGTGGATATTGTCAGGCGCCCCGCTTGGGCACCTTCTTCATTGTAGAGTGATGCGATGACGAGTCTTCCCGCGCCGCTGCGTGACCCCGCCCCCATGCTGGAGAGGGCCCTGCAGGAATGGGGTGGCCATCGCGACCTGTGGATCTTTGGCTACGGCTCGTTGATCTGGCGGCCCGATTTCGACTTTGCCGAGCGGCGCGCTGCGCGCGTGCATGGCTGGCACCGCGCGCTCAAGATGTGGAGCCGCATCAACCGCGGCACGCCCGAGTGCCCGGGCCTGGTGTTCGGCATGCTCTCGGGCGGCAGTTGCCGGGGCATGGTGTTCCGCGTGGACAAGGCGCATGCGCGCCAGGTGCTGGTCAACCTGTGGCAGCGCGAGATGATGACCGGCGTGTACGACCCGCGCTGGCTCACCTGCCACACGCCCCACGGTGCCGTGCAGGCCCTGGCCTTCACCCTGTCGCGCAAAAGCCCCAACCACACGGGCGAACTGCCCGACCAGGAGTACCGGCGCATCTTCGAGGAGGCCTGCGGGCGCTACGGCACCACGCGCGACTATGCCCAGGCCACCTACGATGAGCTCTGCCGCCTGGGCATCCACGACCGCTCACTTGCAAGATTACTTTCTCTTACCGTGAAAAAGTAGGCATAGTGGTGCCCCTGTGGCGTACGGTACGCCGGGTCGGCGGCAGCGGCAACGCATCATGGCGCGGCTGACGGCGTATCCGTACCAGTGTCCCAAGGCGTGGGCGCCCGATGCGGCGCGCATGCCCCATGCCTACCACTATTTCAAGCAAGGAGTGAATTCCATGAATCTTCGTTTTGCAGCGCTTGCCGTGGCCGTTGCCTCCCTGGCGGGCTGTGCCGCCTTTTCCTCGTCCGGCCCCTCGGCCACGGCCAGGCTGGAATCCACGCGCGGCAACACCACCACCGGCACGGTGACCTTCACCCAGACGGGCGAAACCGTCAAGGTGGTGGGCGAGGTGCGCGGCCTCAAGCCCAATGCCGAGCATGGTTTCCACGTCCATGAAAAAGGCGACTGCTCCAGCGGCGACGGCATGAGCACGGGCGGCCACTTCAACCCCGGCGGCAAGCCGCACGGCAGCCACGGGGGCGCCGAGCACCACACGGGCGACCTGCCCAGCCTCAAGGCCGATGCCGGAGGCGTGGCCAGGATCAATTTCGAGTCGCGCTCCATCCGCGTGGGCAGCAGCGCCAACGACATCGTCGGCAAGGGCCTGATCGTGCACCGCGACCCCGATGACTACACCACCCAGCCCACGGGCAACGCCGGCCCGCGACTGGCGTGCGCGGTGATCACGGCAAAGTAAGCCGGCCCGCCAGGACCTGCTCCGCCCGGGCCAGGTCCTGCACGGTGTCCACATCGGTCACCGCGCCTTCATCGTCCACCTCCACCAGCCGCACCCTGCCCTGCTGTTGCTGCTCGCGCACCACGCTGGCGGCGCCCTGCTCCCCCGCCAGGGCCAGCAGGCCAGGCAGGCATTGCGCAGAAAAGGCCACCGGGTGGCCGCGCTCGCCATGGTATTCGGGCACCGCCACCGCACAGCCATAGAGCGCCGCCGCCATGCGGCGCAGGGTGCGCGGCTGCACCAGGGGCAGATCGCCCGGCAGCACCAGCCAGCCCGGGGCATTGGCGGTGGCACGCACCGCCGCTGCGATCGAATCCCCCATGCCCGGGTGGCCCCCGTCTTCCAGGTGCCAGGGCAGGCCGCTGGCGCGCACGGCGGCCAGCGTGTGCTCCAGCACCGGCAGGCCGTGGAGCAGCGCGCTCAGCTTGTGGACGGTGCCGCCCGAGGCGGCGAAGCGCTCGCCCCGGCCGGAGGCCAGCACGAGCACGATGGGGGATGGCAGCGGTTCTGGTTCCATCACGCCATTTTGAACGGCAATTCGCGCGGCGTCTTGCCGGTGAGTTGCGCAATGGCGTTGGCGAACGCCGGCGCCAGCGGGGGCAGCCCGGGCTCGCCCATGCCCGTGGGGGGCTCGGCACTGGGCACGATGTGCACGGCCACCTGGGGCATGTCGGTGATGCGCGGCACCGCGAAGTCGCCGAAATTGCTTTGCTCCACCACCCCGTCCTTGAGCGTGACGGCACCGCCCGGCAGGCACATCGACAGCCCCATCAGCGCCCCGCCCTGCACCTGGGCCTCCACGCTTTTCGGGTTGACCGCCAGGTTGCAGTGCACGCCGGCCGTGATGCGGTGCAGCTTGGGCGCACCGTCCTTGGTCACCGAGGCCTCGACCACATAGGCCACGACCGACTGGAAGGACTCGTGCACCGCCACGCCCCAGGCGCGGCCTGCAGGCAGCTTCTTCTTGCCATAGCCCGATTGGGCCACGGCCAGCTCCAGGGCCGCCTTGTGGCGCGGGTGCTTGTCGCCCATGAGGCGCAGGCGGTAGGCCACGGGGTCCTGCTTCGTGGTGCGGGCCACCTCGTCGATCAGTGTCTCCATGGCGTAGGCGGTGTGGGTGGAGCCCACGCTGCGCCACCACAGCACCGGCACATTGACCTGCGGGTGGTGGACCGAGAGCTTCATCGGCACATCGTAGGGCTCCTTCATGCCTTCGATGGCCGTGGCATCGATGCCGTTCTTGACCATGAAGGCCTCGAAGGGCGAGCCCTTGAGGATGGACTGGCCCACGATGGTGTGGTCCCAGGCCAGGATATTGCCCTGGGCGTCGAAGCCGATCTCGGCGCGGTGCACGTGCATGGGGCGGTAGTAGCCGCCCTTGATGTCGTCCTCGCGGCTCCAGAGCGTGCGCACCGGGGCGGCCAGGCCAGCCGCCCCGGCGGCCTTGGCGACCGCGCAGGCCTCCACCACATAGTCGGCCGTGGGCACGCCACGGCGGCCAAAGCCGCCTCCGGCCATCTGGGTGTGGATCTTCACGTCCTGCGGTTGCAGTCCCAGCGCCTTGGCAGCAGCCACCGCGTCCAGCCCGGGCATCTGCGTGCCCATCCACAGCTCGGCCTTGCCGGCGACCAGTTGCACGGTGCAGTTGAGCGGCTCCATGGGGGCATGCGCCAGGTAGGGGAACACGAATTCGGCATTGATCTTGTGCGGCGCATTCGCCAGCGGCGCCATATCGGCCTGCCGGGCCACCAGGCCGGGCTTGGCGGCCAGCTCGCGGTAGCTGGCCAGCATCTGCGCGGTGTCGGCCTTCTCGACCGCGCCCGTGTCCCACTCCACCTTGAGCGCATCGCGCCCCTGCTTGGCAGCCCAGTAGCCGTCCGCTACCACGGCCACGCCCTCTCCGCCCCGGTCCACGGGCACGCGCAGCACGGCCTTGACGCCCTTGACCGCCTTGGCGGCCGAATCGTCCAGCGACTTCAGTTTGGCCGCGAACACCGGCGGGCGCGCGACCACGGCGGTCAGCATGCCGGGCAGGCGCACGTCGATGCCATAACCCTGCTGGCCGCTGGCCTTGGCCTTGGCGTCAAGCCGGCCCGTGGGCTGGCCGATCAGTCGGAACTGCTTGGGGTCCTTGAGCGTGACCTTCTCGGGCACGGGCAGCTTCATGGCCGCCTCGGCCAGTTCGCCATAGCCCAGCTTCTTGCCGCCCGGCCCAACGACAAACCCGCTTTGCGTGCGCAGGGTCGAGGCGTCCACCCCCCATTGCGTGGCAGCGGCCGAGACCAGCATGGCACGCGTGCGCGCGCCCAGTTCGCGGTATTGGGTGTAGGAGTTCTTGATGGAATTGGAGCCGCCCGTGAGGTGCATGCCCATGGCCGGATCCGCATAGGCCATGTTGGCATCGCCATGCGTGCTGCGCACCTTGGACCAGTCGGCGTCGAGTTCCTCGGCCAGGATCATGGGCAGGCCGGTCTGCACGCCCTGGCCGAAATCGAGCCGGTTGATGGTGACGGTGACCGTGCCATCGGGCTCGATGCGCACAAAGGCCGAGGGCTGCTCGAAGGGCTTGAGGCCGCCAGCCGGCGCTGCCGCGCCCTGGGCCACGGCGGCCAGCGGGAACGCGCCCAGCGCAAAACCGGTGGCGGCGGAGACCTTGAGGAAGGTGCGGCGCGCCAGGCCTTGCGCGGGCTCTGCGGATGCCTCACCCTGTGCTTGTTCCAGCAGCGCCAGCAGGTGGCGGGGCATGTGGGTGTGAACGGTGTGGGGATCGAAGTGCATGCTGTTCTCCCCTTCAGGCCAGGCTGCGGGCCGCGTCGTGGATGGCGGCACGGATGCGCACATAGGTGCCACAGCGGCAGATGTTGCCGGCCATGGCGGTATCGATGTCGGCATCGCTCGGCTTCTTCTTGCCCTTGAGCAAGGCGGTGGCGCTCATGATCTGGCCGCTCTGGCAGTAGCCGCATTGCGCCACGTCGTGCTTGACCCAGGCGGCGTGCACGGCCTTGCCCACCTTGTCGCTGGCGGCGATGGCCTCGATGGTGGTGATC
This sequence comes from Acidovorax sp. FW305-C-20-28, assembly GCF_058783375.1. NCBI lineage: Bacteria > Pseudomonadati > Pseudomonadota > Betaproteobacteria > Burkholderiales > Comamonadaceae > Acidovorax > Acidovorax sp. FW305-C-20-28. Next base: position 252,340 of record NZ_JBYSYM010000003.1, on the reverse strand, counting down.
TTCTGGCCCGCCGCAGCAGAGATGGGCGTGATGCACGAGCGGATGGGCGCGCCATTGAGGTGCACCGTGCAGGCGCCGCACAGGGCAGCGCCGCAGCCGAACTTGGTGCCGGTCATGCCCAGCGTGTCGCGCAGGGCCCAGAGGATGGGGGTGGACTCATCGGCATCCACCACCGTTTCTTTGCCGTTGATGTGAAGGGTTGGCATCGTGGGTTCTCCTTGGGGAGGTTTTTTTGGGGGACTGACGGGAACTGCAGAACGCTGGCGGCTTCAGCACCGCCATCGCTCAGGCAACGGGAACGCGGGACAGGTTGCCATTTTTAAGAGAATATTTATTCGATTAAAGCGCAAATTGAAGAGTTACGCTTTGAGCGCATCCCAGCACAGGCTGAAGGCCGCCTGGTGCAGCGCCTCGTCGTCGGGCAGCACGCCTGTGCGCACCAGGGTGGCGGTGTCGCGCACCGAGCCCGTGAGGCTGGCGGTGAGCAGCGGCACGGGCACGGCCTTGAGGATCTCCTGCTCCTGCCCCTCGCGCATGAGTGCGTAGAAGCCGGTCATCAGCCGCGTGGAGAACTCGCGGTTGCCCTCGGTGAACCAGGGGGAGTTGTAGTACTGCTCCTGGAACACCACCTCGGCATACTGGTCGAGCCGGTGACGCAGCAGGTTCTCCCAGATGCGGCGCACGCGCGCGCGGTACGGCAGGCTGGGCACCACGCCGTCCATGATGCGCGCGGCGGTGACGGTCTTGGCGTCCTGGTAGAGCTGGCTGATGAGCTCGTCCTTGGACGGGTAGTAGACATACAGCGTGCTCGTGGCAATGCCCGCGGCGCGCGCGATCTGCGCCATGGTAAGGCCGCTCAGCCCGGTCTGGCCCACCAGATCGAAGGTGGCCTGGGCAATGGCGCGCTGCTTTTCGTCGTCCTTGGGTTTCATCGCAGTGCAAATATAAGCGAATTATTATTCGGCAACAACCGGCTGCGCGAGGGGCTCTGCAGCAGGGGTGCACAATCGCGGCATGACCACCTCCATCGCCGACCTGCGCAAGAGCTACGAGCGCGCCGAACTCAATGAAGACGCCTCGCATGCTGCGCCGCTGCAGCAGTTTGATCAATGGCTGAAGGAAGCCATTTCCGCCCAGGTGCCCGAGCCCAATGCCATGACCCTGGCCACCGTGGGCGGCGACCTGCGCCCCAGTACGCGCATCGTGCTGATCAAGGGCTATGACGAGCGCGGCATCGTCTGGTTCACCAACTACGAGAGCCGCAAGGGCCGCCAGATCGCGGGCAACCCGTTTGCTGCGCTGCAGTTCCACTGGGTGGAGCTCGAACGCGTGGTGCGCATCGAGGGCGTGGTGGAAAAGGTCAGCGACGAGGAGAGCGACGCCTACTTTGCCAGCCGCCCACTGGACTCGCGCATCGGCGCCTGGGCCAGCCCGCAAAGCCAGGTCATCACCGGCCGCAGCGTGCTGGTGGCCAATGCGGCCAAGTACGGCGCCCAGTTTCTGCTGAGCCCCCCACGCCCGCCGCACTGGGGCGGCTACCGCCTCAAGCCCGAGCAGTGGGAGTTCTGGCAGGGCCGCAAGAGCCGCCTGCACGACCGGCTGCGCTACCGGCTCGACGGCGCCGACTGGGTGCGCGAGCGGCTGGCGCCATAGGGCCTGTTCACACAATTTTCGAGGTCGCGAAGGCTCTTGCCGGCGTGCCAATCTAGGCGCGTGACGCCGCGTGTGCCTTTGCACGCGCAAGGAGCGCAACGACGAGTGGCGCGCCGGCAAGGGCCTTCCCTTCGGGTTGCCCGGCCTGCGGGCCGTCTGCGGCGTTGCCCACGCTTGCAAGGTTCCTACCTTGCTGCGCGCGGGCGCCTTGCATCCAGCCCCCAGGCCGGGCAACGCGATCCCCGAAAATAGTGTGAACAGGCCCTACACCAGAAAACGGGTCACCAAAATGATCACCACCGGCATAGTGATCAGCGCCAGCGCGGTCGACACAGCCACGCTGGCCGTCACCTCGTCCTGCGCCACCTCGTAGCGCTGCGAGAACAGGAACACGTTGGCGCCCACCGGCAGCGATGCGGCCACCACCATCACCGCCAGCGGCATGCCCTTGAGCCCCAGGGCCCAGCCCACGGCGGCCATCGCCACGGGATGGATGAGGCACTTGACCAGCGCGATGCGCATGGCGGCGCGGAAATGCGTGCCCACCTTGGTGAAGGCCAATGTCACGCCCACCAGCAGCAGCGCAAGCGGCCCCAGGGCCTGGCCCAGCAACTCCAGCGGCTTGTCGATGACCAGAGGGATAGCCAGGCCCGTCTGCGCATACAGCAGGCCGGCGATGATGGGCAAGGGAATCGGGTGGATGATGCCGTTGCGCACGGCCATGAGCACCGTGCGCAGCATGGACCGCCCTTCATGCCCCGGCGTGCCCGCCCGCTCGCGTGCCACGGCCAGCTCGAACACTACCGTGGCGGCGGTGAGCAGGATCAGCGCGTGCAGAGAGATCAGGGTGAACAGCGTGACCAGCCCCGCCTCGCCGAACACCAGCCCCACCAGCGGCACGCCGATCATCACCGTGTTGCTGAACATATTGGCCAGTGCCCGGGCCGCCGCGAGGCTGGTAAAGCCCTGCAGCAGCATGGTGCCGCCGAACACCAGGCCGGCCGCCGCGAAGTACGCGGCAATGGGCGCAAAGTCCACATCGCCCAGGTGAACCGAACCCATGGTTCGGAATAGCAACGCTGGCGTGAGCACCATGAACACCAAGTTGGAGAGGTCCTTGACCGAACCCGCCCGTATCCACCCCCGGTTGCCCGACAGAAAGCCGATGGCAATGAACAGGACGACGGGAATCAGGGAGGCAAAGACGGGGGAGTTCACGGGACAGCGGCGCGCAGGGGAGAAGGCAGGGAGTGTAGTCCTTACAAGGGTTTACCCTTGAATTCTCTCAGTCCAGGCCATCGAACACCGCATCGTCCGGCCCGATGTGCGAGGGCGAGCGCCAGCCGGCATCGCGCATGGAGCGTGCCACCTGGTTCTCCACGCCCAGCAACACGGCGAACAGCGCCATGCGCACGGGGATGCCGTTGTCCGTCTGGCGGAAGATGGCCAGGCGCGGGTCGTGGTTGAGGTCGGTGCTGAGGTCATTCGCACCGGGCCGGCCATCGCGTGGCAGCGGGTGCATGAGGATGGTGTCGCTCTTGCACAGTGCGTCCACCAGCGACTTGCGGATCTGGAACTCGGGCGTATAGCCCTCGATCTCCTCGCCCACGAAGCGCTCCTTCTGGATGCGCGTGGCATACACCACGTCGGCGCCGCGCAGCCCTTCCTGCAGCGACGAAGTCTGCTCGATCACATGGCCGTTGCGCGCCACCAGTTCCAGCAGGTAGGGCGGCATCTCCAGCGAGGGTGGGGCCACCAGGCTGAACTTGAGCCCCTTGTAGAGGGCCAGCAGGCGGATGAGGGAGTGCACCGTGCGGCCGTACTTCAGGTCGCCCACCAGCGCCACGTGCGTGCCATCGACCAGCTTGCCCAGGCGCGAGAACTCGCGTTGGATGGTGTAGAGGTCCAGGATGGCCTGGCTCGGGTGCTCGCCCGGGCCGTCGCCCGCGTTGATCACGGGGATGTTGGTGGCGCGCGCGAATTCGGCCACGGCGCCCTGCTCCGGGTGGCGCACCACCAGTGCATCCACATAGCCGGCCATGACGCGGCTCGTGTCGTAGATCGACTCGCCCTTGGCCATGGACGAGAAGGTGAAGCCCGTCGTATCGCACACCGTGCCGCCCAGCCGGCAAAAGGCCGCGCCAAAGCTCACGCGCGTGCGCGTGCTGGCCTCGAAGAACAGGCTGCCCAGCACGGCGCCCTCGAGCACGCGCGAGACCTTCTGGCGCCGCGCGATGGGCTGCATCAGGTCGGCGACCTGGAACAGGTCTTCCAGGCTGCCCCGGTCGAACTGGGCCACCGAGAGCAGGTGCGGCCGGCCCTCGGCCGCGATGCGCTGGGCCAGGGGCCGGGCGGCGGGCGCCCTGCCCGGCTCCGCCCCGGCGGCCCGGGCTTCGTGCGCGAGGATCTCGGAGACGAATTTCTCCACCATCTCCGGCATGGAACGCGCCTCGCCCGAGTCGGCCGGCAGCAGCCAGGTATCGAGGGCGCGCCGGCGCACGCCCAGCCGGTCGGAAAACGCATCGCGCGTGAGGTTGAGGCGGCGCATGGCGTCGCGCAGGAAGTCTTGTTGGCTGTTCATGGCCTTCGATTATACGCAATGCGCTATTTTCAAAAACGCATTGCGTATATTTCCTGGAAACTTTCGGTCCTAATGCGGCAATCTTGAACTAAGGTAAACCCAGGCCCGGGCCCATGCCAGAGGAGTAGGATGCAAGCATTTGTTACAGCCATCCGGTGCAGCTTGCGATCGGGGCTGGACAAGCCCACGATAGAGATGCCATGACAAGATCACCCCCCTGCGCAGGAAGCCGCCGGCTTGCCCTTGGGATGTGCCTGTCTTTTGCCTGGGTGGGCAGCACGCATGCCCAGGCCGATGTTGCCCAGCTGCCGCTGGAGCAGTTGATGCAGATGGAGGTGCGCACGGCAAGCCGCTACCTGCAAAGCGCGCTCGAGGCGCCGGCGGCGGTCAGCGTCGTGACGGCGGAGGACATCCGCACCTTCGGCTACCGCAACCTGGCCGAGATCCTGGCCGGCATGCGCGGCCTGTACATGTCCTACGACCGGTCCTACCACTACCTGGGCATGCGTGGCTTTTCCACGCCGGGGGACTACAACACCCGTGTGCTGCTGCTGGTCGATGGGGTGCGCTTCAACGACAACCTGTACGACCAGGCCCCGGTGGGCACGGATTTCCCCATCGACATCGACCTGATCGAGCGCGTCGAGTTCGTGCCCGGGCCGAGTGCAGCCGTCTATGGCGCGAATGCCTTCTTCGGCGTGATCAACATCATCACGCGCACCGGCCGGCAGTTCCAGGGCGCGCAGGTCAGCACGGAACTGGGCAGCCACGGCCACGCCCGGCTGCGCTTCACGCTGGGCACGGCGGACGGGTATGGCGGCGACTGGCTGGTGTCGGCATCCCGCTCCACCACGCGGGGAGAAGACCTCTACTTTCCCGCCTACGACACGTCCGGCCAGAACCACGGGCTGGCGCAGCGCCTGGACTACGACCGCAGCAGCAGCCTGTTTGTCAAGATGCGGCGCGAGGGCGTGACGCTGTCCCTGTCGCATGGCGAGCGCGCCAAGGGCCTGCCCACGGCCGCCTTTTCGCAGGTGTTCAACGACCCGCGCTCGCGCGTGGCCGATTCCAGCACCCGCATGGCGGCGGAGTATGCTGGCCAGTGGGGCCCTGCCCTGCATTTCACGGCACGCCTGCAAGGCGGCCAGTACCGGTATGTGGGCGACTATGTCTACGACTACCCGCCCGTGACCGCCAACCGCGACATCGGCCGTGGCCGCTGGCTGGGCTCGGAGCTGCAATGGGTGAGCACGGCATTCCAGCGGCACAAGATCTCCTTTGGACTGGACTACCGGCGCGATCTCGACATCACACAGCGCAACCTGGATCTGGCGCCCGAAGCGATCTTGCTGGACAAGAGCAGCCGCGGCGACGTGCTGGGCATCTACCTGCAGGACGAGGTCGCGCTGCGCCCCGACCTGGTGCTGCACGCCGGGCTGCGCTGGGGCAAGCACTCGGACAGCAAGGGCAGCCTGCACCCGCGCCTGGGGCTGGTGTACCTGGTGGGGCCGGCAACGGCCCTCAAGCTGCTCTACGGCACGGCCTACCGCCCTCCCAATGCCTACGAACGCGACTACCGAGTGGAAACGCCCGGTGGCGTGGTGGGCACGGACAGGCTGCGGCCCGAGCGCATCCGCACCACGGAGCTGGTGCTGGAGCATGCACCCTCCGGCGCATCGCGTGCCCTGGTCACGCTGTTCCAGTCGCGCGTGTCGCATCTGCTGGCCATTGGCGATGCGCCGCAGCCCGACCGCCTCATGTTCAGCAATGCCGGCAACATCGTCGGTGTGTACGGGGTGGAGACCGAGGTCGAGCAGCGCCTGGGCCCCGACGCCCGGCTGCGCCTGGCCTACAGCTGGCAGCGCGCACGCGATACCCTGACGCGGGAGACCCTGGCCAATGCACCCCGGCACCTCTTGAAGGCGCAGTGGTCGATGGCCATCGGCAGTGCCGACGCTGCACCCTGGGCCCGGGGCCGCCTGGGGCTGGAGGCCATCGGCATCGGCGCGCGCAACACGCTGGCATCGCGCCTGCCGGCCCACGCGGTGGCCAACCTGACCTACACCACGCGGCTGGCAGGCACGGAGGTGTCCTTCGGGGTCTACAACCTGCTGGACCGGCGGTACGCCGACCCTGCGTCCTTCGAGATCCGCGGGGACTCGATCCTGCAGGACGGCAGGACCCTGCGCCTGAAACTCACCCATGCGTTCTAGGCCATGGCACACCTGCACCGCCTGTACCAAGCCCTCCTGGTGGGCCTGTGCGTGCTCGCGTGCGACCCCGGGGCCGGTGCGCAGGAACGGGTGGGTGAAAACGAACTGAAGGCGGCCTATGTCTTCAACTTCATCCAGTTTGTCGAATGGCCCCAGGGCGATGGCCGCGCCGGCACCGACTGGACCATCTGTGTCTCCCCCTTCAGCCCCCTCAAGCGCAACCTGCTGGCACTGGAGGGGCGGCCTGCGCGCAAGGACAACCCCATCCGCATCCGGCTCTGGGAGGCGAACGAGCTGAGCGACTGCCGCGTGCTGGTGCTCAGCGGCGCAGACACCGACCGCGCCCTGCGCGCTTTGCGCGCCATGCCGGGCAAGACGGCGGTGCTGACCATTGCCGATGATGCAGTGAGCGCTCCGCCGGAGATCATGATCGCCCTGCACCGCGAGGGCGACCGCATCGTCTTCGACATCAATGCCGATGCCATCGGCAAGGCGGGGCTGTCGGTCAGCTCGCGCCTGATGCGCCTGTCCAGGGGGGCACGATGACGCCCGACAGCCCGGCCAGCGCCAACTCCGAGCAGCTGTCATCGCGGGTGGTGGCGACCGGCCTGCTCGCCACCGGGCTGGCCCTGCTGACCATGGTGCTGGCCCTGACGGCCTTCGACTACTGGAGCAGCCGCAAGGCCATGCTCGCCGACAGCCGGGTGGAGGCCGCCATCGTGGCCGACAACGTGTCCACGGCCGTGATGTTCCGCGACGCGCACACGACGGAAGAGATCCTGGGTGCCCTCAAGGCCTCGCCCATGGTGCTGATGGCGGCCATCTACGATGCCCAGGGCGTGCTGTTCGCCTCGTACCAGCGCGATGGCGACCAGGTGGCACCCAGCACGCTGCCGGGTGGGGGCAACGGAGATTTCGAGTACCAGGGCCTGTCCCTGCTGGAAATGGCCAAGCCCGTGAAGTTCCGGGGCAAGAGCTCGGGCAGCATCTACCTGCGCAAGTCGATGGCCGAGGTCTACACCCACCTGGTCATCCGCTTCGGCGGCGCGCTGTTGATCGCCGGAGGCACCATGGCGCTGGCCACCGCCCTGGTGCTGCGCAGCCGCGCAGCGGTCGGCGAAGCGGAACGCCGCCTGCAGGTGCTGGCCCACCAGGACGCCGTCACGGGCGTCGGCAACCGGCACTACTTCAACGAACGGCTGGCCCACGAAATCGACCGGGCCGCCACGCTGGGCAGCAAGCTGGCCCTGGTCTACATCGACCTGGACAATTTCAAGACCCTGAACGACACCTTCGGCCATGCCGCGGGAGACGGCCTGCTGCGCCAGGTGGCGCAACGCCTGCAGTCGGTGGTGCGGCCGGGCGACGACATCTGCCGCATGGGGGGCGACGAGTTCTCCGTCATCCTGCGGCTGGACATGGACGAAGCCGCACTCGGCAGTTATGCGGAGCGGATCGTCGCCGTGTTCGAGAAGGGTTTCGTCGAGTCGGACCAGGAGGTCATGGTGACCTGCAGCGCAGGCATTGCCACCTACCCGGGGGATGCGCAGGACAAGGACGCCCTCATCATCAGTGCCGATACGGCCATGTACCGCGCCAAGGACCTGGGCAAGAACCGCTGCGAGCGCTTCGACGTGTCCATGAACCTCGCTGCGGTGCGCCGGCATGCCATCGAGCAGGCCTTGCGCCAGGTGCTGGAAGACGGCGAGGGCCTGGCCCTGCACTACCAGCCGGTGTTCTCGGCCACGGACCGCCGCATGATGGGCGCCGAAGCGCTGCTGCGCTGGACCCATGCCCGGCTGGGCGCCATCCCGCCGCTGGAGGCCGTGATGGTCGCGGAGGAATGCGGGCTGATCGTGCACCTGGGCTATTGGGTAGTGCGCACGGCCTGCCGCGACGCGGCCCGCTGGCAGGCCCGGGCCCAGACCCCCCTGCGGGTCGCGGTCAATGTCTCGGCACGCCAGCTGGGCGACCCGCAGTTCCTGGAGCGCGTGATGGACATCCTGCGCGAGGAAGGCCTGCCGGCCCACCTGCTGGAGATCGAGCTCACCGAAACCGTGCTCATGGAGAACATGGATGCCTGCGCCAGCACCTTGCACCGCCTGAGCCAGCTGGGTGTGCACCTGGCCATCGACGACTTCGGCACCGGCTACTCGTCGCTGGCCTACCTGCGGCGCCTGCCCATGAAGCGCCTGAAGATCGACCGCAGCTTCATCCGTGACCTGCCCGGGCAGGAGCACAGCCGCATGATCGTCAACGCCATCATCGCCCTCTCCCACGGCCTGGGGCTGGCCGTGACGGCCGAGGGCGTGGAGACACGCGAACAGGCCGACTATCTGGTGGACGCCGGTTGCGATGTGCTGCAAGGTTTTGCCTTTGCCCGGCCCATGCCAGTCGAGCAGTTCGAGCAGATGCAGGCGGCGCGGTAGTCAGGCCCCGGCACCCTCAGCGGGGCATCTGCACGACCACCTTGCCCCGCGCATGGCCGCGTGCCAGGTGGGCGAGCGCTGCACCAGCCGCTTCCAGCGGATGGACGCTGTCGAGCACCACCTGCAGTTGCCCGGCAGCCAGGCGCGCGACAATCCCGTCCAGCACCTGCGCATCGTGCTGGAAGAACGCAAAGGCGCCCTGCACCCCGCCCTGCCCCTGGATGGCATGGTCCACCACCGACACCAGCCTGCCGCCAGGCCGGACCAGCGGCCAGGAGCGCTCCGTGGCCCGTCCGCCCACGGTATCGATCACCAGATCCAGGCCCTCGGCGCCGTGTTCGAGACCCTCCGTACGGTAGTCAAGCACGCTGTGTGCGCCCAACTGGGCCACCAGTTCGTGCTTCTCGGGCGAGGCGGTGGCGATCACCTGTGCCCCCGCCTGGCGCGCCAGTTGCACGGCAAAGCTGCCTACCCCACCAGCGCCAGCATGCACCAGCACCCGCTGCCCCGCCTGGAGCCGGCCCACACCGAACAAGGCCAGCCAGGCGGTGCCTGCAGCCGTGGGCAGGGCCGCCGCCTGCTCGAAGGCCACCCCTTCGGGCAGCAGGCTCAGCGCCTTTGCCGGCACCAGCGCGGCCTGTGCCAAGGCACCGCCTGCGGTCGGTTCCAGGCGGCCCGCCACGCGGTCGCCGGGCCGAAAACCCGCCACCTGCGGGCCGACCGAGTGCACCACGCCCGCGAAGTCGGTGCCCAGGGTGAAGGGCAACGCCACCGGGAACACCTGCTGCATGTGCCCGCCCAGGATCTTGAGATCCAGCGGGTTGATGCTGGCCGCCGCGATGCGCACGGCCACCTGCCCTGCAGCGGGTGCCGGCAGCGCGGCGATGTCTTCCAGCACGGCAAGGTCAGGGGTGCCGAACCCGTGGATGCGCAGTGTTTTCATGCGGCCTCCGGTGCGGGTGGAAAGCTGCCCATCTGCCGGAACGCGCCGAACCAGTCCTCCAGGTGCCAGGTGCGCTGGATGCGGTCGCCTCGCAGTTCATGGAATTCATGGATGGGAATGCTCAGCCGGCGGCCGGTAGCGGCAATGCCGAACAGCGGGCCCTGGTGCGTGCCCGTGATTTCGGCGCGCACAGCCAGCCGGCCTGGGGCCTGGATCACGTCGTGGATGGTGATCTGCACATCCGGCATGGCACGGATGAAGTCCTCGATGATGGGCTTGAGTCCCTCGGGCCCGGGGCTCTGGCCGGGGGCCAGCGGAATATCGTCCCAGTCCGGCGTGACGGCCTGGTCCATGAGATCGGGGTTCTTGTCGCTGAAGGCGCGGTACAGCGCCTCCACGGCCTGGCGCTCGCGGCGCAATTGGGTGGAGGTCGGCGAATCGGTCATCGTTAAGTCCTCTGGAGGTGTGTGAAAAGCGATGACCTGATTCTGGAAAGCCGCCTAAAATCTGTCCAACAAATGATAAATATGAATGAATATCTGATTTATGGATTTTCATGGCATCGACCTGAACCTGCTGGCCGCCTTTGACGCGCTGATGGACGAGCGCAATGTGACCCGCGCCGCCGTGCGCATGGGGGTGAGCCAGCCGGCCATGAGCGCCGCCCTGTCGCGCCTGCGCACGCTGTTCGCCGACCCGCTGTTCCTGCGCAGCGCCGAAGGCCTGCTGCCGACCCAGCGCGCGCGACCTGGCCGGGCCCATCGCGCAGGCCCTCCGGCAGATCGAGGCCGCCGTGGTGCCGCGGCCGCAGTTCGACCCGGCCACTGCGGCCTTCAGCTTCAACCTGGGCCTGTACGACTACCCCGCCCTGGTGCTGCTGCCAGCCCTGGCCGAGGCCTTGCGGCGCCAGGCGCCAGGCGCCTCATTGAATGTGCATGCCTTCAGCGCGCGCGACAGCGCGGTGGACCTGCTCGATGCCGGCACCATCGATGCAGCGGTGGGCGTGCCGCCCACCCTGGCCGATGGCCGCATCCTCACCCGCCCCCTGCTGCAGGACGAGTTCGTGACCATCGTGCGGCAAGGCCACCCAGGGGCCCGCCAGGGGCTGGACCTAGGTGCCTACCTGGCACTGTCGCATGTGCTGGTCTCGCCCGAGGGGGACCGCCATGGCCTGGTGGACGAAGCCCTGGCCCGGCTCGGCCAGCGCCGGCACCTGGCCTTGACCCTGCCGCAGCTGTTCGCAGCCCCCGCCCTGGTGGCGCGCACCGAAATGGCAGCCACGCTGCTGCGGCGCGTGGCCTTGCACGGCACCGAGCCGCTGCAACTGCAAGTGCTGGCACCGCCCGTGGCGCTTGCGCCCATCGTCTTTCACCTGGTATGGCACCGGCGCACCGATGGGCACCCTGCGCAGCAATGGCTGCGCGGCCTGCTTGCCAGCCTGGCTGCGGAGCTCTGAACTTAGTGTCCCGAGTTGAAAATTCGTTGAATCAATCTACCGACAATCCCCGCCATGCGCCGCAAGCAAATGCTCGCCATGCCACCCGGCATGGCTGTGCTTTGCGCCTAGCCTGGCAGCGATTTCGGCAGATTGATTTCTTCAACGAACTTCCAACTCAGGACACTAGCCAATCGCCGGGTAGCTGCCCGCGCCTTCGGGCCAGGCCGTCAGCACCTCGAAGCCGTCGGCCGTGACCGCCACCATGTGCTCCCACTGGGCCGAGAGCGAATGATCGCGCGTGACCACGGTCCAGCCGTCGGGCAGCTCGCGCGTCTCGCGCCGGCCCACGTTGACCATGGGTTCGATGGTGAAGACCATGCCCTCTTCGAGCACGATGCCCTGGCCGGGCTGGCCGTAGTGCAGCACCTGCAGGTCCTCGTGGTAGATCTGCCCGATGCCATGGCCGCAGTAGTCGCGCACGATGCTGAAGCGCTCGCGCTCGGCCACGGTCTGGATGGCGTGGCCTACGTCGCCCAGGGTGGCGCCGGGCCGCACCTGGCGGATGCCGGCGCACATGGCTTCGTAGGTGGTCTCCACCAGGCGGCGCGCCAGGCGGCTGGGCTCGCCCACGTAGTACATGCGGCTGGTGTCGCCGAACCAGCCGTCCTTGATGACGGCCACGTCGATGTTGATGATGTCGCCCTTCTTGAGCACCTTGTCGGCCGCGGGCACGCCATGGCAGACCACGTGGTTGACGGAGGTGCACACCGTCTTGGTGAAGCCGTGGTAGCCGATGTTGGCGGGGATGGCCTTGAGTTCGTTGACGATGAACTCGCGGCAGCGGTCGTCCAGCGCCTCGGTGGAGACGCCGGGCTGAACATAGGGGCCGATCATCTGCAGCACCCGCGCTGCCAATTGGGCGGCAATGCGCGACTGGGCGATTTCGGCCGGCGTCTTGATGATGACCTGGGGGTGGCGGGCGCCCATCACTGCACCCGCCTGACCTGGAGGCTGGGTTTGTCGCCCATGCCACTGCCGGCAGACGGCAGCGCCTGCGCGAGCGCGGCCAGATCGAACCCGCCCGCCTGCTCGGCGCGGATCAGCAACTGGCTGATCTGGCTGTGGCTGAGCTCGGGGTGCAGTTCGGCCAGCATGCCCACGCGCATCCAGTGCTCGGCCTGGGAGTTGATGGAACGAGACAGCGCATTGCTCGCAATGCGCAGGTTCTCGTGCATTTGGTCGGAAATTTTGACGATGCCCATGGGTTGAATTATACGAAACATATACGTTTCGTGTAAACCCTGATCAGCCCGTCTCGCTGATGGCTCCAATGATCTCCGCGTTGCCCTTGCCAGTGGACAGAAAGAAGTGGCCGACACGGCTGTCGAAATACAGGCAGTCGCCCTGGGCCACGTCGATGACTTCGCCGGTCTCGAAGTGCACCTGCAGCGCCCCGGACAGCACGAACAGAAACTCTTCACCCGCATGGCGGGAGTAGCCGGGTGACTCCTGCAGCGTGCGCGCATAGACGACCATACGGGTCGGTGTCATGCGCTTGCGCGCAAGATCGGCATTGAGCCAGGTGTACAGGTAGGCATCCGAGCGGTAGCTGACGCCCTGCCCGGCCCGCGTGAGCGACGGCCCTGTGCTGCTGCTCACCGCTGCCCCGTTGCCGGCCAGCAGGCTGGACAGCTCGATGCCCAGGGCCCGCGCCAGTGCGGTGAGTTTTTCGTAGGTCAGCGACATCTGGCCGCGCTCCACGCGCGAAACGGTGGCGGCCGATATGCCTGCGGCCTGCGCCACCTGCACCAGGGTCATGCGCTTGTCGTGCCGCGCGGCACGCACGCGCGCACTGAGCGTCTCGCGGTCGAGTGCGGGTTCTGAAGGGGGCGTTGTCATCGCATGCATGGGGGGGCCGCAGCATGGGAAGGAGCGGTTGCTTCGATCCTACCAGTGGGTCGGGAGGCCGGGGATCTTGAAATTTGCATATTTGCAAATAAAATTGCAAATACGATTTGCAACCAGGCCATGCCATGCCAGCCGCACACCTCTTGCCCCAGCCTTTGCGCCACCACCCCGCCCACGCGGCAGACCCGATCCCGGGAGGTGCGGCATGCGCGTTGCAGTGATCGGTGCAGGCGTGGTGGGCACCACGACGGCCCTGCAACTGGCCACAAGAGGCCACGAGGTGACCGTGCTGGAGGCGGCCAACGCACCCGCCCAGGGCGCCAGCTTTGCCAATGCGGGACTGATCTCGCCAGGCCACAGCTTCAGCTGGGCATCGCCCGGCGTGCTGCACGCGCTCGCGGGGGTGTTGGCCGGCACGGACGATGCCATGGGCATTGCCCGCTGGAGCGACCCGGCGTTGTGGCCCTGGGGCCTGCGCTTTCTGCGCGAGTGCACAGCCGCACGGTGGCAGCGCAATTCGGCGGCTTCGGTGGCGCTGTCGGCTTATTCGCGCACGCTGCAGGTGGACCAGCGGGCGGTGGCGGCCGCGGACTACGGGCATGCCGCCGCAGGCATCGTGTACCTGCTCGCACCCGGACAGGCCTGCGATGCGCAGGAATTGGCCTTGCTGGACCTGGCGCGCGAACCCTATGAAATGCTGGACAGCGCCGGTATTGCCCGGGCAGAGCCACTGCTGGCGCCCGCGGTGCAGCGCTTTGGCGCGGGCATCTTCTGCCGTACCGATGCGACCGGCAACGCGCGCACCTTCACCGACCAGGCTGTGCAGGCGGCGCAGGCCCTGGGGGCGCAGTTCCACCTCGGACAACAGGTCCAGAGCCTGCAGGTAGACCGGGGGCGCGTGGCGGGCATCCGCACCGCCCAGGCATTCTGGGCTTGCGATGCCGTGGTCATGGCCGGAGGTCTCGGCGCGGCCGCGTTGTCACGGCCGTTGGGCTACCGCCTGCCCATCTACCCGGTGACGGGGTACTCGGTCACCTATGCGCACCAAGAAGCCCTGGGCCCGCAGCCTCGCGTGGGGGCCGTCTCGCTGCAGCACAAGATCGCGTGGGCCTCGTTCGGCAACGCGGTGCGCTTTACCGGCTTTGCGGACATCGGCATCCCGCGCAGCCCATCGCTGGTGCGCCGCCGCATGGCGGCGTTGGAACGGTTTGCGGCGTCGATCTATGCCCCGGCCGCCAGGCTGCAGCCCAAGCCATGGACCGGTCAGCGCCCCATGACGCCGGACGGCCTGCCCGTCCTGGGTCGCAGCAGCAGGCATGCCAACCTGTTCTTCAACTGCGGACACGGCGCCATGGGGTGGACCATGGCCAGCGGCAGCGCCCAACTGGTATGCGACCAGCTGGACGGGCTGCCGCCGGCCATCGACATGGCGCCCTACCGCTGGGACCGGTTCTGAACCCTCCGCATCGTCAGAAGGAGACCTTCACCCCCAGCGTCACATTGCGCCCCATCAGCGGCGCCGCGTTCTTGATGAACGAGGTGTGGGCATAGGCCAGGCGGTCCGTCAGGTTGTTGGCCTTGAGGTAGACCTGCCAGGGCGTCTCGCCGTTGTATTTGCCGCTGTAGCTCACGCCCAGGTTGAGCATGCCGTAACCGGGCGTGGCCGATTCGAACTCGGCCACGCGGTTCTGGCGCGCCACCTGCACCCATTCGACCTGGCCTTCCCAGGCGTTCCAGTTCGCATCCAGGCGCACACCGGCGCGCGTAGCGGGAATGCGCGGCAGCAGGCCGCCGCCGGCCAGGCGGGCGCGCACGGTGTCGCCGAACAGCGTGACGCCCAGGTTGCGCGTGATGCGCTGGCGCACCTGGCCTTCGATGCCGGTGAAGGTGGCGTCGGCCTGGGCGTACTGCAGCAGCTGCAGGCCGTCCACGGCGTCGAGCGTGCGGCCGTAGATGTAGTTGTTCACGCGGTTGCGGAACACGCTGGCGCTGAAGGTGGTGTCGCCGCTGGTCTTGCGCAGGCTCAGGTCGATGTTCTGCGAGGTCTCCGAGCGCAGGTCGGCATTGCCGCGCTCGTAGGTGCTGGTGGCCATGTGCAGGCCGTTGGCATACAGCTCCTCGGCCGAGGGCGCGCGGCTGGCGCGCGTGAGCGAGGCGCCCAGCGAATAGCCCGGCGTGAACTGCCACACGGCACCCAGCGATGCCGAGGTGCCATTGTGGCTGCGTTCGATGCCCGAGTCCTGCGCTTCGGCCGTCTGGCGGTCGTGGCGCAGCGCGCCTTCGAAGCGCCAGTCGCCCATGCGGTATTCCTCCAGCATGAACAGGCCGGTCTTGCGCGTGACGGTGGGCTGCACGTAGGCTTCCTCGCCCTCGGCGCTGAATTTGCGCTGCGAGGTCTGCAGGCCGAACACGCCCTTGAAGCCGGCGATGGGCTCGTGCTGCAGCTCCACGCGCGTGTCGTAGGCCTTGTTCTTGAAGGTGGTGCTGATGGCGCCGTCTTCGACTTCGTCGTGCTTGTAGTCCGTGACACCAGCGCGCAGGCGCAGGGCCGAGAAGCCGGCGAACGGGTTGCGCAGTTCGCCGCGCACGTCGAAGCGCTCGCTGCGCAGGTCCACCACCGGCACATCGCCCGCCTCGGCGCCGTGGTCATGGTCGTGCCCGTCATCGTCTCCATGCGCGCCGCAGTGCAGGTGGTCGCCATGGGTATGGCAGCCCTCGAAGCTGTGGTTGTGGCCCGGCAGGCCGTAGCGCGCCGTCTGGCGTGTGTAGGCGGCGCCCAGGTAGCCGCGCTCGCCCACCCACGACAGGCCCACGCTGCCCGTGTCGGTACGGTTGAAGCTGCCCAGCACCTTGCGCGCCGGTTCGCCATTGGGGGCCCAGCCCTTGCCCACGCGGTAGTCGCTGGCATCGCGCGACACGCCTTCCACATGCACGGCCAGATTGCCGGCGCCGCCCGTCAGCGAGAAGGCGCCTGCCCCTTCGCGCGCGCCGCTGTTGGCGCGCAGCTCGGCGCTGCCTTCGTAGCCCTTTTCCGGGATGGCGGTGGGAATCTTGCCGTCGAGCACATTGACCACGCCGCCCACGGCGCCGTTGCCATGCACCAGGGCCGACGGGCCGCGCAGCACCTCGATCTGCGTGGCCAGCAGGGGCTCGGACACCACCGCATGGTCGGGGCTGATGGTGGAGGCATCGTGCAGCTCGGCGCCATCGGACAGCACCTTGACGCGCGGGCCGTCCATGCCGCGGATGATGGGGCGGCTGGCGCCCGCGCCGAAGTGGCTGCTGGTGATGCCGGGTTCGCTGTTCAGGGTTTCGCCCAGCGTGGCCTCGCGGCGGCGCACGAGGTCATCGCCTTCGAGCACGCTCACGGGTGTGGTCATTTCATTGACACCCAGTTGCAAGCCGCTGGTGGACACCGTGACGGATGGCAGGCTGGGGGCATTGGCCGCCGCGTCGGGCGCAGCCGGTGCCGCCGTCTGGGCCAGGCTGCTGCCGGCCGACAGGGCCAGCATGGCGGCCAGGGCGACGGGATGCAAGGCGAGGTGCAGGGTGGGACGGCGGGAGGTGGAGTGGAGCGAAGGTGTCGTCATGGTATTCAGTGCAAAAGCGTGCGCGCAGCGAGGCAGCGGCCGGTCACGGGCGCAGGCCTTCATGCCGCGGGGCATGAATCAAGGAAAAGAAAACGGCATGCCGGCAGCCGCCTGACGAACAGGCGCCTACCGCAGTGGATTCAGGGAAACAGGGATAGCAGCAGCGTGCGCAACGGGGCCAGACCCTGCCCTGCGGGCCAGGTGGCCCATGCGGGGAGAGAAAAGGCTGTCAGGCGCGCAGCGCGGACGGCGGGGCGCGCGCCTGGAACAGCGCCGCATGGCGCGCCTGCACGCCGTGGGCATGCGAGGCCACCGGCGCAGGGGCTGGCGAAGGGGGCAACAGCACCACAGAGGCGCTGTGCAGGGCGTCGCCCAGCGCAAGCTGGTCGAGCAAAAGACAGTCGACCAGGCTGTGGCTCGACAGGAAGCCAGCCGAGGCACCATGGGCTGCGCCCTGATCCGCCGCCACCAACGGGCCATGGCCCGCGTGGATCTGCGCCAGTGGCTGGGCGTGGGCGATCTGGTGCAGCCGCCCGACCGTGGGCACCCAGGCGAGGGCCAGCACCACCCAGACCAGGGCCAGCCGGGCCGCCCACGCGCGTGCACCTGCCTCCGGGGCTGGGTGCCCCATGCGGGAGGAGACGGCCTGCAAGGCCATCAGCGGAGTGCGCGAGCGGTTCACGGGAAGACGGTGGGCTTACTTCACCGGCACGGCTTCGACCACGCGGTAGTACAGGCCATAGGGGTCGTTGTTCAGCACCGTGAAGCGGCCTTCGACCACCACGGGTTCGAGCGAGTAGCGCACGGGCGTCTTGGCCTTGACCTCGACCATGCTCTCGGGCCCGCCCGGAATGCAGAACGAGCAGGTCAGCGGCACGGAGGTGAGCAAAAAGTGCGTCTGCGTGGCCTTGGCATCGAGCGGCATCATGAAGCCCTGGATGCGCTGCACGGTCTTGTCCATGCCCTGCTGCTGGGCGTTGAACACGGGCAGGATGCCATCCTTGGTGGTCTTCTTGGTCAGGTCGCTGAGCACCGACCAGGGCACCACGTCATTGCGCTGCGGCAGCGGCGCGATCGGGCTGTTGGGGCTGTGGTAGCCCGCGCCCGAACCCGGGGGCGCCGTGCCCGGCATGGGCGAACTGAGCACCGGCGCGTTGAAAGGCGCGCCGGCCGTGGCCGCGGGCTTGCTTTCGGCATGCACACCAGACACCCCGGCCAGGGCGCAGGCCGCCAGCACCAGCGCGGGCAGGGAACGGGGCAATCGAGGGTGGTGGTGCATGGAAGTCCTTGGTAACAGGGCTGGCGTTATTTTCTTACAGTTGTGCAGGCGTTGCGTGCAACGGGTCAGTGCACGTGGCGCATGCCGCAGAATTTTCCGATGGCCAGACCCTTGCAGGCCACCTGGAGTTCCTTCTGGCATTGGTCATGGCCTTTGCCCGCTTCCAGGCACTTGGCCGCAGCCTCATGCGCGGCGGCCATGGCGCGGTGGCGCTCCACATCGGCCTTGGTTTCCTTGTCGGTGTGCGCGCCCTGGGCGTGGGCAATGGCACCTGCCAGCAGCAGGGGCGCAATGGCCAGGGCGATGATCAGCTTTTTCATGGTGAACCTTTCAGGAACGGTTGGGAATCGGATCAGGGTTGGCTGAGCAGATCAGCGACTTCCGTGCGGTAGGCCTGCATGGCCGGCAACAGCGCGGCAAACGCGGCCACGGCCCCCGCGATCAGCGGCACGCCGACCTCGGCCGGCAGCCACACCAGGCCGGTCACGGGCAACAGCCCCTGCGCCTGCAGCACCCAGCCCAGCACGTGGGCCAGGCCATGGCCCAGCAGCAGGCCCAGGACGGAGGCCATGGCGGCCAGCCACAGGGCCTCGCACAGCACCAGTCCAGCCACCCGGCCCGGCGGGGCGCCCAGCATGCGCAGCATGGCCAGATCGGTGCGGCGCTCGCGCACGGCATTCCACAGGGCAATGAACACGCTGAGCGCAGCCACGCCCAGTAGCACGCCGCCAAAGGCGCGCAGCACATCGGCCCCCACGCCCAACAGGCGCAGCAGGCGCGTGACCTCGATGGCCGGGGCCGCCGCTTGCATGGAGGTGTCGGCATTGATCTGGCGCGGCAAGGTGATGGCGGCCATGGGCGTGCGGTAGCGCACCAGGGCCACGGTCACCTCGCGCTCTTCCTTCAGCACCTCCAGGTCCTCGGGCTCCGACGCCGTAGCAGTTTCATGCACCATCCAGACCGATTCGGTGGAGGTGAGGATCAGCCGGTCGAGCACGCAGCCGCAGGGCGCCAGCACGCCGGCCACGCGGTAGGGGTGCTCCCCATGCGCATGCCCTCCCCCGCCCAGCCCGTGGCTGCCGATGAAGGTGCCGCCCACGAGCGCGGCGCCCGCATGGCCCTCGCGGGCAATGCCGCGCGCCACGGTGGCCCCCAGAACCGCATCCATGGGCTGGGCCCAGGGCTGGCCGTGGGCCAGGCTGGCGCTGTAGAGCGCCAGGTAATCGGGCGTGGTGCCCACGATGCGGAACCCCTGGTAGCTGTCGCCCAGGCTCAGCGGGATCACCTGGGCCACCAGCGGGTTCTTCTGCAGGGCCTGCACCTCCTGCAGCGGGATGTTGCCCGTGGGCACATCGATGTGGAACACCCCCGCCAGGATCAGCTGCAGCGGGCTGCCCTTGGCGCCCACCACCAGATCGATGCCATCCAGGTCGCGCTCGAAGGCGCGGTCCAGCTGCGTGGCCACCAGCAACACCAGCGTGATGGCCGCCAGGCCGAGCGTGAGCACCAGCAGGTTGAGCGCGGCGGCCAGGGGGCGCGCCCACAGGTAGCGCCAGGACAAGGAGAACAGCTTGGCCATGGGATCAGGAGAAGGCGCGCATGGCGGTAAGGTCGAGTTGCTGAAGGCCCTGCACGGAGGCCAGGGCCTGCACCACGCGCTGGTCGTGCGTGGCAATCACCAGGCTGGCGTCGCACGTTGCTGCGCTGGCCTGCAGCAGGGCCAGGGCGTCGGCTGCGGCCTCGTCATCGAGACTGGCCGTGGGTTCGTCGGCCAGCAATATCTGCGGCTGCAGCAGCACGGCGCGGGCCAATGCCACGCGCTGCGCCTGCCCGCCCGAGAGCTGGTGCGGCCGGCGCCCGGCCAGTTCGGCCACGCCCACCTGGTCCAGCGCGCGGGCAATGGCCGCATCGTCGCGCGGCTGGCCTGCGGCAAAGTAGACCAGGGCCAAGTTGTCGGCCACGGTGAGCGCGCTGCTCAGGTGCAGCTTTTGCGGCAGAAAGCCCACGCAGCGCGCGCGCCAGGCATCGATCTCGGCGCCGCGCTGCGTGCCCAGCGGGGTGCTGGCCACGAAGAGGTCGCCGCCCGCCGGCGAGCGCAACCCCGCCATCAGCGCCAGCCAGGTCGACTTGCCTGTGCCCGAGCGCCCGCGCAGCAGCAGGGTACCGCCCTGGCGCAGGTCCACATCGGGAAAGCGCAGCGGCGCGCTGCCTTCGGTATAGCGGTAGGACAGGCCCCGGGTGCGTATCATGCGGCCGCGCCCCCGGCCGGGTGCGCGCAGCCCGCGCAGCGGCCGCGCACGGCCACGTCCACGGCCAGGCTTTCATGGCCCGCCGTGGCCAGCGCGGCCAGCACCTGCTTTAAGGCCGACTGCACGCGCGCCGAGCCCTGGGCCAGGCGGAACTGGCGGTGGCAGTCGCCGCACTCGAAGCGCGGCACGGCGGAATCATCCCCCTGCGATGCCAGCGCAAAGCGCGTCACACGCGCGGCATCCACCTGCTTGTGCAGCAGGCCGGCGGCGGCAAAGCGGTCCAGCATGCGGTAGACGGTGACCTTGTTGACGGGCGCGCCCGCCGCAGCCAGCGCGGCCTCCACCTCGGATTCGGACAGCGCTGCCTCGGGACGTGCTTCATACAGCGCAGCCAGGGCGCGCGTGGCCTTGGTGGCGCGCATGCCGGGCGGCAAGGTCCAGGCGCTGCTTGAAGTGGAAGGGGTGGATCGTGCGGTAGGCATGGCGATGGGTGGCCACCGGCAGACATGCCGGTAACGCAATCGGCTTGCATTATGCCCCGTGAAAACGGTGGCCTTGCCATTTCCCGGCAGCGCGGGCGGGCAATGGCGCTTCAACCCCGCAACCGCTCAGGACCAGAGGCGGTAGAACCAGTAGCTCTCATCCCCATCGACACGCTGGACCAGTTCGCGCGGGCTGAGGCCGGTGACGCGCTGCGTCTCGCGGCACAGGTGGGCCTGGTCGGCATAGCCGGCGTCGGCCGCCACGTCCTGCCAGCGGGGCTGCGCGCCACTGTGCTCACTGGCCATACGCGCTTGCAGCAGCGTGGATTCCGCGCGCGACAGCCAGGCCAGGCGGCGCATGGGCTGGCCGGCCCAGGTGCGGGCATGCCGCTCCAGATTGCGCAGGCTGGAACCCAGGCCGACGGCCATGGCATGGGCCTGCAGGGCACCCCGCCAGCGGCCCGCGGGGTCGTCGCTACCGGCCAAGCCCGCCGCATGCGGCCGCCACCAGCCGGCCACCGCGCTCTCGACCAGGGACATGCGCTCGGCATCGCTTTCTGCCTGCCGCACCTGGGTGCAAAGCGCTGTCCAGTGGGATGGCAGCACATCTTCGGCCGGCAGCACTCCATCCACCAGGGCTCCCACATCCAGGCCAGTGATCTGGTGGAAGGCATGCGGCTGGAACACCACACCAAAGCTGCGCACTGGCCCGGGGTTGCGGGTGACCAGCGGCCGGGATTGGGGGCCGAGCAGCAGCGTCGAGGCCAGTGGCTGGTACGCCCCGCCCGCGGGATCCGCCCGTTCCGAGCCACCCTGCAGAAGCCAGGCGACACCGCAATAGACGGAGGCGGGGTAACGGTTCAATTGCCCGCCCAAAGGTGCCGGCCGGCCTGTCGTGTCCTTGAGGATATAGGCGCGGATGCAGCCCGCCAGCGCAGGCGGCGGCAGCGCGATGGTGGCAAACGGAAGCGTGAGCTGCAGACGCATGGCCCTCGCATGGTAGTGGCTTTTACAGGCCGGGCACAGGGGCTGCCGTTTGGCGAAAACCTTCAAGACAGCGAGCACATTGGCGCCCAGAATCGCGCCACCATGAGCCACAACCCTCCTGTCATCGCTCCCGCGCTGCAACCCCTTCTGGCCTCGGCCCGGCCCAGCCGCACGGCGCTGCTGTGCGGCATCGCCCGTGCCCGGCACCAGTTGCTCGATGGCGGCGAAGTCTTTTCCGACCCGCTGGCCCTCGACATCCTGGGCCCCGAACTGGCAGCACAGGTGCACCAATGGGCCCGCGACCACGGGCCAGAGGGCCGCCTCAGCGACCGGGGCAGTTTCTCCGAAGCCATGCGCGGCGCCCTGGCCGCCCGCAGCCGCATCGCGGAAGACACCTTGCGCGCAGCCGTGGCCGATGGTGCCACCCAGTATGTGTTGCTGGGCGCCGGCCTGGACACCTTTGCCCTGCGCCGCAGCCAGTGGCCGCAAGGGCTGGCGCGGGTGTTCGAGGTCGATCACCCGGCCACCCAGGCGTGGAAGCAGCAGTTGGCTGGCGCGGCCGGGCTGGGGATGCCGGCGGGCGCCAACCATGTGCCGGTGGACTTCGAACGGCAGGACTTCATGGAGCAGTTGCTGGCCTGCGGCCTCGATCCGCGCGAGCGCACCGTGTTCGCCTGGCTGGGCGTCAGCATGTACCTGGCGCCTGCGGCGGTGCGTGCCACCTTCGCGCGCATCGGGGCGCGCATGGCGCCGGGCAGCATGCTGGTCTTCGACTACGTGCGGCGCCCGGCCCCCTGGGAGCTGGGGCTCCGGCTGGCCCTGGGCCTGATGGCGCGCCGCTTTCGCCGCATGGGCGAACCCTGGCACTGCTTTCTGGCCGACGGCGAACTGCAGGCCCTGCTGTCCGAAAGCGGCTTTGCGCCGGCCGACGTCATCAGCGCACAGGACATCATGCGCACCCTGCTCGCAGCCCGCCCCGCCTCCCGGCTGCAAAAGGCCATGGGCGGGTTGCTGGGCGGGGTGGTGCTCGCCCGGGTCACTGCCCGGTCCGGGACCGTCAGTCCTCCTTGAGGTACTTGCGGAAGGTCTTGCGGAATTTCTCCACCTTGGGCCCGACCACGAAGGCGCAGTAGCCCTGCCCCGGGTGCTTGGCAAAGTAGTCCTGGTGGTAGTCCTCGGCCGTGCTGTAGTTGGACAAGGGTTTCACCTCGGTGGTGATGGGTGCGCCGAACAGCTTGTCCTGCCCCATCTGGCGCACCATGGCGTTGGCCAGCTCACCATGGGCCGGGTCTTCATAGTAGATGCCGCTGCGGTACTGCGTGCCCACGTCGTTGCCCTGGCGGTTCAGCGTGGTCGGGTCGTGCGTGTGGAAGAAGATCTCCAGGATCTCTTCGAGGCTGATCTCGCTGGCGTCGAAGGTCAGGCGCACCACCTCGGCATGGCCGGTGTCGCCCCCGCAGATCTGCTCGTAGGTCGGCTTGATGATGTGGCCATTGGTGTAGCCGCTTTCCACGTCGGTGATGCCGCGCACGCGGTCGAAAACCGCTTCGGTGCACCAAAAGCAGCCGCCGCCCAGGGTGATGGTTTGCAGTTTCTCTGCCATGAAGGTCTCCATGCGATGAAAGTATTCCATGGCATGGTACGCGGCCCGGGGTGCCGCAGTGCGGGCGGGGCCATTGCGACAGGAAACTGGCCGCCGCCCTCGCCTATGCAGGATGGCTTGGGCACCTTGGCTTCACCGGGATTGGGCGTCTTTCGAGACAGCCTGGTTCAAGTCCCCCACGGGCGGAGGGGCGGTAAACCATCCATTTCGCGCATCTCTCTCCACCACCGTGAAAAAGACGTAGTCCGGCTTCCAGCTCTCGACCAATTGGACCAGGCGCCCACCGGGTTTGATGGCCTCATGCCAATGCAATTGCAGCACGTCACTGAAGGTCCCCTCCATCATCACCGACATTGAGTCCCCAAATGAATCCCTGAGCCACAGTACCTTCTTGTGGTTCAAGGCATTGCTGGTGCGGACAAGGACCGGCTTGATCGGCGGTATCGTGGTCAGATGCCCGCCCTTGTACAGGACTTTCTGGGTGTCGAAGTCGATCCGGGTGGTTTGCAAAGAAAACTCGGATGCGCCAATGGCCAATCGGGTATCGGAAAGCTCTGTCGGCAGCCGAAGAAAATTGGCCAGATCCCCGCCCTTGGTTTCCTGGCTGGATGTCAATGCATACGCTTCACTGGGTGGCCATTTCAGCTCTGGTGCTGCGGCACCAACCTGCTGCGCAAAGGCGCGAAACCCCATCGCAGAGCCAAGATGGTTCCAATGGGTATCCAGCTTGTAATAGAGATCGGCCTTCTGACGTGCCTTGGCTTCCAGCAAAGGCGCACGCAGGTCGACATAGAGAACCTTGCCCGTTTCAGAAAACAGGGCATCCGTCGCATTGGGTGATACTGGCTGAGCCCAGCGGGGCAAATGCTCGGGGTAAATGCTTCCCTTGTTGGGGCCGACCATGACCCTGAAGAGTTGAACCCCCTTGCTTGCGAAATAGGCGTCCCAGGCAGCAGCAGCCACGCCAATCTGTTTCGCCAGTTGCACATCTTCCGCCGAAGGTGGGTGGCGAGCAGCCGACAGGGTGGCCTGGAATGAATCGCCCAGGAAGAGCCAGCCATCACGGCCGATGACGACGTTCTTGGAGTTGATGCTGATCCCAAATGGATACAACCATTTCGCTGCAAAGCTCGATGCGAAGTCCATATTGTAGAAAAATGACTTCTCCCACTTGATCGCTTCAAAATTGCGCGCGCGCGAAATATTGACTGCCGGCACTATCATCAAACTTGCCAGCAGGGCGATCAAGAAAATGCTTGCCCGATGCTTCATCGTGATTGTTCTTATTAGAAATTGAAGTACAGAAACACCGAGCTCGTGGTCGCCAGCATGGCGTACATCGCGATAGAGAAAAGAAATCCACCGTAAGCAAGCTTGGCATTGCCCAAGGGGCCGCTGGCGATCTCGATAGAATTCTTTTGGCGGATGATGACAAACGCCAAGACGATGGCGACGTAGACAGGCAGTTGCCCCACCAGCCCTGCAGGAAGGTATTGCAGCAAGACATCGGAGAACCAACCCGCCCACGCAAAGTCGGATGTCGATGCCGACGCAATGGACTCTCCCAGGATCGAGCGAAGATCAACCATTCCCCGCAACACCCGCTCCGCATCTTCCATTGTCTTGGCCCGGAAGAAGACCCAGGTGATGTTCACAAACACAAAAGTCAACAGCCATGCCAAGGCTGTTGGCATCGGGCGCCCCCACTTCTTCCACAACCGATGAACTCCGAGTGCCCCGCCATGCAGGGCACCCCATACCACGAACATCCAGGTCGCGCCGTGCCACAAGCCCCCCAGCACGAATGTGATGAAAATATTGATGTAGGTCTGGTATTCCAACCCTCGGTTGCCGCCCAGGGGGATGTACAGATAATCTCGCAAGAAACTGCTGAGGGTGATGTGCCAGCGCCGCCAGAAATCCTGAATGCTCAGTGCCTTGTAGGGCGAATTGAAATTGATGGGCAATGCAATATTGAAAAGCAGCGAAGCGCCTATTGCCATGTCGCAGTACCCGCTGAAGTCGAAATACAGCTGAAAGGTGTAGGCCAGGCTGGTTGCCCATGCAGCAAAGAACCCAAGACTCTGGCCGCCATCGAACCCGGCATCGGCCCACACCGCGAAGTTGTCTGCGATGACCACCTTCTTGAAAAGGCCGATGCCAAAGATGAAAAGGCCCCTGAGAATATTCGATTTCCTCAGCATGAGTGTCCAGCGCGAATCGAACTGGGGCATGATCTGCTGGTGGTGCACAATAGGTCCCGCAATAAGATGCGGAAAGAACGTCACGAAAAGTGAATAGTTCAAAATCCCGTATTTTGCAGTTTCCCCACGGTAGCTGTCCACCAGGTACACGATTTGCGTGAAAGTGAAAAAACTGATCGCCAGCGGCAGGACGACATGCGGAATGGCATGCGCCGTGCCAAAGATGGCATTGACGTTGTCCAGCAAAAAGTTGGTGTATTTATAGTACCCAAGCAGCAGCAAATTGGCAGCAATGCCTGCGGCCAGCACCATTTTTCTGCTGATCCCACGGTTCGGCCTGCCCATATCGCCATGGAGTGAGCCATGCGACCTTGCCAGATACGTGCCAATCACAAAGTTCACAAAAATGGAACCCAGGATCAAAGGCAGGTGCTTTATGTCCCAGTACGAATAAAAAAACAGGCTTGCAATGACGAGCCAAGCCTTTCCAGCAGTGATCCAGCGCAGGTGATTCATCAAGAAAAAGATGAGAACCACGATCGGCAGGTAGACCAGAATGAACTGCCACGAACTGAAAACCATATTTACGGGCCCCCTCCGGCAGGGCCGGGGGCTTGGAGATGTGAGCCGCTCGACGCGGTGAGACGGGGAGGTGACCTAGCCCCTCTTGACTTACTGCTTAGCCCTCCATTATGCGGGGCGAACTCAACAGTAAAGTGCAGCGTCGGGGCCGCCACCTCTTTGGGGGGGTGACGGCCATCACATCGAGTTGGCTTGGCTTTGGCGGGACGGGGTCCGGCCCGCTGGCAGGCGCGGGCACCACAGGGTGCTATTCGTACCTGCGCCCCTGCTCCATCAGCTCGGGCGTGCCGATCAGCGCATTGAGCCCGTCGAAGTCCAGCATGCGCTCCTTGAATGGCGCCGTGGTCTGGTGCGTGTGCAGGCTGGCGTAGTAACCCTGCAGGGTGTGGGCCACGGCCCGTGCCGTGCCGCCAGGGAAGATGGCGATGCGAAAGCCGCGCCCGCCCAGTTCCTGCGCGCTCTGCACAGGGGTCTTGCCGCCCTCGACCATGTTGGCCAGCAGGGGGATGCGGTGGGCGAAGCGCTGGCAGGCGGCGTCCATCTGCTCGGGGGTGCGCAGGGCCTCGATGAACAGCGCATCCACGCCGCATTCCAGGTAGCGCTCGGCGCGCTCGAAGGCGGCCTCGATGCCCTCGACCGCGATGGCGTCGGTGCGCGCCAGGATGAGGGTTCGGGCATCGTGCCGCGCATCCAGCGCTGCATGCAGCTTGCCGCACATCTCGGCCACGGGCACCACGGTCTTGCCATCCAGGTGGCCGCAGCGCTTGGGAAAGCCCTGGTCCTCCACCTGCACCATGGCGGCGCCGGCGCGCTCGAAGCCGCGCACCGTGCGCTGCATGTTGAGCGCATTGCCGAAGCCGGTGTCGGCATCGACGATGACGGGCGTGCGCACACGCTCGGTGATGCGCGCCAGCGTGTCCTCCACCTCGGTGTAGGTGGTCAGGCCCACATCGGAGCGGCCCAGCCGGGTGTAGGCGATGGAGGCGCCCGAGAGGTACAGCGCCTCGAAACCGGCCTGTTCGGCCACCAGCGCGCTCAGCGCGTCGTAGATGCCAGGGGCCAGGAGGATGTTCGGCTGCTGCAGCCGTTCGTGCAGGGTCATGGCAGTCATGGAGTGGAACCCGTAGGGGGACGAAGCAGATGGGCGGCGGTATGCGCCGCCAGGTAGCCGCCGGCCACGGCGCTCAGCAGGCCGTTGCCGGAGAGGTAGCCCCAGACGGCATCGCCCGAGACGCCGCGCGCCGCGCCACCGGCGGCCAGCAAATTGGGGAACGGGCAGCCCGCGGTATCGAGCACGCGACATTGCGCGTCGATGTCGAGCCCGCCCTGGGTATGGAACAGCGCGCCCGTGACCTTGACGGCGCAGAAAGGCGCCTGCAGGGGCCGCGCCGTGGGGCGTGGGTACGCACCCTGCCCCGCCAGCGTGGCCGCCAGCGCTGCCTCATCGCACCCAATCACGGCCGCCAGGGCCTGCACGCTGTCACAGTGCTTCACGGCGCCCGCCGCCTCGGCATCCACAAAGTCCGGAAAACCGCGCGCCAGCGCGAGGATGGGTGCATCGAACACGTTCCAGGCCACGCCGCCCGGCTGGGCCAGCACATGGACCGAGGCCTCGGAATAGCCCTCAGTCTCGTCATGGAAGCGCCGACCCAGGGCGTTGACCTGGATGCCGCCTTCCATCATCAGCGCCCAGGAGACCAGCGCGCCCTGGGGAATGGCCCAGGAACCATGGCCCTGGTAGCCGCCCAGGTCGGCCAGGCGCGCACCCAGCGCGCGCCCCCAGGCGATGGCGCTGCCGTCGTTGCCGGTATGGCCGGCGAACAGGGCATCGCGCATCTCGGGCAGCAGTTCGCGCACCATGGCGGCATTGCCGCCAAAGCCATTGCAGGCCAGGATGGCCGCGTCGCACGACAGGTGCTCCAGCGTGCCATCGGGCCGCTCGTAGCCCACACCGATCACGAGGCCGGTCTCATCGGCCCAGAGCTCGCGCACGGCAGCATCGGTCACCAGGGGAATGCCGACCGCCGCCGCGGCATTGGCCAGGCGGCCCATCAGGCCCGCGCCAGTCTTCTCGGGCACGGCATGCATGCGGCGCACGCTGTGGCCGGGGTAGAGAAAGCCGTCCAGCACCTGCCACTCCAGGCCATGGCGCTGCTGCAGCGCATCGAGCGCCGGGCCGATGGCTCGGGCATAGGCCTGCACCAGGTGCGGCGCCGCCCTGCCCTTGGCCTTGGCGCTGATGTCGGCGGCAAAGCGCTCGGGGCTGTCGTCAATGCCCAGCTCCCTTTGCACCTGCGTGGCCGGCGCAGGGATGAAGCCCGAGGACAGGGCCGAGGAGCCCGTGGGCGTGGCATCGCGCTCCAGCACCGCGCAGTCCACCCCCAGGTCGTGCAGCACCAGCGCGGCCGTGAGGCCGCAGGCCCCGCCGCCCACGATGGCCACGGGCACATGGTTGTCCTGCGCGGCCGCGGGCATGCGGTCGGCGCGGCGAATGGTGGGCAGCGTGCCCGTCATGGGGTTTCCGCGGCCAATGCCGCGATAAAGTCCGCGCAGCTCAGCACCTGCGCCACATTGGCCATATCGGCCAGCGCCGTGTCGTGCACCTCCTGGCGGAAGGCGGCGCAGCCGTCGGACAGCACCAGGGTGCGGTAGTCGCGCATGTGGGCGTCGCGCACCGTGCTCGCCACGCCGCCGTTGGTCACGATGCCGCACACGGCCACGGTGTCGATGCCCGCGCGGCGCAGCACCCAGTCGAGCTGGGTGTTGAAGAAGGCCGAATACGCCACCTTGCAGACCGACACATCCACCCAGGGCGCGATCTCGGGCACATGGGCCTGGCCCGTGCCGCCCGGAGCGAAGTCGCCGCGCCGCAGAAAGGGCCGCAGCTCCTTGAGGTGGGGCGACACCATGGGCTCGCCCTCGGCATCCGGCCACAGCGTGAACTGGCTGCCCGCCACCAGGCCGCCGCCGGCCTTGACGGCCTGGGCCACCTGGGCCACGCGCGGCGGCAGCGGCAGCGCAGCCGGGCTCACCGCGCCGCCGCGCGCGTACGCGCCATCGGCGGCAAGAAAATCGTTCTGCAGGTCAATCACGACCAGCGCCACGCGCCGCGGCTGCAGGGGGGCGGTGGCGCTGCTCATGCTGCGCGCACCAGCAGATTGCCCAGCGTGTCCACCGTGGCGTGGAAGCCGGGCTCCAGCCACACAGTGGTGTCGGGCTGCTCCAGGATGGCCGGGCCCTCGATGCGGGCGCCCACAGGCAAGTCCAGCCGCGCGTGGCGCACGGCATCCCACCATTTGCCGGCATGGAAGACGCGCTGCACGCCAAGGGGCGGGTTCAGCGTGGTCGATTGCGGCGCCAGCACGGTGAGGTCGAACTTGGGCCGCACACCCACGCGGGCGTAGCGCAGGTTCATCACGCGCACGGCGATGCCGGCCAGCACCCGGCCGAAGGCGGCGCGGTAGGCCTCTTCGAAGGCGGCCTCTATGCCCTCGCGGCCGAGCGCACCGGCCGCCACGGGCACCTGCACCGTATGCGTCTGCCCGGTATAGAGCATGTCCAGCGCAATGATCTCCTGCACCTGCACGAACTGCACGCCCGCCGAATCCAGGCGCTGCTGGCAGGCCTCGGACAGGGCCTGCACACGCTGGCGCAGGTCGGCCACGTCGAGCTCGGCCAGGGGCTTGTTCAGGGTCTGCACCGCGTCGTGGCGCATGTCGGCCATCACGCAGCCCAGGGCAGACGTGACGCCCGGGTAGCGCGGCACGATGCCCGTGCCCACGCCCACCTCGCGCATCATGGCGCACACGTGCAGGGCGCCGCCACCGCCAAAGGGCATGTAGGCGAACTGGCGCGGGTCGTGACCGCGCTCGATGGAGACCACGCGCACGGCGCCGGCCATCTTCGCATTGGCCACGGTGAGGATGGCCTCGGCCGCGGCCATGACATCCAGGCCCAGCGGCAATGCCACATGGGTCTCGATGGCGTCGCGCGACTTGGCCGCGTCCATGGCGGCCAGCAGGCCGCCGCCCAGCGGCCGGTCGGCCGCGATGCGGCCCAGCAGTACATTGGCGTCGGTCACTGTGGGCCGGGTGTTGCCGCGCCCATAGCAGGCGGGGCCGGGCACGCTGCCGGCCGACTCGGGGCCCACCTGCAGCATGCCGCTGGCGTCCACCGAGGCGATGGAGCCACCGCCCGCACCAATGGTCTCGATCTGGATCATGGGAGAGCGCACCACCATGCCGAACTCGATGGCGGTCTGCGCGGCCAGGGCCGCCTCGCCGCCGGCGACCAGCGACACGTCGAACGAGGTGCCCCCCATGTCGCCCGTGATCGCATCGGGAAATCCCGCCGCCCGCGCGATGGCCGCGCAGGCGATGACGCCCGCCGCCGGGCCCGACAGCGCCGTGCGCACCGGCACATCGCAGGCCGTCTGGCGCGACATCACGCCGCCATTGCTCTGCACGATAAGCAATTCGCCGCCAAAGCCCTGGGTGCGCAGGTCGCCCTCCAGCCGCTCCAGGTAGCTGCCCACCACGGGCTGCAGGGAGGCGTTGAGCGTGGCGGTGGAGCAGCGCTCGAACTCGCGGATCTCGGGCAGCACCTCGCTGGCCGCCGTCACGTGGGCGTTGGGCCACAGGCTGCGCACGGCCGCCACGGCCGCCTGCTCGTTGGCCGGGTTGGCATAGGTGTTGATGAAGAACACGCACACGGCCTCGCAACCCGCATCCAGCAAGGCCTGGGCCTGTTCTTTCACCTGGGCCAGGTCCACCGGCGTGTGCAGCGTGCCGTCGGCCAGCACGCGCTCGTCCACCTCCAGGCGCAGGTGGCGCGGCACGATGGGCTCGAAGCTGCCGCGCAGGCCCCAGGTCTGGGGCCGGTCGCGGCGGCGCATCTCCAGCACATCGCGGAAACCGCGCGTGGTGATGATGCCGGTGCGCGCCACCTTGCGCTCCAGCAGCGCATTGGTGCCCACCGTGGTGCCATGCATGATGGTGGCGATGGCCGCGGCCGAGTCCGCCACGCGCGCCACGCCGTTCATGAAGCCGCGCGCCTCTTCACCCCGTGTGGAAGGCACCTTGACGATGCGCGCACTGCCATCGGCCTCGTCCAGCACGAACAGATCGGTGAAGGTGCCGCCCACGTCCACCCCCACCACAAAGGAAGCCTTGCCGCTCATGCTGCGCCTTTCACTGCTGCTGCGCTGTTGCCTACCACCACATAACCCATCGCCTCGTCGCGCTCACGCGCTGCGGCTGACCGTGCTGCAGGCACACCGTAGCCCCCGCCACCGGGCGTCTCCAGCCGCACGCGCTCGCCCTTTTTCAGCTGGATGCCGATCATCTTGGAGCGCATGGGCGGGGTCTTCCACTCGCCCGCGTTCTGGTAGCTGAAGACGTTCAGGGCGCCCTCCCCGCCCCCGGCGATGCCCTGGGGCGCGGCCTTGCCGCGTTCGCCGAAGATGAAGACCTCAGCGTCCTGCTCCAACAGCTCGATCTCGTAGATGGCCCCGAGGCCGCCGCGGTGCTGGCCGTCGCCGCCCGAACCCGGGCGCAGCGCCCACTGTGTGAAGCGCACGGGGTAGGCCGCCTCCAGGATCTCCAGCGGCGGAATCGTCGCAGTGGAGATGGGCGCATTGCCGTGGCTCATGCCGTCGCCGTCCGAATGGCCGCCGTGGCCGCCGCCGAAGAAGCTGAACATCACCCAGCGCTGGCCCTTGCGTGCCGCATCGGTGCGGTGCCCGGCGATGGACAGCGCATTGATGGTGCCGTAGGCCTGGGCCATGGCGCGCTCGGGCGCGGCCAGGGCCGTGGCGCTGAAGATCACATCGATCATGCGCAGGATGGTCTCGGTGTAGCCGCCCACCGGCCGTGGCCGCGCGGCGCTGATCACCAGGCCGTCGGGCAGCACGAAGTCCACTGCGTCGAGCACGCCGGCATTGGCCGGCACATCCGGAAACAGGTGCTTAAGCGCCACATAGCAGGCCGCAATGGCCGTGGCGCGCGAGATGTTCACCGGCCCGGCGCACTGCGGGGAGCTGCGCGAGAAGTCGAGCGTGAGCCGGTCGCCCTGCACCGCCATGTCCAGGGCAATGGTCAGCGCCTCGTCCTTCACGCCGTCGTTGTCCAGCGTGTCGCTGAAGCTGTAGCGCCCATCGGGCAGCGCCGCGATGTGAGAGCGCATGAGCTTGACGGCCCGCGCGCGCAGCTCGCCCATGGCCTGCAGCACCACGGCGTCGCCGTACTGGTCGAGCAGGTCGTGCAGGCGCCGCTCGCCCAGGTCCAGGGCCGAGAGCTGGCCGTTGAGGTCGCCCCACAGGCTGTCGGGCAGGCGCGTATTGGCCTTGAGGATGGCCAGCACGTCCTCGTCCAGCGCGCCGCCGCGCACGATGCGCACCGGCGGTATCTGCACCGCCTCCTGCCAGCACTCGGTGGCGGCGGGGTTGTAGTTGCCGGGTACGTTGCCGCCCACGTCGTGCCAGTGCGCGGCCGAGGCGAGGAAGCAGTACAGCCGGCCACCGCGAAAGAACGGCCGCACCAGCTTGAAGTCGTTGGCGTGCGTGCCGCCCTCGTACGGGTCGTTGAACAGCCAGGTATCGCCCTCGGCCATGCCACCTCGCCCGCTGGCGGCCTGCATGGCCGCCCGCACCGCGAAGGCCATGGCCCCCACGAAGACCGGCAGGCCCGACTTGCCCTGCACCAGGGTGTCGCCGCTCTGCGCGTCGTACAGGCCGTGGCAGGCATCGTGCGCCTCGGCGATGATGGGGTTGAACGCACTGCGGTACAGCGTGGCGTCCATCTCATCGGCGATCTGCTCGAGCCGCCCGCGCAGCACCGCGAGGGTGACGGGGTCCATGCCGCTGGTGGTGCTTGCTGTCTTTTCAGCCATTCAAGGCCTCCTTGCCAAATCGGGTACGCAACTGGTTCATCAAGCCGCCTGCACGCACCATGTCCATGAGAAATGCGGGAATCGGATCGCACGCCAGGCGCGTGCTATCCGCAGTGACCACCGCCGGGGCTTGCCAGTCCAGGGCGATCTGCTCGCCCTCGCCCACCTGGCCCGCCCCGGGGCAGGTCAGCAGCAGCAGGCCCAGGTTGAAGGCGTTGCGAAAGTACAGGCCGCTGAACGAAGGTGCGACGACCGCGACGATGCCCAGGCGCACCAGCACCGCGGCGGCCTGCTCGCGCGAGGAGCCGATGCCGAAGTTGGGCCCGGCCACGATCACGTCGCCCTGGCGCACGCCGCCCACGAAGTCCGGGCGCACCGACTCCAGGCAGTGGCGTGCCAGCACCTTGATGCCGTGCTTCATCGCATGGCCGGGGGCTAGCACGTCGGTGTCGATGTCGGCGCCGAGCTTCCAGACCCTGTGCAAGGGCACGGCGCTCATGCCAGCACCTCGCGCGGGTCGGCAATCCGGCCCCTGAGGGCCGACGCGGCCACGGTGTAGGGCGAGGCCAGGTACACCTGGGCCGTGGCCGAGCCCATGCGCCCCTTGAAGTTGCGCGCCGTGCTGGAGATCACGGTGGTGCCGTCGCCCACCGTGTCGCCATAGCCGGCGCAGGCGCCGCAGGTGGTGGGGAACAGCTCGGCGCCCGCCTCCTGCAGCACCTGCAGCACGCCTTCATCGCGGGCGGCGGCCTGGTCCTGCTGGCTGGCGGGTGCCACCATCAGGCGCACGCCGCTGGCCACGCGCTGGCCGCGCAGCACGCTGGCGGCGGCGCGCAGGTCATCGAGCTTGGCGCCCGTGCAGGCGCCGATGTAGGCCACGTCGATGCGCGTGCCCGCATGCTGGTCCACAGCCCCGGTATTGGCCGGGCTGTGGGGCGCGGCCACCTGGGGCGCCAGGGTGTCGGCGTCGAATGCGTGGCGCGTGAGCGGCGCACCGGGGTCGGTCCTCCAGGCGTCCAGCCCCTGCAGGTCCGCCTCGGGCACGCCGTGGGCCGCCAGCCAGTCGCGCGTGGTCGCGTCGGGGGCGATCAGGCCGGCCTGCGCGCCCAGCTCGGCGCTCATGTTGGAGAGCGTCATGCGCTCCTGCATCGACAGGGCCTGCACGGCGGGGCCGGCGAACTCCACGGCCTGGTACTGGCCGCCGTTCATGCCGAAGCGGCCGATCATGTGCAGCATCATGTCCTTGGCGGTCACGCCGGCAGCCAATTGCCCGCCCCAGTGCATCTGCAGGGTCTGCGGCACGCGCAGCCAGATCTCGCCGGTGACCACCACGCCCAGCATCTCGGTGCTGCCGATGCCGAACATGTAGGCCCCGAAGGCCCCGCCCGTGGGCGAATGCGAATCGCCGCCCACGCAGAACATGCCGGGGCGGATGTGGCCGTGCTGCGGCACCACCACATGGCAGATGCCCTGGCCGTCGTAGACGTGGGGCAGCGCCTGCTCCTGTGCCCAGTCGCGCGCGATGCGCACGATGCGGCGCGACTCCTCGTCACGCTCGGGCAGGTAATGGTCCATGACCAGCACCACGCGCGACTTGTCCCACAGCTCGGCACCCAGCTCTTCGAGCATGGGCTTGAGCCGGCGCGGACCGGACGAGTCGTGGAACATGGCCAGGTCCACCTTGCAGTTGACGATGTCCCCCGGTGCCAGGCCGGTGCGCTCGCTTGCGCGGGCCACCAGCTTCTGGGCCAGGGTGCTGGGCTGGGGGGTCATTCGGGCTTGGCTCCGGCAAAGCGCACGACCTTGGCCCAGCGCGGGATCTCGGCCTGCACGAAACGCGCGAACTCCTCGGGGCTGTTGCCCACGGGCACGGCGCCCTCGGTCTCCAGGCGCTTTTTCACCTCGGGCGTGGCGATGGCGTGGCGCGCGGCGTCGCTGAGCTTCTTCGCCAGCTCGGGGTTCATCTGCCCGGGGCCGAACAGGCCGAACCAGGCGCTCGACTCGTAGCCGGGCAGCACCTCGGCAATGGCCGGCACATCGGGGAAGGCCGGCAGCCGCTTGGCACTGGTCACGCCCAGCGCCTTGAGCTTGCCCGCGCGGATCTGCGCCTGGGCATTGCCCACGGCCGCGAACATCAGCTCCACCTGCCCGGCCAGCACGTCCTGCAGGGCCGGGGCCGTGCCGCGGTAGGGGATGTTGACGATGTAGGCGCCCGACTGCATCTTGAAGGCATCGCCTGCCAGGTGCAGCGAAGAGCCCACGGCCCCGATGGCGAAGTTGAGCGTGCCCGGCTTCGCCTTGGCCAGCGCGATCAGCTCGCGCACGTCCTTGGCGGGCACCGCTGGGTTGGCCACCAGGATCGAGGGCGAGGTCGCCACACAGGTGAGCGGCGTGAAGTCCTTGATGGGATCGAACGGCAGCGAGGGATAAAGGCTGGCATTGATGGCGTGGCTCGTGAAGCTCATGAGCAGCGTGTTGCCGTCGGGCGCGGCCTTGGCCACCGCGTCGGCGGCGATGTTGCCGCCCGCGCCCGGGCGGTTTTCCACCACCACGGTGCGGCCGAGCTGGCGGCCCATCTCGTTCGCCAGGTTGCGTGCCAGCGTGTCGGTGGAGCCGCCTGCGGGCGCTCCCACGAGGATGCGGATGGGGGCATTCTGGGCCAGCGCATGGCCCATGGGCAGGGCCGCCGGCAAGGCCAGCAGCAGTTTTCGGCGTGCAATCGTCATGGTTCTTGTCTCCTTGTCAAAGGCCCAGGTAGGCCCGGCGCAGTTCGTCGCTGCGCAGCAGTTCGTCGGGCGCGCCGGCAAAGCGGATGCTCCCGTTTTCCATCACATAGGCGCGGTCGGCGATCTCCAGCGACTGGCCCACGTTCTGCTCCACCAGCAGCACCGCCAGGCCGGTTTCGCGCAGCTTGCGGATCAGGCCGAACATCTCCTCGACCAGCAGCGGCGACAGGCCCAGCGAGGGCTCGTCCAGGATCAAGAGGCGCGGCTCGGCCATCAGGCCGCGGCCGATGGCCAGCATCTGCTGCTCGCCGCCGCTCATGGTGCCGGCCAGCTGGCCGGTGCGCTCCTTGAGGCGCGGAAAGGTGGCGAACACCTTGTCGATGTTCTCGGCGCGGCGCTCCCGGGCCCGGGTGAAGCTGCCCAGGGAGAGGTTTTCGAGCACGCTGAGGTTGGGAAAGATCTTGCGACCCTCGGGCACCTGGATCAACCCGGCCTTGACGACCTCGGTGTAGTGCGCGTCGCTCAGGTCGGCGCCGCCGAAGGCGACCGTGCCGGCCCAGGCCTTGTAGATGCCGCAGACCACGTTGTTCAAGGTGGATTTGCCGGCGCCATTGCTTCCGAGAAGGGCCACGGTTTCGCCGGGGTGGACCGAGAGGTCGACACCGCGCAGCACCTCGACACGGCCGTAACCGCCACGCAGCCCGGTGATGCCGAGCAAGGGAGCCGTGTTCATGCTGCCTCCTTGGCGGCCGCGGCGCGCAGGCGTGCGGCCGTGCCATGGCCCAGGTAGGCCTCGATCACGCGTTCGTCGGAGGTCACGGCCGCGGGGCTGCCCTCGGCGATCAATTGACCCTGGGCCAGCACCCATACGTGCTCGGCCAGGTTCATCACGGCCTGCATCACGTGCTCGATCATCAGCACCGTCACGCCGCCCTGCGCAATGCCGCGCACCACGGGAATCATCTCGGCAATCTCCTGGGGGTTGAGGCCGGCCAGCACCTCGTCGAGCAGTAGCAGGCGCGGCCGGGTAGCCAATGCGCGCGCCAGCTCCAGCCGCTTGCGCCCGGCCACGGTGAGGTCCGACGCCGGCTTGTCCAGCTGCGCAGCCAGGCCCACGCGCCCCGCCACCTCGGTGGCCAGGGCCAGGGCGGCGGCGCGGCGCGGTTCGTGCAGGTGCGCCCCCACGGCAATGTTCTCGCGCACGGTCTGCGCCGCGAAGGGCTGCACGATCTGGAAGGTGCGCGCCATGCCCAGCCGGGCGTTGAGGTACGGGGCCTGGCCGGTGATGTCCTGCCCGGCCAGGCGCACGCTGCCCGTGTCGGGCCGCACGAAGCCGCTCATCAGCGCGAACAGCGTGGTCTTGCCGGCGCCGTTGGGGCCGATCAGCGCCGTCAGCGAGCCTTCGGGCACCGTGAGGCTGACGTTCTGCACGGCCTTGAGGCCGCCGAAGGACTTGCCCACGCCGGTGAGGGTCAAGAGTTCATTCGCCATGGCGGCCTCCCGATCGTTTCCACAGGTCCACCACGGACTGGCCCAGGCCCGCGATGCCGCGCGGCAGGAACATCACGATGAGCACCAGCACCGTGCCGTAGATCACCATGTTGATCCCGGGCAGCTGGCCGAACAGGTTGCGCGTGAGGTCGGCCAGCACATGCAGCACCAGCGCGCCGAGCACCGGACCCCAGACGGTGCCGATGCCGCCCACGATGGCTGCCACCAGGGCCTCCACCGAGGTCGCCGAACCATAGGCGATGCCCGGGTCGATGTACTGGAAGACCTGCACATAGAACGCCCCGGCCGCGCCCATGAAGCCACCCGAGAGCGCGATGGCGCCCAGCTTGACGCGAAACGGGTTGACGCCGACCGCGCGGGCCGCATCCTCGTTGTCGCGCACGGCCTGCAGCCAGGCGCCGAAGCGCGAATTGCGCAGCCACCAGCTGGCCAGCAGCGCCAGGGTGACCAGCGCCAGGACCAGGAAGACATAGCCCTTGCGCGAGCCGAACTGCATGTTGGCCAGCGATTCCTTGAGCGGCAGCATCAGCCCCACGCCCGCGCCGGTGAAGGGCACCGACAGCGCCAGGATGCGGAACACCTCGGCAAAGGCCAGCGTGACCAGCGCGAAGTACGAGCCCTTGAGCCCGTAGCGGAACGACAGCCCGCCCACGAACAGCCCCACGAGCGCGCTGCCCGCCACGGCCAGGGGCAGCGCCAGCCAGGGGTTGATACCGCCCTGCATCTGCGCGATGGCCTGGATGTAGGCCCCCGTGCCGAAGAACAGCGCATGGCCGAACGAGAACTGCCCGCCGAAGCCGCCCAGGATGTTCCAGGCCTGCGCCAGCAGCGCCGCGTACAGGGACATCATGACGAAGTTGAGCAGCACGCCCGAATCGGACGCCAGGGTGATGGCAGACACGGCCAGCACGAAGACTGCGATGGATGCGAGCTGCTTCATTGCCGGGCTCCGAACAGGCCCTGCGGGCGGAACAGCAGCACGGCGATGAAGATGGCGAAGATGCCGATCTGCCCCAGCGATTCGCCCAGGTACAGGCCGCCGAGCGATTCGACCACCCCGATCAGCAGCCCGCCCACGAGCGCGCCGGCAAAGCTGCCCATGC
Organism: Acidovorax sp. FW305-C-20-28; assembly: GCF_058783375.1. Lineage (NCBI taxonomy): Bacteria > Pseudomonadati > Pseudomonadota > Betaproteobacteria > Burkholderiales > Comamonadaceae > Acidovorax > Acidovorax sp. FW305-C-20-28. The sequence continues at coordinate 213,970 of NZ_JBYSYM010000003.1, read as the reverse complement.
CGCCGAGCACGACGATGGTGAAGGCCACCAGCACGAAGCCGCTGCCCACCTGTGGGTTGACGTAGTAGGCCGGCAGCAGAAAGCACGCGGCCGCACCCAGGCAGGCCAGGCCAATGCCGAAGCTCATGGCGTACACATGGTCCACATGGATGCCCATGAGCTTGGCGCCGTGCTTTTCGCGCGCCACGGCGCGGATGGCGCGGCCCAGGTCGGTGCGCCCCACGATCCACAGCAGCAGGCCCGAGACCACCAGCGCCCCGGCAAAGGACACCAGCTTGGGCAGCGCGATCATGGCCGGGCCGATGGCCACGGTGGTGAGGGTGTAGGCCGTCTCGATGGTGCGCGTGTCGGACTTGAAGAACAGCAGCGCCAGGTTCTCCATCACGATGGAGATGCCCAGCGTGACGAGCAGGATGTTCTCGTCCTTGCCGTGGCTGGCGCGGTTGATGACCACGCGCTGCAGCCCATAGCCCAGGGCGAACATGCCGGGCACGAGGATGGGCAGCGCCAGGTAGGGATCGATCCCCCAGTGCTGCTTGAGCAGGTAGACGGCGTACAGCGCCAGCATCAGCGACGCGCCGTGCGCGAAGTTGATGATGTGCAGCACACCGTAGATCAGGGTGAGGCCCAGGGCGATCAGCGCGTAGACCGCGCCGGTCGTCAGGCCGTTGAGGACCGAGGGGAAGAGGATGCTGAGATCGAACATGGAAGTGGTGTGCCGGGCATGTCAGGCAAAGGCGCGGCCTGGCGCCAGGGCCTCTGGCGCCAAGTCAGCCGGTGCGCGCATGGCCGGAAGCTCGGTTGTCAGGCCTTCAGCGGGAAGAGTGGATCCGCCTCGCGGTAGTCGCGCGGGATGATGACCTTGATGTCGTTCTTGAGCACCTGGGTCATGAGCGGCTGGGCGCCCTGGTTCTGCCCGGCCACGAACTTCGTGGGGCCGTAGGGCATGATGTGGTCGGCAAAGCTGCTCTTCTCCAGCGCGTCGATCAGGGCGGCGCGGTCCACGGACTTGGCACGCTCCAGCGCATCGGCCAGCAGCCACATGCTGGTGTAGGTCATGAACAGCTCGTAGCTGAAGAACAGGCCCTTGGCTTCCACGCGCTTCTTGAGGTCCTGGGCGCGTTTGTCCTTGGGGTTGAACCAGTGGTTGCAGTCGATGATGCCGTTGGCCGCGTCCGGGAACTCCTTGACGAACTTGTAGCTCGACGCGGCACCGCCCAGCACCGAGTAGATGGCCTTGGGCGTGACTTTCTGCTGCTGCATGGTGCGCACCAGCAGCGCGTACTCGTTGTAGTAGTTGGCGGGGATCACGATGTCGGGGTTCACCGCCCTCATGCGCAGCACGATGTTGTTGAAATCGCGCGTGGGGTTGGCGTGCTTGACGACTTCCTTGACCTCGTAGCCGTAGCCCGGCAGCTCGCGCGACAGCAGTTGGGCCGTGCCCGAGCCGAACAGCGACTCCTCGTGGATCACCATCACCGTCTTGGCGGGCTTGCCGGCCGCGGTGTTGAGCACGTGCAGGTTGGCCATGGCGGTCTCGGTGCACTTCTTGTAGCCGGGGCCGAAGCGGAAGGTGTTCTTCAGGCCGCGTTCCACGATCTGGTCGGCCACGCCCACGTCCACGATGTGCGGCAGGTTGTACTTGGCGGCGGCCTGCGTGGTGGCCAGGCAGATGGCGGAGGCGAAGGCACCGACCACGGCGGACACGCCAGCCTCGTTCATCTTCTCGACCTCGGCCGCACCGGCCTGGGGCTGCGACTGCGCATCGCCCAGAAGGGCCTCGAGCTTGGCGCCGCCCAGGGACTTGATGCCGCCGGCCTTGTTGATGTCCTCGATGGCCAGCATCGCCCCCTCGCGGCACTGCTGGCCCGAATAGGCCAGCGCCCCCGTCACCGGGTGCAGCACCCCTACCTTGACCGCCTTGGCCTGCGCGCCACCCACCAGGGGGAAGGCCAGGGCCGACGCGGCGGCGGCCGACTGGGAGAGGAAATGGCGGCGATTGCTCATGGGCGTACTCCTTGGAGGGTGGGTCGGGGTGGTTGTTGTGTTCTTCAATGGAACTGGGCCGACAGCTCTTTGCTGACCCAGACCTTGGCATCGATGCTGCCCACGCGGGACAGCTGCATCTCGTATTCGTAGCGGTCTGGCCGGTACAGGCCGTGCAGCCATTGCACGGGACGTTCCTGGTCGTCGTAGATCAGGCGGCGCACGGCCAGCAGGGCCGAGCCCACCGCCACATCGAGGTGGCGCGCCACCACGGCATCGGCCAGCCTGGCGGAGATGGTCTGGTGGGCACGGCCCACCTTCACACCCGATTCCTCCAGCAGCACCAAGATGGGCTTGCGCGCCAGCTCGCGCCGGCCGAACTGGCGGGCGATGTCGGCCGGCACATAGGTGGTGATGTGCGAGAGCGGGCCTTCGCGCGTGCTGCGCACCCGCACCGCCTTCTGCACCGCGTCGCCCACGGCGATCTGCAGGGCACCGGCCACGGCCCGCGAGGCGGTCACCGTCTCCACGTCAAGCACCTTGACCGAGGTGCGCAGGCCCATGCTGACCAGGTTCTCGAGCAGGCCGGTGAGCTGGGCGCGGTTGCTGTGCGCGCTGCCTTCCTGGCCACCCTGCCCCGTGTCGGGCGCGATCAGGGGCCGGGTACCCCGGCCGGGCTCGCGCGAGATCAGGCCTTCGCCCTGCAGCAGCTCCAGCGCACGGCGCACCGTGACGCGGGCCACCGAGAACTGCCGCATCAGCGCCAGCTCGCCCGGCAGGCCGGCAGCGAAGTGGCCTTCCTGCAACTGCTCGCGCAGCACCAGGTAGATCTGGTGGTACTTGGGCAGCGGCAGCTTGGACGACATGGGTTCATCGTGGGCTATCCATAATGTCCTGTCAATGAGACATTTAAGCCTGTTTGGTCCTGTTTTAAGGACATTTGCGCCGGAGCGCAGCCAGGCCCATGGCGCTCCCATTTTTGGAGCACTGGCACGCACGTTCGTGGGGCCGCCACGGGACGCATGCACCGCCGTGGAGCAGCACGCGCGCGGACCCGGGGTTTACCCGCAGCCCCAGAAGGCATCGCGCTGGTGTCGCCCCAGGGCATCGATCAATTGACGCCGGCAGACACGCTTGCTATATTACTAACCAGTCAGTCATTAACTACAACGCCCCTTGACCACCGCCCCCGCCACCCCTTCTGCCGGAACCAAACGCGAACGCCGCAAGGAAGCGCGTCCCGGCGAGTTGCTGGAGGCGGCGCTCGACCTGTTCGTGGAAAAAGGCTTTGCCGCCACCCGGGTGGACGACGTAGCCGCGCGCGCCGGGGTGTCCAAGGGCACGCTGTTCCTCTACTTCCCGAGCAAGGAAGAGCTGTTCAAGGCCGTGGTGCGCCAGAACATCGCAGGCCGCTTCGAAGAGTGGAGCCATGAGCTCGCGGCCTTCGAGGGCACGACCAGCGAGCTGCTGCGCCACTGCTACCAGGTCTGGTGGGAGCGCATTGGCGCCACCAAGGCCTCGGGCATCACCAAGCTGATGTTCAGCGAATCCCAGAACTTCCCCGAGATCACCCTCTTCTACCAGCAAGAGGTGATACAGCCGGGCCAGGACCTGGTGCGCCGCATCCTGCGCCGCGGGGTGGAGCGCGGCGAGTTCCGCCCCGTGAACCTCGACTACGCCGTGCACATCGTGCTCGCACCCATGATCTTTCTCATGCTGTGGAAACACTCCATGGGCGCCTGCATGCCCGACGCGCTGGAGCTGGGCCCCGAGAAGTTCATCGATGCCCAGGTGGACAACGTGCTGTTCGGCCTGTGCGCCCGACCGGAATCAGGGCCCTTCGCTCCTGCCCCGGTCTCCCCTTCCCCCTCCTCTCCTGTCTGACCCATGAAACGCTGGATTCCCTGGCTGGCTGCGGCCGCCGTCGTCGTGCTGGTGGGCGGTGGCGCATGGCGCGCCATGGCCGCGCGCCAACAGCAGCAAAAGGCCCTGGCACAGGCCGCCAGCCAGCGCGCCGAGGCGCCCATGCAACTGGCGGCCGGCGAACTGGTGGGCGTGGTGCGCAAAAGCCTGGTGCTGGGCGTGCCGGTCTCGGGCTCGCTGCGCGCCACCGAATCGGCCATGGTCAAGGCGCGCGTGGCCGGTGAACTGCAAGGCCTGACGGTGCGCGAGGGCGACAGCGTGCGCGCCGGCCAGGTGCTGGCCCGCATCGACGCCACAGAATCCCAGGCCCGCCTGCGCCAGGCGCAGCAGCAGGCCGACGCCGCCCGTGCCCAGGTCGACATCAACCAGCGCACGGTGACCAACAACCAGGCGCTGGTGAACCAGGGCTTCATCTCGGCCACGGCGCTGGTCACCTCACAGGCCAGCCTGGAATCGGCCCAATCGACCTACCGCGCCGCGCTGGCGGCGGCCGATCTGGCCAAAAAGTCGCTCGAAGACACCGTGCTGCGCAGCCCCATCACCGGCCAGGTCTCGCAGCGCCTGGCCCAGCCCGGCGAGCGCATGCCCGTCGACGGCCGCGTGCTGGAGGTGGTCGACCTCTCGCGCCTGGAGCTCGAGGCCCTGCTGAGCCCGGCCGATTCGCTGGCCGTGCGCGTGGGCCAGAAGGCCCAGTTGCAGATCGAAGGCAGCGCCGAGCCCGTGGTGGCCACGGTGGCGCGCATCAACCCCAGTGCCCAGGCCGGCAGCCGCACGGTGCCGGTCTACCTGGCCATTGCCCAGAACCGCGGTGCCCCCGCGCTGCGCCAGGGCCTGTTCGTGCAGGGCCTGCTCGACACCGGCCGTGCCGAAGTGCTGACCGTGCCGCTCGATGCGGTGCGCACCGACAAGCCCGCGCCCTACATCCAGGCCGTGCGGGATGGCAAGGTGGCCTACCTGCCGGTCAAGACCGGCGCGCGCGCCGTGGTCGGTGGCCAGGCCCTGGTCGCCATCGAAGGTGCCGCCGAAGGCACGGTGGTCGTCTCCGGCCGCATGGGCCAGTTGCGCGAAGGCACGGCCGTCACCACGGCGGCAGCCGCCGCCCCCGCTTCGGCCCCTGCATCGCGCCCCGCGCCCTGACCCGCCATGTGGTTCACCAAGGTCAGTCTCAAGAACCCGGTGTTCGCCACCATGGTGATGCTCGCCATCGTGGTGCTGGGCCTCTTTTCGTACCAGCGTCTCAAGGTCGACCAGTTCCCCAACATCGATTTCCCGGTGGTGGTGGTCACGGTGGACTACCCCGGCGCCTCACCCGAGATCGTCGAGAGCGAGGTCACCAAGAAAATCGAGGAAGGCGTCAATTCGATTGCCGGCATCAACGCCCTGACCTCGCGCAGCTACGAGGGCATGGCCGTCGTCATCATCGAGTTCCAGCTGCACATCGATGGCCGCAAGGCCGCCGAGGACGTGCGCGAGAAGGTGGCCACCGTGCGCCCCTTGCTGCGCACCGAGGTCAAGGAGCCGCGCGTGCTGCGCTTCGACCCGGCCAGCCGCGCCGTGTGGTCGCTGGCCGTGCTGCCCGATGAGAAAGCCGCCAAGGACGGCGCTGCGGCGCGCAGCGCGGTCGAGCTGACCACCTGGGCCGAGCAGATCCTGAAGAAGCGCCTGGAGAACGTGCGCGGCGTGGGTGCCGTGAACCTGGTGGGCGCGACCAAGCGCGAGATCAACATCTACCTGAACCCGCAGGCGCTCGAAGCCTTCGGCGTCACGCCCGACCAGGTGGCCAGCGCCGTGCGCAACGAGAACCAGGACCTGCCCGTGGGCGCCATCCGCTCACTGGCGCAGGAGCGCGTGGTGCAGATCGATGCGCGCATGCAGCGGCCCGAGGATTTCGGCCGCATCATCGTGGCGCGCAAGAACGGCGCCCCGGTGCGCCTGGACCAGGTGGCCCGCGTCAACGACGGCGCCCAGGAGGTGGAAAGCCTAGCCCTGTACAACGGCCAGCGCACGCTGCTGCTGTCGGTGCAGAAGTCGCAGGGCGAAAACACCATCGAGGTGGTGGACGGCCTGAACGCCGCCGTGGTCGAGCTGCGCAACCAGCTGCCGCCCGGCGTGCGGCTGGAGACCATCGGCGACAGCGCCCGCCCGATCCGCGTGGCGGTGAACAACGTGCGCCAGACGCTGATCGAGGGCGCCATCCTCACGGTGCTCATCGTCTTCCTGTTCCTGAACTCCTGGCGCTCCACCGTGATCACGGGGCTGACCCTGCCGATCGCGCTGATCGGCACCTTCCTGTTCATGAACATGTTCGGCTTCACCATCAACATGATCACGCTGATGGCGCTGAGCCTGTGCGTGGGCCTGTTGATTGACGATGCCATCGTGGTGCGCGAGAACATCGTGCGCCACGTGCAGATGGGCAAGTCCGCCTACAACGCCGCCATGGACGGCACGCAGGAGATCGGCCTGGCCGTGCTGGCCACCACCCTGTCCATCGTGGCGGTGTTCATGCCCATCGGCTTCATGGGCGGCATCATCGGCAAGTTCTTCCACGAGTTCGGCATCACCATCGTCGCGGCGGTGATGATCTCGATGTTCGTGAGCTTCACCCTCGACCCCATGCTGTCGAGCATCTGGCACGACCCGAGCATCCACGGCCATGGCCAGAAGACCGAGCCCGTCACCTTCTACGACAAGACCATTGGCCGCGTCACGGGCTGGTTCGACCGCGCCACCGACGCCCTGGCCGAGGGCTACCAGCACATCCTGCGCTGGTCGCTGGTGCACAAGCTAACCACCATGGCGATCGCCGTGGGCATCTTCGTGCTGAGCATCGTCATGGTGCCGCTCCTGGGCACCGAGTTCGTGCCCAAGGCGGACTTTTCCGAGACCTCGATCAACTTCTACACGCCCGTGGGCTCCTCGCTCGAAGCCACCGAGGCCAAGGCGGCCCAGGTCGAGGCCATCCTGCACGAGATGCCCGAGGTGCGTTACACGCTGTCCACCATCAACACCGGCAATGCCCAGGGCAAGATCTACGCCAACATCTACGTGCGCCTGGTGGACCGCAAGGACCGCAGCCGCAGCGTGGACGCCATGTCCGACGTGCTGCGCGAGCGCCTGAAGACCGTGCCCGGCATCACCGTCACGCACGTGGGCCTGCTCGATGCCGTGGGCGGCCAGAAGCAGGTGGAGTTCTCGCTGCAGGGCCCGGACCTGCTGGAGCTGGAGCGCCTGACGCGCACCGTGACCGAGAAGATCCGCGGCATTCCCGGCCTGGTGGACCTGGATACCAGCGCCAAGCCCAACAAGCCGGTGATCGCCCTCGACATCAAGCGCGACGCGGCCTCAGACCTGGGCCTGTCGGTGGCGCAGATGGCCGCCTCGCTGCGCACCCTGGTGGCCGGCACCACGGTGGGCAACTGGCGCGCCCCCGATGACCAGACCTACGACGTGAACGTGCGCCTGGCGCCCGAGGCCCGCACCGCCCCGCAGGACCTGGAGCGCCTGCCCTTTGCCATGGCCTCGGCGGCCGATGGCAGCTCGCGCATCGTGCGCCTGAACCAGGTGGCCTCCGTGAAGGAGTCCACCGGCGCCAACCAGATCAACCGCCGCGACCTGACGCGCGAGGTGGCGGTCAACGCCAACGTGTCGCAGCGCTCGGCCGGCGAGGTGTCGGCAGACATCAAGAAGGCCCTGGACGAGGTGCATTTCCCGCCAGGCTACCGCTACCAGTTCGGCGGCTCCACCAAGAACATGGCCGAATCCTTCGGCTACGCCATCTCGGCGCTGGTGCTGGCCATCGTCTTCATCTACATGATCCTGGCCAGCCAGTTCAGGAGCTTTCTGCAGCCCCTGGCGCTCATGACCTCGCTGCCGCTCACGCTGATCGGCGTGGTGCTGGCGCTCATGATGTTCCGCTCCACCCTGTCGATGTTCTCCATCATCGGCGTGGTGATGCTGATGGGCCTGGTGACCAAGAACGCCATCTTGCTGGTGGACTTCGCCATCCGAGCCCGCGAGGAGCACACCGACGACGCCGGCAACACGGTGCCCGGCCTGCCGCGTGCCGATGCCCTGCTGCTGGCGGCCCGCGTGCGCCTGCGCCCCATCCTCATGACCACGCTGGCCATGATCTTCGGCATGGTGCCGCTGGCCTTCGCGCTGTCGGAGGGTTCCGAGCAGCGCGCCCCCATGGGCCAGGCCGTGATCGGGGGGGTCATCACCTCCTCGCTGCTCACCCTGGTGGTGGTGCCGGTGGTGTATTGCTACATGGACGATCTGGCGCGTTGGGCCCTGGCGCGCATGGGTCGCGGCCAGGTGGCGCCCAAGGCCTCTAAAATCGAGGGTTTGTCCTGACACCCGCCCCACGGAGAACTCCATGACCCTGCCCCTGAACACCTCGGCCAACCCCAACGATCCCATCGTCCAGGCCCGTTACAACATGATCGAGCAGCAGATCCGCCCCTGGAACGTGCTCGACGCCGACGTGCTCGACCTGCTGGCCGTGGCGCGCCGCGAGGAATTCGTGCCGCCCGCTTACAGCAGCCTGGCCTTCATGGACATCGAAGTGCCGTTGCTCGGCAATGCCGAAGAAGCCGTGCAGGCCGGCCACAGCATGCTGCAGCCCCGCGTGGAAGCCCGCGTGCTGCAGGACCTGGCCATCAAGCCGACCGACCGCGTGCTGGAGATCGGCGCCGGCTCCGGCTACATGGCCGCCCTGCTGGCCGCCCGTGCGCAGAGCGTGGTCTCGCTGGAAATCGTGCCCGAGCTGGCCGAGATGGCGCGCGAAAACCTGCTCAGCGCCGGCGTGCAGAACGCCGAAGTGCGCCTGGCCGATGGCTCGCAGGGTGCCAGCGACGGCCCCTTCGACGTGATCGTGCTCAGCGGCTCCGTGGCCGAAGTACCCACCGCCCTGCTCTCGCAGCTGCGCGATGGCGGCCGTCTGGGCGCCATCGTGGGCAGCGAGCCCGTGATGCGCTTCACCCTGGTGCGTCGCAGCGGCGACCGTTTCGAAACCACTTCGCCCTGGGACACCACCGCGCCACGCCTGGTGAACTTCCCCGAACCTTCCCGCTTCACGTTCTGACCCGCCTTTTTCTGGAGTTTTTTGCATGATCGAGCACATCCGCCCCGCCCAACTCGCCGCCTGGTTCGCCACCGCCCCCGATGGCAGCCGGCCCGTGGTGCTGGATGTGCGCGAGCCCTGGGAACTGCAGACGGCCAGCGTGCGCGCTGACGGGTTCGAGCTGGTGGCCATCCCCATGGGGCAGCTCACCGGCCGCCTGGCCGAACTCGATGCCGCCCGCGACGCGGGCACGCCCATCGCCTGCCTGTGCCACCACGGCGCCCGCAGCCTGCGCGTGGCGGCGTTCCTGGAGCAGCAAGGGTTCGAGCGCCTGGCCAACATCAGCGGTGGCATCGACGCCTGGTCGCACGAGAACGACCCGGCCGTCCCCCGCTATTGAAGCCCGCACCGCCTCCTTCGTCCCCTCCGACATGCAGATCTTCCTGAAAGGCATCCATGACCTCGTTCCGGCTACTTCCCCTGTCATTGGCGCTGGGCGCTGCCTTGTGCGCCCCCGCACAGGCCCAGAGCCTGATGGAGCTGTTGGAGTCCGCGCGCACCTATGACACGGCCTGGCAGTCGGCCCGGCTGCAGCTCGATGCATCCGCCCGCCGTGCCGACCAGGCCCGCGCCGGCCTGTTGCCCAGCGCCGGTCTGTCGGCCGGCGTCTCGCGCGCCAACACCGATGTGAGCCGCCCGCCCATCGAGCGCACCGCCACCACCCAGACCCTGGGCGTGAACGCCTCGCAGCCCCTGTACCGCCCGGCCAACCGCATCAACCTGGAACAGGCCCAGCGCGGCGTGGACGTGGCCCAGGCCCAGCTCGACGCAGCCAGCCAGGACCTGCTGGTGCGTGTGAGCCAGGCCTACTTCGACGTGCTGGCCGCCCAGGACACGCTGACCTTCGTGCAGGCGCAGAAGGCCGCCGTGTCGGAACAGCTGGCTTCGGCCAAGCGCAATTTCGAGGTCGGCACCTCCACCGTGACCGATTCGCGCGAAGCCCAGGCACGCTACGACCTGGTGATCGCCCAGGAGATCGCGGCCGAGAACGACCTGCGCGTGAAAAAGCTCGCGCTCGACCAGCTCGTGGGCGTGACGGGCTCCCAGCCCAAGCCCCTGGCCCTGCCGCTGCAGCTGCCACCGGTGCAACCCGACAATGTGATCACCTGGGTGGACACGGCCCGTGAGCAGCAGCCCGGCGTGCGCCAGGCACAGATCGCCCTGGACATCGCGCGCCTGGAGACGAAAAAGGCCGAAACCGGCCACCTGCCCACATTGGACCTGCAGGCCGGCTACAACATCCAGCGCAACCCCACGGGCACCATCACCGCGCCGGGCATCAACAGCCGCACCAACAATGCCAGCCTGGGCTTGGCGCTGAACCTGCCGCTGTTCGCCGGCTTCTCGGTGCAGAACCGCGTCAAGGAGACCCTGGTCCTGGAAGAAAAGGCCAGCGCCGACCTGGAGACCACGCGCCGCAACGTGGCGCAGGCCACGCGCACGGCCTTCTTCGGCGTGCAGTCGGGCCAGGGCCAGGTGCAGGCCCTGCAGGCCGCCGAGGCATCGAGCCAGAGCGCCCTGGATGCCAACAAGCTGGGCTACCAGGTGGGCGTGCGCATCAACATCGACGTGCTCAATGCCCAGAGCCAGCTGTTCCAGACCAAGCGCGACCTGGCCCAGGCACGCTACAACGTGCTCCTGGGCACACTCAAGCTGCGCCAGGCCGCCGGCACGCTGACCCTCGAAGACGTGCGCGCCATCAACGCACTGCTCACCCCCTGAGCAAGCGGGGGGCTTCCCCCAGCCGGGCCAGGGCCTTTCGGGTGGCCTTGACCGAGGCCCCGCGCCGGGCCGCCAGCCAGCCCACGCCGAACCAGGCCCTGGGGTCCCTGGCGGCCAGGTCGCGGTACAGCGCGCTGGCCACCTGCTCGTCGTGGAGCCGGCCCAGGGCCGACAAGGCCGGCTGCAGGCTCTGCAGGAATGCGCTGCCCTCCCCTTCGAGGGCCGGCGCCACGAACTCCGCCAGAAAGCGCAGCCGCTTCAGGCGCTTGCGCACCCGGTGCTGCGCCTCGCCCGGCAAGGACTCGAAACGGCGCGCATCCCGATGGATCTTCTTGCGCAGCGCGCCCAGCCGCTGCTGCAGGTAGCGGCGCGTGCCGGCCGCGCCCAGCGCGTCGTCCTCCGCCAACGGCCCTCTGGCCTGGGCAGTGAAGCCCATCAGGGCGATGAGGACCGACTGGAAATCGGGGCCACTGACGATGTGCAGCGGCGATGGCCCCATGGCGGCGGCAGGCTGCGTCTCGGCCGGGGGCGCGCCAGCGTCCCGCAGTTCCGCGCCTATCGCTTGCAGCGCCTGCTCCTGGTCGCGCAGCCGGCCCAGGCTGCGGAAAGCCGCGACCAGTGGCGCTTCCCAGGCCGGGTCGAAGCGCCCCGGCGCCAGCGCGTCGAGTTCGCGCAAGGCCGTGCGCAAGCGGCGGATGCCGATGCGCAGCTGGTGCACATGCTCCGGGCCTGCCGAGCCCTCGACGATCTCGCTGGCATTGGCCAGCACCTGCGCCAGGCAATTGGACAGCACCGCGCGCTGCAGCTGCGGTCCCTTGAGAAACTGCTTGCGCGTGCCACTGGCCACCATGGGCCGCGCCTTGGCCGCCGGCCGGGCCCATTGGGCGGCCATGAGCCGCTCGCCGCGCTCGGCCTTGGACACCGTGTTCAGCACCAGGCCATGCTGCGCCGCCCACTGGGTAGCGACCTCGACGAGGCCGGCCACCGGCCCCTCCTTGAGCTCCAGTTCCAGCTCGCACACGGGCGTCTGCTTTTCCTGCGGCGTGCCGCCATGGGCGACGATGCGTCCGAAGTCGAAGGCCAGCTCGACAACGCCGCCACGGAAGGCCAGGTCGCGCAGGGTGCGGTCGATCTCGGTGCGGTAGGTCTCCAGCAGCGGGCCTTGCGCGCTGTCCAGCGCCGCACGCAGGCGCTCGCCGGCCTTGCTGCCCGCATGCAGGGCCGGGCGTGCCAGCGCCGACGGGGTGTCGATGGTGACGTTGTGCTCCTCGCGGTCCAGCGGGCCGTCGCCCAGGGCCTTGACGGTCTGCACCCACTGCCCGCCCTCGTTGCGCAGGCGCAGCGCGATGCCGCGCGATGACAGGGCCTTGTCGGCGGTATCGAAGTAGCGCGCCTCCAGGCGGATCGCGCTGGACGCGCCGCGGCGGGCCGCTGCCTTCACGGCGGCCAGGCGCTTGGGCGGGATGGTGAACTTGAACTCGACTTCCATGGTGTCTTCTCGGGGGACGGGGCGTGCCAGGGAACTGCCTGTCATCAAACCGCCATTTTTGAAACCTAAGCTGCTGGCCCCAGGCGTGGCCACGCCGCATGGGCTCCATGCCACAAGGCGCAGGAGCCGCGTTGGCAGCATTGTCTCCCGGCCGCCCCAGAAGAAATCCAGTTTCCCACCCCACCGAAAGAGTTTCATGGCCAAAGACTTCGCCACGATGGAAGACAGCAACCGCTCGGGCAACCCGAGCATCCACGAGGTGTCGGCATTGCGCCGCCGCACCCTGCTCGGCGGTGGGCTGGCCTCGGCCGTCGGCGGCCTGCTGGCGCCATTGGCCGCCGTGTCCCTGCCCGGCTGCGCCAGCGGCACCGGTATCGCCAGCGGCCCGCTGCTGGGCTTCAAGAGCGTGCCCATCGGCACGGCCGACCGCATCGTCGTGCCCGAGGGCTATGTGGCCCAGGTCATCGCGCCCTGGGGCGACCCCGTGGGCCTCTCGGGCGAGAACCCGGCCTTCAAGGAAGACGGCAGCAACACCGCCGCCGAGCAGGAGGCGCAGTTCGGCATGCACCACGACGGCATCCACTTCTATGCCCAGGAAGGCAGCCGCCAGGGCCTGCTGGTCATGAACCACGAGTACACCGACGACGGCCTGCTGCATGCCGACGGCATGAAGACCTGGACGGCCGAGAAGGTGTGCAAGTCCCAGGCTGCGCACGGGGTCTCGGTGGTCGAGGTGGCGCAAAAGGCCGATGGCCAGTGGGAGGTGGTGCGCCCCTCTCCCTGGGCCCGGCGCATCACCGCCCGTACGCCCATGGCCTTCGGCGGCCCGGCCGCAGGGCATGCCCTGCTGCGCACCACCGCCGACCCGGCCGGCATGCGCCCGCTGGGCACCCTGAACAACTGCGGCAGCGGCATCACGCCCTGGGGCACCTACCTGACCTGCGAAGAGAACTTCATCAACTACTTCAAGGGCCCGGACATGCCCAACGCCCACGAAACCCGCTGGGGCCTGCGCAAGGGCGAACCGGCCGGCTACCGCTGGAGCGAGCACGACGAGCGCTTCGACGCCAGCAAACACCCCAACGAGCCCAACCGCTTCGGCTGGATCGTGGAGATCGACCCCTTCAACTTCAGCTCCACCCCCGTCAAGCGCACGGCCCTGGGCCGCGCCGCGCACGAAGGGGCCACTGTGGCCGTCACCAAGGACGGCCGCGCCGTGGTCTATTCGGGCGAAGATTCGCGCTTCGAGTACATCTACAAGTTCGTGAGCCGCGACAAGATCCGCCCGGGTGGTGCGCGCGAGAACGCCGAGCTGCTGGACCACGGCACGCTGTACGTCGCCCGGTTCAACGCCGACGGCAGCGGCCAATGGCTGCCCCTCACGCATGGCCAGGGCCCGCTCACGCCGGCCAACGGTTTCGCCGACGCCGGCGAGGTGATGGTCAAGACGCGCCAGGCCAGCGACCTGCTGGGCGCCACCAAGATGGACCGCCCCGAATGGATTGCCGTGGGCAAGGACGGCGCCGTCTACTGCACGCTGACCAACAACAGCAACCGCGGCAGCAGCGGCCAGCCCGGCGTGGATGCCGCCAACCCGCGCGCCAACAACAGCATGGGCAACATCATCCGCTGGAAGGAAACCGGCGACTTCGATGGCGCGCGCTTCCAGTGGGACCATTTCATCCTCGCGGGCGACCCGGCCAACGAACGTGCGGACGCCAAGGGCAGCGTCAAGGGCGACATGTTCGCCTGCCCCGACGGCCTGTGGGTTGACGGCCGCGGCGTGCTCTGGGTGCAGACCGACATGTCGACCTCGGCCATGGGCAAGGGCGATCTGGCGCGCATGGGCAACAACGCCATGCTCGCAGCCGACCCGCGCACCGGGGAAATCCGCCGCTTCCTGGTCGGTCCTTCGGGCTGCGAGATCACCGGTGCCACCATGGCGCCCGATGGCAAAACCCTGTTCATCAACATCCAGCACCCCGGCGAGAGCCCGAGCGAACGCAGCGACCCTGCCGAGCCGCGCAAGTTCTCCAACTGGCCCGACCACCGCGCCGCCGGCCGCCCCCGCTCGGCCACGGTGGTGATCCGCAAGGCAGACGGGGGTGTGGTGGGGACCTGAGGCCCGGGGGCGGTGGGTCGCCCCCCGTTCGGCCCTGCCGTCAGAAGCTGGCGCGCAGCCCGACCGTCACCAATCCGCCCTTGGCGGCCCGCGAGAGCTTGCCGAAATGGTCGTAGTCGGCGGTGATGGCCAGGTTGCGCGAAAGCCCGTACTCCACGCCGCCGCCCAGCATCAGCCCGCGCTCGCGCCCGATGGGGTTGGCACTGGCCGACAGGACGTTGTGGCCAGACACCCGCCCCTGGGCGATGCCGGCCCGGGCATTGATCGCAATGGCATCGGTGATCGGAATGCGCCCGGTGGCTGCGGCATAGAACACGCGGCCCTTGCCCTGCTGCTCGACCTCGGCCCCGCCCTGGCGCACCCGCTCGCTGAACTGGCCCAGCTGCGCATAGCCGGCTTCGATCCCGAAGTGCTCGGAGAAGCGCAGGCCGCCGTAGAGCTTGAGGCCGGTGCCGGAAGTGTCCTTGCTGGCCACCGGGGCGCCGGGATCGGCGAGCCGGTAGCGCGAGACGCCTGCCGCGCCGCCGACGTACAGGCCCGTATGGGGCGCCGGTTCGGCCGCCTGGGCGCTGCCGGTCATGGCTGTGCACAGTGCCAGGGGCACGAGCAGCGACGCGATCGATGATTTCTGCATGTCAGGTTTCCTGTGGTGGTTCCGTTGAAAAAAGTGGCTGGCAACCCCCTGCCGCGCAGGGCAGGCTGCGGCTCCAGCACCCCTGCAGTGTTCTTCGCGCACCTGAACGCGGGCTTGGCTTGGCTGAAGACAAGCTGAAGGGCCGGGCTGTCTGCTCGCAGATACTTGCCTTTTTTGGAAGGCGACACGCCACGAGGGAAGGCCGATGAGACTGCTGCTGGTGGAAGACGATCTGGACCTGGGCAACGGCATACGCATCGCCCTGGCCGACCAGGGCCTGGACGTGGTGTGGGTGCGGCGCCTGGACGATGCCCGGCGCGAACTGGCCAGTGGCCTGTTCGACATGGCCATCCTGGACCTGGGCCTGCCCGATGGCGACGGGCTGGAGCTGCTGCAGGCCCAGCGCCGCAACCGCCAGCGCCTGCCCGTGCTGATCCTGAGCGCGCGCGACAGCCTGAACGACCGGCTGCAGGGCCTGGACCATGGGGCGGACGACTACCTCGTCAAGCCGTTTGCGCTGGCCGAGCTGCTGTCGCGCGTGCGCGCCCTGGCGCGGCGCAGCTACGGGCTGGACGACGAGACCCTGCGCCTGCGTGGCCTGGCCCTGCACGAGCCGACCCGCCGCGCCAGTGTGGAAGGCCGGCCGGTAGAACTGTCGCGCTGCGAGTTCGACCTGCTGGCCTTGCTGCTCAAGCGCGCGGACCGCGTGGTGACGCGCCGCCTGCTGGAAGAGCAGGTGCTGCCGGGCGGGCCGGACAATGGCAGCAACGCGCTGGAGGTGCATGTCTCCAACCTGCGCCGCAAGATCGGGCCGGGCTTCATCCGCACGGTGCGCGGCATTGGCTACGTGGTGGATGCCCGGCCGCTGCCCGATGCCGCGGGGGGTGCCTGATGCGCCGCGCGCTGGCACGGCTGCGGCGCTGGCTGCAGCCTTCACTCGGCCGCCGGCTGCTGCTGGCGCAGATGGCGGTGATGCTCGTGCTGTGGACGACGCTCGTCGGCGCCCTGCTGCTGGCCGCTCATGGCGACAACGACCTGCTGAACAGCGACCCGGTCTTCGACCTGGCCTTGTCGATCACCGACAAGCTGGCCGATGACCCTGCCCGCCAGGCCGAGGCGCTTCGGGACTTCGACAAGGCCCTGCGCACCGAGTACGGCGACGGCGAAGAAGACGGCAGTTTCGCACCGGTGCTGTTTGTCTGGCACAAGGGTGAGCCCCTCTACCGCTCCCCGCCCAACGTGCAACTGGTGCGCAACCGGCAGATCAACACGGTGGAGGACGTGCAGGTCGATGGCAAGACCTGGCGCATGCGCACCCGCCGCTCGGCGACAGCGGACACCGAGGTGGCGATCGCCATACCGGACCTGCCGCGCCTGCTCATCACCTTCAACTCGCGCGGCTACTACATCCTGCCGCTGCTGGTGAGCCTGCCCTTCCTGGCGTTTCCGGCCTGGTGGTCGGTGCGGCTGGCCCTGCGGCCCTGGCGGCGCGTGAGCGAGGAGATCGCCACGCGCGGACCCGGCGATCTGGCCCCCCTGCAGTTCCAGCCGCGCCATGCCGAGCTCAGGCCCTTTGTGCGCAGCATCAACACACTGCTCTCCCGGGTGCGCAACAGCGCCGAACGCGAACGCGTGCTGATCGCCGACGCGGCCCACGAACTGCGCACGCCGTTGGCCGCCATGCGCGTCAACGTGGAGGCGCTGCACCAGCAGTCCACCGACCCGCGCCAGCGCGAACTCATGGACAGCCTGTTGCGCAGCAATGAACGCGCGACACGCATGGTGGCGCAGCTGCTGCAGCTCATGCGCAGCGACGCCACGGCCGACGCCGGCATGCCCTCTTCCGTGCGCCTGGACACGCTGGTGCAGGACCGCCTGGCGGAGTTCGACGGTCTGGCGGCCGCCGCCGGGGTGGAGTTGGAGCTTGTGGCCACGGGGCCGGTCACGGTGTCCGGCGACCGCGAAGGCCTGGTGTCCCTGGTCGACAACCTGGTGGACAACGCCATCAAGTACAGCCCGCGGGGCGGTACCGTGCATGCAGCGCTCGAGCGCACTGGTACCGAGGTGCTGCTCAGCGTCTCCGACCAGGGCCCCGGCATTGCGGTGCAGTGGCGCGAGCGCGTGTTCGACCGGTTCTTCCGCGTGCCCGACCAGGTGCAAAGCGGCAGCGGCCTGGGCCTGGCCATCGTGCAGAACGTGGCGGCCCGCCATGGCGGCCGTGCCAGCCTGCACGAGGGCACCGGCGGCGGGCTCCTGGTGCGGGTGGCCCTGCCCCTGGCACAAGGCCAGGGTGGCGACTGATTCACCCGGCGCCGGCGCTGCCCCCCTCACTCCGCAATCACGCTGCGCGAGACACCGGGCTGGGCATCGATCTGCACGCGGGTGAAGGGCAGATCGACCCATTCGCGCCGGGCAAAGCGCTCGTTCTGGTCGGCGGACCAGGCGGAAGCCGGGTTGGAGGATTGCGAGTAGGCCAGGATCGCCCGGGCGCGCGGCCCTTCGGCCGTGAACCCCACCGCCTGCAGGTAGCTCGTGCCCAGCAAGGCTTCGCGCTGGCCATTGCCCGTGGTATCGAGGCTCCCCACCACGTTGTAGATACCCAGCTCCTCCACCCCTCCCGGCACGGGGATGCGGCACCCGCCCCGCGTCACGCCCTGGATGTCGCCCCAGCGCTGGCCCGGCGCCCAGCCGCGCGCGGCCACGTTGCGCACGGCCGCCTCCATCGCCGCGCGGACCTGCTCGGCCACCGCGGGCTGCTCCACGCGCAGGCCGCGTGGGGTGTTCACCGGATCGGTGGTATCGAAGGGCACACGCCAGACGTCGGGCGCCTGCCCCAGGAACGACAGCGCGAAGTCTTCCAGATAGCCATAGCCGATGCCGGCATCGAGGCCGGCGGTCCGGTTCCAGGCGGCAAGCGCCGAGCAGGCCTGGCGCAGCTCGGCCGAGGGGGCGCCCATGCGGCTGCCCCCGGGGCACAGCGAGAGCATGTCGTCCAGCACCAGCTCGGCCAGGTAGGAGCGGTTGTCGAGCACCATGGCCTGCACCTGGTCCTGGGACACGCGCCGGGTAGGCAGGCCGTTGCGCGGCTGCAGCGCGGCCTGCAGCCAGGCCAGGCCCTGGCGGGTGCGCAGGCCTTGCGGTGCATCCGCCACGCTGAGCAGCGGTGAAAAGCCCGTGAGTGGCACGGCGGGGTTGGTCAGCCAGGCACTGTCGTTGGCGTTGTGCACATAGTCGCGCCGCTCCAGCACGGGCAGGCTGCGGCCGGCGAAGATGCCGGACTGCGGCGCCGCGGGGTCGCTCGCCCAATGGCAGCGGGCCGTGTCGCCACGCAGCAGCGCAGCCGGCAGCGCGGCCAGGGCGTCCTCGGCGAAGGCCGCTCGGCAGTCCTGCAGCAATTGCACAGAGACATTCGGCGTCGGCGTGGCGCTCATGAACAGGGCGCGCCCCGCGGCATCCACCGCCAGCGTGTTGTTCCATGGATTGCCCACGATGCGCAGCACCGCCTCCTTCATCTCGGCAAGCGATCCGGCCTGGTTCATGGCCAGCCACTGTTCTGCCAGGCGGTGGTTGTCGGTGTTGGCATCGCGCACCACATAGGCGTGGCGGCTGTCCCAGGGCAGTTGCGGGTGGGCCAGGACCGTGCCGAAGTCGGTGGCGTAGTAGGTGTGCTCATGCACCGCGATGCGCCCGTCGGGCTGCAGCACCTCCACCCGCAGGGCCTTGCGCTCCATGGGCTTGCTGCGGCCATCCACCACGTAGCGGGTGGGGTCGGCCGGGTCCAGCTGCAGTTGGTGGAAAGTGATGCGCGCTGCCGTGTTGGTGGTGTGCGTCCAGGCGAAATCGCGGGTGAAGCCGATTCCCACCATCGGCAGGCCGGGCAGGCTTGCGCCCATCACGTCCATGCGGCCGGGAATGCTCAGGTGCAGCTGGTACATGCGCAGCACGCCATTCCAGGGCAGATGGGGGTTGCCCAGCAGCAGGCCGCGCCCGTTGTCGGTGGCATCGCTGCCCAGCGCCATGGCATTGCTGCCCGTGACGGGCTTGCGCAGCAGGGACTGCAGGGATGAAACCTGCCCGGAGGCCTGCGCGGCCTGGCTGCCGCGTCCGGGCGGCGCGGCCTGGGCGAGGAAGGGCGCCATGTCGGCGATGCCGTTCATGGCCCCATAGTCGCGCATCAGGCGCACCAGGTCGGTGTCGTCCACGGCGCGCACCCAGGCCTGACCCTTGCAGTCCGCCGGCAGGCCTGCGGCCCCGGTTTCGCGCAGGTAGCGGTTGTAGCCCGCGGCAAAGCCCTTGAACAGCGCCTTCACCGGTGCGCTGTAGGCGCCCCAGGCTGCCCGCAACTGGGCCTCGTCGTTGTGGTAGCGGTAGAACAGGTCGGAGGTGAGGTTGGTGGCCAGCGTGCCCTGCCCCGCCTCGGGGGCGTCCCCGGCGCCAAAGTAGCGCGAACGCTCGCCCCGCACGGTGACGAAGTGCTCCGCCAGCAGGCAGAAATTGTCCTGGGCGTAGGCATAGCCCACACCGTAGCCGATGCCTTTCTCGTCCTCGGCCTCGATGTGGGGAATGCCATGGGCGGTGCGGCGGATCTCGGCCTTGTAGCCGCCGCCGGCACTGCCGCCCTCCGGCCCACCGCCGCCGCACGCAGCCAGTGCCGCAGCGGTGCCGATGCCAAGGCCCAGCCACCAGACCCGGCGGCGCCCAGGGGTGCCGGCCTGCGCCGAGGGCCGGGAATGCAAATTCTGAAGATTCATGTCGTACCTGGTTGGAGTCGACCGCAGCCCTTTGCTGCGATCTCCCGGCACGATAGGAAGCCAGGCTTCGCGCAAGGTGAAGCCAGGCTGAAGAAATGCTGAAGGCCCCCGTCCGACGCCGGATCAGCCCGGTGGCGGGTAGCGCTTGAGAAAGCGCCGCTCATCCGGCCCATAGCCCTGCGCCGCGTAGAAGGCATGGGCCGCAGGCCGGTGGTCACCGCTCGTGACCTCAGCGCGCACGCAGCCCTGCCCGATGAAAAAGCGGTCCGCCGCGGCCACCAGCGCTTCGCCCACCCCGTTACCGCGGTGGGCCGCATCCACCACCAGCGAGGTGATTCGGCCGATCCGGCCTTCGGCGTGGAAAAGCTCGAACACATGCAGGCTGATCACCCCGGCGACAACACCGTGCACCTCGGCCAGCAGCACCCGGTCGAAGGCGTGGGTGGCCAGGATGCCCAGCTTGCGGGCGATCAGCGCCTCACCGGCCTCGTAGCCCAATTGCCCCATCAAGCCGGCAATGGCGGGGGCGTCGGCCAGCACCGCCGTACGGGTGGACGGCGGCGCCCGCTCAGACATCGGAATCTTCGAAGCGTCCCACCGTGCGCCGGCGCACCAACTGCAGCAGTTCACGCACGGTGGCACGGGCGGCGCCCCGGTGCTGGCGCGCAAAGCGGGTCGCGCGCTCGCTGGCGGCCGCCTGCTGCGTCGGGTCGCGCACCAGCTGCACGGCCTGCGCGACTCCGGCCGTGAGGTCGGGCACGCGCTGCGCCGCACCGGCGGCGCAGGCCAGTTCGGCGGCCTCGGCAAAATTGAAGGTGTGCGGGCCCAGCACCACGGGGCAGCCGCAGGCCGCCGCCTCGATGAGGTTCTGCCCGCCCAGCGGCGCGAAGCTGCCACCCAGCAGCGCCACATCGGCCATGCCGTAGTACAGGGCCATCTCGCCCAGCGAGTCGCCCAGCCACACATCGGCCGGCTCGGGCAGCAGGCTCCAGGTGCTGCGGCGCGACACCGTGAGGCCGGCAGCCTCGAGCATCTGCTGCACCGCGTCGAAGCGCTGCGGATGCCGCGGCACGACCAGCCACTGCACGGGCTGCGCCGCGTCGGCGCGCGAGGTGCTCCAGGCGCGGATCGCGTCCAGCCACAGCGCCTCTTCGCCTTCGCGGCTGCTGGCCAGCATGGCCACGGGGCGCAGGGCCTGCACGCGCCAGGCACGCCCGAGCTCGAGCTGGGCCACGTCGGGCACCACGTCGAACTTGAGGTTGCCGAACACGCCGTGCACCTGCGCGCCGATGGCGTGCAGGCGATCGGCATCGTCCTCGGTCTGGGCGTACACAGCCGTCAGTGCCGCATAGGCCGGGCGCGCCAGCGGCGACACCCGCCGCGCCTTGCGCAGCGAGTGTTCGTTGAAACGGGCATTGGCCAGCACCAGCGGCACACCACGCCGGCGGCAGGCGGCCACCAGGTTGGGCCAGACTTCGGTCTCCATCAGGATGCCGATGGCCGGGCGGAACTGGCGCAGAAAGCGCAGCACGGCGCCCTGCGTGTCCCAGGGCAGCCAGACCTGCACATCGCCCGCCTGCAGCAGCTTTTCCCCTTCGGCCCGGCCCGTGGCCGTGCCATGCGTGAGCAGCAGGCGCATGCCGGGCAGTTGCGCGCGCAGCTCGGCCAGCAGGATGGCGGCAGCGCGGGTCTCGCCCAGCGACACCGCATGGATCCAGACGAACTGGCCCAGCGGATCGGTGCTGCTGTGCAGTACCAGGCTGTCGATGGGCTGGGGGTAGCGGCCAAATCGCTCGCCCACCGCCACGGCATAGCCGGGCTCGGCGGCGGCGCGGCGGCGCAGCTTGCGGCGCAGCAACGGCTGGGCCGCCCAGGTCACCATGGAATACAGCGCGCGCGCGGTGGTCATGCGGGCTGCCTCATGGCGTGGCGATCTCGATCACACGGCCTTGCCATGCGCCGCCCTCGCGGGACGCCACGACCAGGCAGGCCCCCACGCCGGGGGCTGCAACCACCCGCTCGCCGCCAGGCGCCCAGAAGGCGCTGCGGCCCGCACAGGCATACCCGCCCGTGGGGGCGCCATGGTTGGCCATCAGCACGGCCAACCCGAGGTCTGCGGCATAGCCCTGCAGCTGGCTGGAGTCCTTGGCGTAGCCGCCTTCGGAAATCACCGAGCCGCAGGCATACAGCAAGGCACCGCCGTCGAGGGCCGCCCGGGCGTGCTCCGGGTGCGTGGTGTCGGCGCACACGGCCAGCGCCGTCGGCTGGCCCGCGAGCGGGCGCACGTGGAAGTCTTCGCTGCCGGCACTGGCGAACTGCTCCTCGCCGGGGTGCAGGTAGCGCTTGCGGTACAGGGCTGCGCTGCCATCGGCCTCGAACACCCAGGCGCCAATGGCGGGCTTGCCACCCGGTGTGACCGGGGCCGCGGGGGCGCCCACCACCAGCGCCATGCCGGTGCTGCGTGCGGCTTCGCGCAGGGGCGCGAGCAAGGGATCGTCGGCACCAAGCACCAGGTCCGCGACCAGCGCGGGCTCATAACCCGTGAGCGAGAGCTCGGGAAACACCAGCAACTGCACACCGTGCCGGGCAGCTTCGTGCACCATGGACAGGTGCGACTGCACATTGGCCTGCACCTGGCCAGGCACGGAAATCGATTGCGCCGCGGCGATGCGCAGCAAGGGAGACAGGGGAGTAGTCAAGGAAAGCGCGTTCGAAAAAGGAGGGGGACAGGCCCCGGACTCAGTGGGCGGCCGCGCCCAACTGCGCATCGGGCTTGACCTTGTGCAGCAGCGCCAGCATGGCGGCCTCGATGCGCGCAAGTGCCTCCTCGGTATGCCCCTCGAAGCGCAGCACCAGCACGGGGGTGGTGTTGCTCGCGCGGATCAGGCCGAAACCGTCTGGCCAGTCCACGCGCAGCCCGTCGATGGTGTTGACCTGGGCCGGCGCGCTGAAACTGCCGGCCGCCAGGCCTTGCAGCTCGGCCGTGAGGCGGTGCGGCTCGCCCTCGGCACAGGCCACATTGAGCTCGGGCGTCGAAAAGCTGGTGGGCAGCGCGTTGAGCACGGCGCTCGGGTCGGCGTGGCGGCTCAGGATTTCGAGCAGGCGGCAGCCGGCGTAAGTGCCGTCGTCGAAGCCGTACCAGCGCTCCTTGAAGAAGATGTGGCCGCTCATCTCGCCGCCCAGGGGCGAATCGAGCTCCTTCATGCGCGCCTTGATGAGCGAGTGGCCGGTCTTGAACATCACCGGCACACCGCCTGCAGCGGCAATGGCCGGTGCCAGGCGCTGGGTGCACTTCACGTCGAACAGAATGTTGCCGCCAGGCACGCGCGTGAGCACGTCCTGGGCGAACAGCATCATTTGCCGGTCGGGGAAGATGTTGGTGCCATCGCGCGTGACGATGCCCAGGCGGTCACCATCGCCGTCGAAGGCCAGGCCCAGCTCGGCATCGCTGCCCTGCAACGCGGCGATCAGGTCACGCAGGTTCTCGGGCTTGCTCGGGTCGGGATGGTGGTTGGGGAAATTGCCGTCCACCTCGGAAAACAGCTCGATCACCTCGCAGCCCAGGGCGCGGAAGATGGCGGGCGCTGTGGCACCGGCAATGCCGTTGCCGCAGTCGACCACGATCTTGAGCGGGCGCGTCAGCTTCACGTCACCCACGATCCGGTCGCGGTAGGCGGGCAGCACATCCACATGGCGCACGCTGCCACCGGCGGCGAGCTGCCAGCTTTCCTGCTCCATGGTGCGGCGCAGGGACTGGATCTCCTCGCCATAGATGGCACGGCCATTCAGGACCATCTTGAAGCCGTTGTAGTCGCGCGGGTTGTGGCTGCCGGTGACCTGGATGCCGCTGGTGCACAGGGTGCTGGCCGCAAAATACAGCAGGGGCGTGGTGACCATGCCCACGTCGATCACCTCGATGCCGGCTTCCACCAGCCCCTGGATCAGCGCGGCCGACATCGCCGGGCCGGACAGGCGGCCATCGCGGCCCACGGCGACCGTGGTCTGGCCTTCGGCACGGGCGGCAGAACCAAAGGCGCGGCCCAGGCCCAGGGCGACCTCTTCGTTCAGGGTGGTCGGCACGATGCCGCGGATGTCATAGGCTTTGAAAATGGCGGGCGTGGGTTGCACGTGGGGGGCCTTTGCAGTGAGCGTTGGAACAGAGCGCTGGATTGTAGGGGGCGCCCCCTGCAGCTCCAGGCAAGGATCGTAACCACGTTGGCAGGGGCATATGTCCGAAAACGGCCAGCCTGGATACAGGCGCGACCTATCATTCCCCCCATGTCCAGCCCCCTGCCCTCCCCCGGCCAGCCCACCATCACCACCGATACGGTGGCGGATGACGAAGGCCGCTACCTGGCCCTGCAGACCCGCGATGCCCGCTTCGATGGGCGCTTTTTCACGGGGGTGACCTCCACCGGCATCTACTGCAGGCCCGTGTGCTCGGTGCGCACGCCGCGGCGCGAGAACTGCCGCTTCTTCGCCATGGCGGCCCAGGCCGAGAGTGCGGGTTTTCGCCCCTGCCTGCGCTGCCGGCCCGAGATGGCCCCCCAGTCCCTGGCCTGGTCGACGCAGGACGCCTCGGACATCCTGGTGCGCGAGGCGGTGCGCCTGCTCGATGCGCCCGAGGGCTGGGCCCGCAACCCCGGCAACGATGGCCAGGGCGCCACCGTGGCCCGCCTGGCCGAGCGCCTGGGCGTGAGCGACCGGCACCTGCGCCGCATCTTCGAGGCGGCCCTGGGCGTCTCGCCACTGCAGTACCTGCAGACCCGACGCCTGCTCACGGCCAAGCAGTTGCTGACCGATACACCGCTGCCCATCACCCAGGTGGCGCTGTCCAGCGGCTTCGGCAGCGTACGCCGCTTCAATGCGGCCTTTGCCGAGCACTACGGTCTGAACCCCAGCCAGCTGCGCAAAAGCGGCAGTGCCCAAGGCGCCCCCCGCACGGGCACGCTGCGCCTGGCCTACCGCCCGCCGCTGGATGTACCGGCGCTGCTGGCCTTCTTCGAACGGCGCCGTTTTCTGGGGGTGGAATGGGTGCAGCAGGAAGGCGACGGCGCCCCCGCCCTGCGGCGCACGGTGCGCCTGTCCCCCGCCGTGACAGGGGCAACGGAGGTGACCGGCTGGCTCAGCGCGCGCTTCGACACCACCCGCCACCAGGTGCTGCTGCAGACCAGCGACAGCCTGTACCCGGTGCTGCCCGTGGTGATCGCCCGGGTGCGCGCCATGCTCGACCTGGACGCAGACCCCGGCGCCATCAATGCCGTGCTGCACCAGCGCTTTCCCGAAGGCGATGGCCTGCGCGTGCCTGGCGCCTTCGACGGCTTCGAGCTGGCCGTGCGTGCCGTGCTGGGCCAGCAGATCACCGTGGCCGCCGCCCGCACCCTGGGCCAGCGCCTGGTGGAGCGCCTGGGCGAGCCCATCGAGACGCCCTGGCCCGAACTGACCCGCCTTTTCCCCCCGCCCGCCGTGCTGGCCCGGGCCGAGGGCGACACCCTGGGCCAGATGGGCATCGTGCGCCAGCGGCAAGCCGCTATCGTGGCCCTGGCACAGGCGGTGGACAGCGGTGCCCTGGCCCTGCATGCGGGTGCCGACGTGGCCAGCACCACAGAGGCCCTGTGCGCCCTGCCCGGCATCGGCGACTGGACGGCGCAGTACATCGCCATGCGCGTGCTGCGCTGGCCCGACGCCTTCCCGGCTGGCGACGTGGCGCTGCACAAGGCCCTGGGCGTGCAGGGCCAGAAGCACCCGGCCCGCGCCGCCACCGAGGCCTCCGCCGCCTGGCGTCCCTGGCGCAGCTATGCCGTCTTGCGCGCCTGGGCGGAACTGCCCTTACCCGCAACGGCAGCCCGGCAGGCATCCCCCGCCTGACATGGCCACGGCCTATCTGCGCCTACAGCACCTGCATATATAGAGAGACCCCCGCTTCCATGCAATTCCATCCCGCCACGGTGCAAGCGCGCGCCGACTCCCCGCTGGGCGCCGTGCGCCTGGCGGCTTCTCCCCAGGGCTTGGTCGGCCTGTGGTTCGATGGCCAGCGGCACCAGCCCACGCCCCTGCTCGACGGCCCCGGTGCCTGGCCCGAGGTGAGCGGCCATGCCCTGATGCAGGAGGCCGCGGGCCAGTTGCAGCAGTTCCTGCGCAGCGAACGCCGCGCGTTCGAGCTGCCGCTGGACCTGTCGGGCGGCACCAGCTTCCAGCAGGAGGTCTGGCGCGCACTGCTGGCCATTGGCTGCGGCGCCACCTCCACCTATGGCGACCTGAGCCGGGCGCTGGGCCGCCCGCGCGCGGTGCGCGCCGTGGGCGCGGCCGTGGGACGCAACCCGATCAGCGTGGTCGTGCCCTGCCACCGTGTGCTGGGCGCCGACGGCAGCCTCACCGGCTATGCCGGCGGCCTGGAGCGCAAGGGCGCCTTGCTGGCCATCGAGGGCGCGCGCCCGCGCACGCTGGACCTGCTGGCAGCATGAGCGATTCCGCCACCCGCCCTGTCTCCGCCTGGATCGGCGAATTCGTCCTGCTGGCCTCGCTCTGGGGCGCCTCTTTCCTGTTCATGCGCATGGGCGCCTCGGAATTCGGGCCGCTGCCCACGGCCGGGCTGCGGGTGGCCGTGGCAACCGTGTTCCTCTGGCCCATCCTGCTGCGCCAGGGCCACTGGCCGGCGCTGCGCCAGCACTGGCGCCCCATCATGCTGGCCGGCATCATCAATTCGGCGATTCCGTTCGCGCTGTTTTCCTGGGCCGTGCTGCACATCGCCACAGGCCTGAGCTCCATCCTCAACGCCACCGTGCCCCTGTTTGGCGCGCTGATCGCCTGGGTGTGGCTGGGCGACCGCATCGGACGCCTGCGCTGGCTGGGCTTGGCGCTGGGATTCCTGGGGGTGGCCTTGCTGGCCTGGCGGGCCCCGGCCGGCACGGGCTTCAAGACCGACCAGGCCCACTGGGCCATCGGCGCCTGTCTGCTGGCATCGGCGTTCTATGGCCTGGCGGCCAGCTTCGCGCGCACCCATCTGGCGGGCATCCCGCCGCTGGCCACCGCCACGGGCAGCCAGTTGGGCGCCGCCCTCGGGCTGGCGCTGCCCACCCTCTGGCTGTGGCCGGCGCTGATGCCCGGCCTGCGCGCCTGGGCTGCCATCGTGGCCATGGCCGTGCTGTGCACGGGCATCGCCTACATCCTGTACTTTCGCCTCATCGCCCACGCGGGCCCGAGCCGGGCACTGGCCGTGACCTTTCTCACCCCGGTGTTCGCGGTGCTCTACGGCGCTTTGTTCCTGCAGGAGCGCATCACCCTGTGGATGCTGGGCTGCGCCGCGGTCATCGTCACCGGCACGCTGTTGTCAACCGGGCTTGTCAGGACGCGTGCACCGGCCTGGGGGGCTGCAGAACGGCCCTAAACTCGGCGCATGGTTCCCGCGCCGGTTTTTCATCTGCTTACATGCTTTACCGCAGGGCCCTGGCTGAACGCCTCGGCGCAGGGGGCCGACCACGGGCACCATGGCGCATAACACCCTGCTCGCCGGCAGCCTGTTGCTGCTGCTGACCGTCCTGGGCCTGGCCCTGCTGCCGCCCCGGGAGGTGCTGGCACCCTCCCGGCGCACCGAGTGGCTGGCCGGCCTGGCGGGGGGCCTGGTGTCGGCCGCCATGCTGGCCGTGCTCAACCTCCAGCCCAGCGGCACCGGCCTGGTGGCCTACCCCACGGCCACCGCCTTCGTGGCCCTGTGCTTCGGTGTGCGCGCCACCGCCCTGTGCGCCGGCCTGGCCTTTCTGGTGGCCACCTGGATCCAGGGCTCGCCCTCGCCCGCCGGGGCACTGGTACTGGTCGGTGCCTGGGCCTGCGGGGCCCTGTGGCGGCAGGTGGCACTCTACCGGGGCCAACGCAGCTGGCCGGAAATGCTGGGCCTGGCGCTGAGCCTGCCGGTGGTCAGCGGCCTGCTGCTCACGGCAGCGGGCGCGCAGGCGGAGACCCCCCTCGTCGCCAGTTGGTGGGAAAACCTGCCCTGGCAGCATGGCACCGGCATCCTGGTGCTGGGAAGCTGCCGCCTGCTGCTGATCAGCAAGGCCCGGTCGATGGATGCCGAGGAGTCGACCCACCGGGCCCTGGGTCAGCGCGAGCAGCAACTGCGCATGGCGCTCGACTCCCTGAACGGCGGGCGCTGGGAATGGGATGTGGACACGCGCCAGTTCCGCTGCGAAGGCAGCTTCTATGCGCAGTTCGGCCTGGGCGACGAGGCGCTCCAGTCACCGGACCTGTGGCAGCGCTGGTACGACCTGCGCCACCCGGTGGACCGGGAGCGCAATGCCGCCAAGCTCGCCCGCGCCATGGATGGGCTCGAAGACACCTACGAGGCCGAGTTCCGCGTGCGCGATACCACCGGCCGCTGGCGCTGGTTGATGTCGCGCGGCATGGTGTCCTTGCGCGACGCCGCGGGCAAGCCCCTGCGCCTGATCGGCATGGACGTGGACATCTCCGCCCACCGCGAGGCCCAGCAGGCGCTGCGCGACTCCGAGGCCAAGTACACCTCGTTCTACCAGACACTGCCCGACCCGGCGGGCATCAGCCGCGTCTCGGACGGCCGCTACGTCGATGTGAACCCGGCGTTCTGCGAGATGTTCGGTCTGCCCCACGACCAGGTCGTGGGCCGCACCTCGACCGAGCTCAGGATCTGGGCCAGCGACGGGGAGCGCAGGCGCCTGCTGGACGCCTACCAGCGCCACGGCAAGGTGGACCGCCTACCCCTGGTGGCCCAGCGGCGTGGCGTGCGCATCCCGGGACTGATGTCGGCACGGTCCGTGCTTGTGGATGGCGAAAACTGTTTTGTCTTCGTTTTCCACGACATGTCCGAGGCCCAACGCACCAGCGACGAGTTGCGCGCCCTCAACAGCCTGCTGCAGCAGGCGGGCCGGCTGGCGCGCCTGGGCGCCTGGGAAGACGTGCGCGGCAAGGGCCTGGTCTACTGGTCGGACGTGTGCTTCGACATCCACGGCATGCCGCCCGGCTCGCCCCTGCCGACCGATTACATCGACCGCATGGTGGCGCCCGCCTACCGCGAGACGCTGCGCAACCATTTCCGCTCCAGCATCCTCGATCGGGCCGAATGGAGCCTGGAGCTGGAGGTGATCCACGCCGATGGCCACCTGCTGTGGGTGCGCGCCCGGGGCGAGCCCGTCATCGAGAACGGCCGTGTGACGCGCGTGCGCGGGGTCATGCAGGACATCGACGCGGCCAGGCGCGCCACCGAGCGCCTGCGCCAGTCCGAAGAGCGCTTCTCGCGCATCTTCCAGCTCATGCCGTTCCCCATGGGGCTGTCGCGCCGCAGCGATGGCCAGTACCTGGACGTGAACCCGGCCTGGGAAACCCTGCTGGGCATACCACGCAGCGAGGCCGTGGGCCGCACCGCCGTGCAACTGGGCATCTTCACCCCCGAGGAGCGCCAGCAGCTGATACAGGCCTTCGAGCGCGGGGACCCCCAGACCAGCCACGAGGTGACGCTCAAGGCCCGCTCGGGCAGCCGGCTGACCGTGCTGCAGTCCATGCGCCCCATCGATTTCGATGGCGAGCCCTGCTGGCTGTTCTCGGTGCACGACATCACCGACCGCAAGCGCCAGGAAGAGCAGGTCCGAGAGCGCGAGGAGTTGCTGTCGCTGACCATCTCCGCTGCCTCGCTGGGCCTGTGGGACTGGGACCTGGAGCGCGGCACCATCACCGGCGACAGCCGCTGGGCAGCCATGCAGGGCAAGAACCCCGGCCCGATCGCCCAGACCTCGATGCAGTGGACCAGCGCGGTGGCGGCGGACGATATCGACCGCATCACGGCCGAAGTGGCGCGCCATGCGGCACGGCCGGCCACGCCGTTCGACGCGACCTGGAAGGTGCCCGCCCCGCACGAGGGCACGCGCTGGGTGCGCAACCTGGGCAAGATCGTGAGCTTTGGTGCAGGCGGCCAGCCCCAGCGCATGCTGGGCGTGGCGCTCGATGTGACGCCCCAGCGCGAGCAGGAGGTGCTGCTGCAGAAGCTGGCCCACTTCGACGCCCTGACCGGCCTGCCCAACCGCGTGCTGCTGGCGCGCCGGCTGCAGGAGTGCCTGGACCAGGCGCGCGAGCGCGGCACCCAGCTAGGCGTCGGCTACCTAGACCTCGATGGCTTCAAGCCCGTGAACGACCGCCTGGGCCATGGCGCCGGTGACCGCCTGCTGGTGATGGTGGCGGGCCGCCTGACACGCGCCCTGCGCCCCGGCGACAGCGTGGCCCGCCTGGGCGGCGACGAGTTCGTGATGCTGCTGCCCGACCTGGCCGACACCGCCGAATGCGAACGCATGCTCTCGCGGGTGATGGAGAACATCTCCGCCCCCTACGCGCTCGATACCGAGCGCGTGGTCGTCACCGCCAGCATCGGCTACACGGTGTTCCCGCTGGACGAGGCCGATGCCGACACCCTGCTGCGCCATGCCGACCAGGCCATGTACGCAGCCAAGCAGGCCGGGCGCAACCGCTTCCACCAGTTCGATGCCGCGCAGGAGCGGGCCCTGGTGGCCCAGCGCGAGCAGGGCAAGCACCTGCAGGAGGCCATCGCGGGCGCCCAGTTCATCCTGCACCTGCAGCCCAAAGTGGACATGCGCAGCGGCGCGGTCGTGGGCGCCGAGGCCCTGTCCCGCTGGCAGCACCCCGAGCGTGGCCTGCTGCCGCCCGGCGCCTTCCTGCCACTGCTGGAGGGCACCGAACTCGAGATCGGTTTTGGCCAGTGGGTGGTCGGGGCGGCGCTGGACCTGCTCAGGCAGCTCAACGGCCATGGCCTGGCCCTGCCCCTGAGCATCAACATCTCAGCCCTGCACCTGCAGCACCCCGGCTTTGCCGACTGGATGGCCCGGATGCTGGCCGAGCGCCCCGACATCGATGCGCGCCAGGTCGAGATCGAGATCACCGAAAGCGCCGCGCTCTACGACATCAGTGCGGTGGCGGCCACGCTGACCCGGCTGCGCGAACTCGGCGTGAGCGTGTCGCTCGACGACTTCGGCACCGGCTATTCGTCGCTGACCTACCTGCGCCGCCTGCCCATGGACACGCTCAAGATCGATCAGAGCTTCGTGCACGGCATGATGGGCGACCCGGGTGACCTGGCCATCGTGCAGGGCGTGATCGGCCTGGCACGCTCCTTCGGCTACCGCGTGATCGCCGAGGGCGTGGAAACCATCGAGCAGGGCCAGATGCTGCAACAGCTGGGCTGCGCCCAGGCCCAGGGCTACTGCATTGCCCGGCCCATGGCGCTCGCGCAGTTCGTGGAGTGGGCTGCCCAGTGGCAGACGCCAGCGGGCTGGCAGCGTTCGCGGCCACACTGAGCACCGCCGCCGCACGCGGTGGCACACTGCAGCCCTTTGCGCTGCGATCCCATGCCCCTGGAAACCACCCTGCACTACACGCCCGATCTGGTGCGCCATGCCGTCCTCTGCTTCTGGCGCCGTTCGGTGGGGCTGCGCACGGTGCTCGTGACCGGGGCCATGCTGCTGTGGCTGGGCGTGCTGCTCGCGCAGGGCGACCGCTCCTGGCAGGTCGGCGTGGTCGGCACGGCCGTGGCCATCAGCGTGCTGGTGGGCATGATGGTCTATGCCGTGCACTACCGCAACGCCATGGCCAAGCTGCGCGACATGGGCGGCACGGCCCGGGCCGCGCTGCGCACGAAGGAGGAACACTTCACGCTCACTTCGCAGGCAGGCCAGGCCACCCTGCCCTGGCGCAGCGTGAAGGAGGTCTGGCAGTTCGAGCGCGTCTGGCTGCTGCTGTTCTCTCCCGCGCAGTTCAGCACCCTGCCCGTGGCCGACCTTCCGCCCGAGATGCAGGACTTCATCGAGACCCACGTGCGCGCTGCCAGCGGCAAGGTCCGCCGGCTCTGAAGCGGGCGACCCGCGCTATCCCACCAGTTCCCGCACCTGCTGCAGCGCAGCCGGGTCTTCCATGGTGGTCAGGTCGCCCGGGTCGCGCCGCTCGGCCACGGCCTGCAGGGCGCGGCGCAGCAGCTTGCCGCTGCGCGTCTTGGGCAGCACGGTGACGAAGTGCACGCGCGAGGGCCGGGCCACGGCGCCCAGCTGCTGGTCCACCCGCTGCATGACCTCGCCCTCGAGCTTGAGGCGTGCAGCCGGCTCGCCCAGCCCGCTGGCATCGCGCGCCACGGCGAAGGCCATGGCCACCTGGCCCTTGAGCGCATCGGCCACGCCCACCACGGCCACCTCGGCGATGTTGGGGTGCGAGGCGATGCTCTCCTCGATCTCGCGCGTGCCCAGGCGGTGGCCGGCCACGTTGATCACGTCGTCCGTGCGGCCCAGGATGAAGTGGTAGCCGTCGGCATCGCGGATGCCCCAGTCGAAGGTGCTGTAGATGAGCTTGCCCGGGATGCTCTTCCAGTAGGTGTTCACAAAACGCGCATCGTCGCGCCACACGGTCTGCATGCAGCCGGGCGGCAGCGGCCCTTCGATGGCGACCACGCCCTTCTGGTTCGCACCGGTCAGTTCCTCGCCCGTGGATTCATCGATCAGCTTCACGGCATAGCCGTACATGGCCTTGCCGGGGCTGCCGAAGCGCGTGGTCTGCGGCTCCACGCCATTGGCCAGCGTGAGGATGGGCCAGCCAGTCTCGGTCTGCCAGTAGTTGTCGATGATGGGCACCTGCAGCGCATCGCTGATCCACTGCGCCGTCGGCTCGTCCAGCGGCTCGCCAGCCAGCCACAGGGCCTTGAGGCTGCTCACGTCGTACTTGCGCAGCCAGCTTGCGTCCTGCTTCTTGAGCACGCGCACGGCCGTGGGGGCCGAGAACATGTGCGTCACCCGGTATTTCTCGACGATGCTCCACCACACGCCCGCATCGGGGCGGATGGGCAGGCCCTCGTACAGGATGGTCGTCATGCCCGCGATCAGCGGGCCATAGACGATGTAGCTGTGCCCCACCACCCAGCCGATGTCGCTGGTGGCGAAGTAGGTGTCGCCCGGCTTCGCATCGAAGATGTGCTGCATGCTGGCCGCCAGCGCCACGGCGTAGCCACCGGTGTCGCGCTGCACGCCCTTGGGCTTGCCAGTGGTGCCGCTGGTATACAGGGTGTAGCTGGGGTGGGTGGCGTCCACCCATTCGCAGGGCACGCTGGCATCGAGGTGCTGGGCGCGCAGGGCGGCCCAGTCGTGGTCGCGCCCCGGGTGCAGCTGCATGGGCGCCATGCCCCGGTTGACCATGAGCACCGCGGCTGGCTTGTGGCGCGACTGGGCAATGGCCTCGTCGAGCAGCGGCTTGTAGGGCACGACCTTGCCGCCGCGCGATCCCGCGTCGGCGCTGACGACGGCCACGGGTTCGGCATCCTCGATGCGCGAAGCCAGCGAGCCCGAGGCAAAGCCGCCGAACACCACCGAATGCAGGGCCCCGATGCGCGTGCAGGCCAGCATGGCGAACGCCGCCTCGGCCACCATGGGCATGTAGATCAGCACGCGGTCGCCCTTCTTCACGCCCAGGGCCAGCAGCACAGCCGCCATGCGCTGCACTTCGGCATGCAGCTCGGCAAAGCTGTAGCTGCGCTCGCTGTCCGTCTCGGTGGAGATGGCCACCAGGGCCGGCTGGTCGGCACGCTCGGCCAGGTGCCGGTCCACCGCGTTGTGGCACAGGTTGGTGGTGCCGCCCGCATACCAGCGGGCGAACGGGGGGTTGCTGTAATCGCAGATCTGGGCGGGCGGCGTCTGCCAGTCGATGAGCCGGGCCTGCTCGGCCCAGAAGGCCTCAGGCTGGTCGATGGATTGGCGGTAGAAATCTGCGTAGCGTGTTGTCATGGTTTGTCTCCAGCATCTCGTCTGCGCCCCCTCGGGAGGCGCATTTCTGAATTCATAATTATTCATGACGGGCTTGCGGGAAGCTGACGCGCATACCGATGCTCAGGGCACCTGGCCTTCCAGGCGCTCTCGCACCCGCTTGCTCGGGTCCTGCAGCAGCAGGCGCAACAGATCGGACCGCAGGGGATCGGCCAAGTCCTCGACCTCGCAGGCCACCCGGAACCGCACCGTGGCGCTGCGATGGGCCGCGAGCTCGGTCCACAACTGCTGCGTGGCCGGATACCCTGCACCCAATTTGCGCAGCCAACTGGCGGCCGACTCCCAGGTGCCCGACTTGCCCTCGACCAGGGCCGTGCGCAAGCAGGCCAGCACCGCTTCTTCGGAGCCCTGCCCTTCGAGCAGGTCATGGACCGCATCGATCACAGCCACCAGCACGGCGGCTTTTTCCGGGGATCCGACGAAACGCACCGCATGCGCGACCTCATGGGCGCGGCCAAAGGTGAACACGGTGCGCGCCTGTGCCAGCCGCTTATTTGATCAGCGCCAGCACATCCTTGAAATCGGGGTGCTCACAGCTGCCCAGCCATTCGAAGGCCACCATTTCCGTCGTGACCAGTTCGGCCCCCGCGCCGGCCAGGCGGTCGAAGGCGGCGTCGCGGTTGCGGTCGGTGCGCGAGCCGCAGGCGTCGGTCACGACCCAGACCTCGAACTCGTCTTCGATCAGGTCCAACGCGGTCTGCAGCAGGCAGACATGGGCCTCGCAGCCGGCGATCACGATGGTGCCGCGCTCGGGCGCCTGCTGGGCGGGTTTCTGCAGGTGCTTGGGCAGGCTGCGCGCATTGCCGCCCTGCTGGGGCTTGGCAGGGGGTCGCAACCATTCGCCCAGGCCTTCTTCGGCCGCGCTGAAATGCATCTTGGCCAGGGTGCGCTGGCACAGGGCGCGCAGGGCCGCATCGTTGGGGCCCAGGCGCGAAGGGTTCTGCTCCGTGCCCCAGACCGGCACCTCCAGCAGCTGCGCAATCTGGGCCAGGCGGCGCGCATTGGCCAGCACGGCAGCGCCGTCGGCAATGGCGGGCATCAGGCGTTCCTGGTAGTCCACCAGGACGAGTTGGGATTCGGAGGCGTCGAGCAGCATGGGCGGTACGGGAATTCAATGGGAATGCCCGATTGTCGCAGCCCTGCTGCCCGGCAGTAGCTTCAGCTCGCCGGTGCCAGCCGCAGCAGCCGCCCCTGGGGGCTGTCGGTGACCAGGTAAAGAAAGCCGTCGGGGCCCTGGCGCACGTCGCGGATGCGCTCGTTGTTGTTCGGCAGCAGCTTTTCTTCACGCTGCACCTTGCCGTTCGCTACCTCCAGCCGGTGCAGCTTGCCGAACTTGAGCGAGCCCACGAACAGGCTGCCGCGCCAGGCGGCGCCGTAGCGGTCGCTGGTCAGAAAGGCCATGCCCGAGGGCGCGATGGAGGGCACCCAGTAGTGCAGCGGCTGCTCCATGCCGGCCTTGGCCGTGCCCTCGCCCACCTTGCCGCCGCCGTAGTTCTCGCCATAGGTAATCACCGGCCAGCCGTAATTGCGGCCCGGCTGGGGCAGGTTGATCTCGTCGCCACCCTGCGGGCCGTGCTCGTGCATCCACAGCTTGCCGTCGGGAGCGAGCGTCGCACCCTGGGCATTGCGATGGCCGTAGCTCCAGATCTCTGGCAAGGCGCCGGCGCGCTCGCGGAACGGATTGTCGGCCGGTACCGCGCCATCGGCCGTGATGCGCACGATCTTGCCATGGTGGTTGTCGAGCTTTTGCGCATCGTCCTTGCGGTGGTAGCGCTCGCCCAGCGCCAGGAACAGGTTGCCGTCAGGGGCCTGCACGATGCGACAGCCGAAGTGCAGGTTGCTCGCCACCTTGGGCTTCTGGCTGAAGATGACCTTCACATCCTGCAGCGAACGGTTGTCGGGAGCCAGGGTGGCGCGTGCCAAGGCCGTGCTGTTGTCCGAAGTGCCGGCCGCGCCGGGCTCCGAGTAGCAAAAGAAGATGCGCCGGTTCCTGGCAAAGTCGGCGTCGGTCACCACGTCCAGCAGGCCGCCCTGCCCTCCGGCAGCAATGCTGGGCAGACCGGCCAGAGCGGGCCCCAGTTGGCCATCGGCTTCGACCACCCGCATGCGGCCGGGCCGCTCGGTGACCAGGAAGCGGCCTTCGGGCAGGAAGGCCACGGCCCAGGGATTCACCAGGCCGGTGGCCACTGACGCCAAGGTGACAGCAGGTGCCGCGGGCGCAGCGGCCTGCGCATGGGCAGCCCCCATGCCCCCACCCGCTATGGAAAAAAGAGCAAGAAACCCCACGGCACGCGCAGAAACGCGGCTTTTCGATGTCAGATACATGTCAGCCTTGGTGGACCTGGGTTCCATGCAACCCACTGGTATAAGGGAGCGGCACAGGCAAGTCCAGCCCCCTCATGGAGGCATACGTGACTTCCCTCACAAAACAGGCAATTTAGCGTGGTACCCTTCGCCCCCATGTCCAAATGGTTTTGCACCCTCCTCCTGGCTTGCGCTGTCAGCGCACAGGCTGCACCATCCACCGAAAAGGCGGATGACATGGAAAAAATCCTGATGGACAAGGGCCTCTTGTCCCAGCTCAGGGACATGCAGCACACCGTGGCCGACAAGGCCCACACGGTGGCGGACAAGGCGTCCGACCTCGTGGGCAATGCCATGGGATTCCTCGGCGTCCGCTACAAGCGCGGCGGCAACAGTGCCGAAACCGGGTTCGACTGCAGCGGTTTCGTCCGTGCGATCTACGAGCAGACGGTCGGGCTGTTGCTGCCCCGCCGGGCCGACCAGCAGGCCGCCACCACCACGGTGATCGACAAGAAGGAACTCCAGCCGGGTGACTTGGTGTTCTTCAACACCATGCGCCGGGCGTTCAGCCACGTGGGCATTTATGTGGGTGACGGCAAATTCATTCACTCTCCTCGCAGTGGATCGGAAGTCCGGGTGGAAGACATGCGCCAGACCTACTGGCAGCGCCGCTTCGATGGCGCCCGCCGCGTCACGCCCGCAGCCACGGCCGTCGAGACAAGCACCACCGCCGCCAAGTAAGCCGCACCACCGGCGACAGGCACCACCAAGCGCGCCCTGGGCGCGCTTTGCTTTGCACACTCATGGCTTGACCACGTAGGTGCTTTCGGTGCTGCGGATGGGCCCGCCCGTCACATTCACGGGCCGGGCACTCGGGTTGCGCAGGAACTCCTTGGCGGCCGCCATGTCGGCCTGGTAGCGGGCCCGGGCCTGGGCTTCGCAGGAGCGGCGCTCGGCACCCGCCAAGGCACGGCATTCCTCCAGCGCGACCTTCATGCCGCCGCCGGCCTCACGGATCGCCGTGTTGTAACGCTGCTGTGGCGTCATGTCGGCCACGGCGCCGCGCTGCAGCGAGGCCTCGTCACCCTGGGCAAATGCCATCGATGGCGACGCCGCCAGCACTCCGGCAACGAGTGCGAGGGCCGCCACGAAGGATGTGGGCCCCTTGGAAGGGATCAAGGGTGGGCGCATGCTGTGCTCCTTCGAACTGCTTTTGGGCATGTCACTGACTCTAGCCACTGCGCGGGCCGGCCGTGATCAGCGGCACGCGCACACCCTTGTGCGGCGCGTCCTACATGGCCGGGGACAATGTCAACAACTGCGAGCGGTGGATCCAATGCATGCTGTCCGACAGACGGAGGTCCAGCACCCGGCTACAGTCGGGCCATTCCTTCTTTCACCTTTCACACAAAGCGACAAAAACCATGTTCTCACTGATAGGAACGCTGCTGATCGGACTGGTCGTGGGCTTCATCGCGCGCGCCATCAAACCCGGAAACGAC
Source organism: Acidovorax sp. FW305-C-20-28 (assembly GCF_058783375.1). Taxonomy (NCBI): domain Bacteria; kingdom Pseudomonadati; phylum Pseudomonadota; class Betaproteobacteria; order Burkholderiales; family Comamonadaceae; genus Acidovorax; species Acidovorax sp. FW305-C-20-28. Next base: position 176,583 of record NZ_JBYSYM010000003.1, on the reverse strand, counting down.
TCCATGGGCTGGATCATGACCGCCCTGCTGGGCGTGGCGGGATCGTTCCTGGCCAGTTATGTGGGCGTGGCCATGGGGTGGTACCAGCAGGGCGATGCGGCGGGCTGGATCGCCTCCATCCTGGGCTCCATCGTGCTGCTGTTCATCTACGGGCTGATCAAGAAAAATTGAGCACCGGCCGGTTGCGTTGACGCCATGTGGCCCCAGATCACGTCAAACCCGACCTTGAGGATGTGACCGATGCCCACTGCCCGACAAATGGCTGCCGATGACCCTGCCATGGCTGCTGCCGTTCAGCGCAGCCGGCGCCTGCTGCACCGCCGCGCCCTGGTGGCCGCCGCCGCCAGCACCGTGCCCGTGCCGGGCCTGGACTGGGCCGTGGACGCGGCCCTCCTGTCGCGCCTGTTGCCACAGATCAGCTCGGAGTTCGGCCTGTCGGCGCAGCAACTCGACCAGCTCGACCCCGAGAAACGCGAAAAGGTGCAAAAGGCCGTGGCGCTGGTCGGCTCGGTACTGATCGGCAAGCTCATCACCCAGGAACTGGTGCTGCGCGCCGCCCGCACCGTGGGCGTGCGCCTGACCACCAAGCAACTGGCCAAGTACGTGCCCATCGCCGGGCAGGCGGTGTCTGCCGCCATCGGCTACGCCACGCTGCGCTACCTGGGCGAGCAGCACATGCGCGACTGCATCCGCGTGGTGCAGGAGGCGCAGCTGCAGCTGCCCGCCCCTGCCACCAAGGGCTGATCCATTCAATCCGTTGAACAGACAAAGCTGGCAGCGTCCTCCACGCTGCCCGATCCCTTGTACTTGGCGAACTTCGGGTAGGCGCACAGCGGCCGGGTGCGGTTCGGGTAGTCCGCCTGCGTGGGCAGCGCCTTCGCAGCAATGGTGTCGGGCGCAATGCCCTTTTCCACCCAGTCGACCATGGTCTGGATTGAGTCGAAGCTGTCCGTGGCCGGGCCGCCCGAGCAGTGGTTCATGCCGGGCACCAGGAAGGTGCGTGCAAAGCCCTGCGTCGTGGCCATGCCGCCATTGTTGGCCGCGAGCCGCTCGTAGTAGTCCACCGTGTCCTTGGCCGAGAAGATCGGGTCCGACATGCCGTGGATGAACAGCAGCTTGCCGCCGCGCTGGCGGTAGGCCGTGAGCTTGTCGTCCGCATAGGTGTCATAGATTGCCGAGTAAGCCGCCATGCGTGCCGGGTCGGTGTCGAAATTGAAGGCCAGCGGGTTGAACGTGAGGTCCGGCGGCGTGAAGAACTCGTTGATGAGCGCATCCACCATCAGCGTGATGTAGCGTGCATCGGGCGTGGCCGTGGTCGAGCTGCCCAGCGTCCAGGCGCGCCAGCCCGGCGCGGCCAGGCCCGGATCCCAGGGCTGGCCGGCGTAGAGCGCCTGCCCGGCCGAATTGCGCGGGCCGGAAAAGACCTTGCTCAGGGCGCCCACCTGGGCGGCAGACAGGCAATCCGCTCCCTTCGCTCCGCTGCACTGCAAAACCGCAGGGTTGAACTGGCAGGCCTTGGTGTTGTTGACCATGCCGTCCACCACCCCATCGGCCGCATCGCACGAGGACTTCACCGCATTGGCGACCAGGTTCAGGTCGGCATTGCTGAAGGCCTGCGAGAGAATGCGGTTGCCCGCGGCGTCCTGCGGTGCGATGGCGTTGAAGGCAATGGTGTTCCACATCGCGGCCACCGTGGCGCCGCTCGACACGCGCATGGCCGGCGCCCCGGCCGTGATGGCGTCGAAGTAATCTGGAAAGCGCTGCGAGAACACCATGCCCTGGCGCCCGCCGCCCGAGCAGCCCGAGAAGTACGAGCGGTCGGGCTTGCGGCCATAGTGCGTGGCGATCAGCGACTTGGAGGCCACGGCCGTCTTGTCGTAGGAGTTGTAGGCATGGTCGGTGCGTGCCTGCGGGTCGGCGCCGAAGCTCGCCGTGGTGCCACTGTGCCCCGCATCCGTGGAGACCACGGCAAAGCCCTGGCCCAGCGGCGAGGGGGTCCCGCCCGAGATGCTGGAGCTGAGCGAGGTGTCGCGCAGGATGCCGTCGTTGCCGCCGCCGCCGATGAACAGGAAGCGGCCGTTCCAGTTGTCCGGCAGGCTCAGCTGGAAGCCGATGGCGTAGTTCTTGCCATCCACCCCGACGCGCGGGTTGATGCTGCCCGTGACCACGCAGTGGCCCGGCAGGAAGGTGCCCGTGGCCGCGCCGCCCGGGCGTTTGGTGTCGGGGGGCACATAGCTGGTCGCAAGCTGGGTGGCCGCCAGCTTGGCGCTGGCCACCAGGTTGGTACATGCTGCCGCATAGGCGCCGTTGGCCGGCGGCCAGACAGGCCCATCGTTGCTGCCGCCGCAGGCGGCCAGGGCGATGGGCAGCAGCACGGCGGCGGGCAGCGCTGCGCGGCGCACGGCACGCGTGCGCAAGGGGATGGATGGCATGGTTTGTCTCCTGGGGTGTTGTGGTGGTTCTGGGTAGGGCCCTGCCCGGCTCAATCGGCCTTGAAACCCGTGGCGGCGACGGCCTTGCCCCAGGTCACCGTATCGGCAGCGATGACCTTGGCGAACTCCTGCGACCCGGTGCCTGTCACGCGAAAACCGGCCTCTTCCATCTTGGCCTTGCCCTCGGGCGACTGCACGGCCCTGACGATGTCGGCACTCAGCTTGGCCACGATCTCGGGCGGGGTCTTGGCGGGCGCCACGATGCCGAACCAGGACGAGAACTCCAGGTTGGCGTAGCCCTGCTCCTTGATGGTGGGCACCTCGGGCAGCGCATTGGTGCGCGTGGCGCCGGTGCTGCCCAGGGCCGCCAGCTTGCCAGCCTTCACATTGGGGGCGGCCAGGCCCACGCTGGCGAACACGCCCTGCACGTCGCCGCTGAACAGGCCGCCCAGCGCATCGGTGGTGTTCTTGTAGTGCACGGGCTCGGGCTTGAGCTGCACCGCGTCACCGAACATGAAGGCGCCGAAATGCCCCGGTGTTCCCGCGCCAAAGGTGGCCAGGAACAGGCCCTTTTGCTGCTTGGTCCACTCCACGAAGTCCTTGACGTTGCGCGCCGGCACCTTCTGCGGGTTGACCAGCAGCACGAAGTCGGAGGTGACCACCTGGCTCACCGCCACGAAGTCCTTTTGCGGCGAATACGGCAGCTTGCTGTAGCTGCTCGGTGCAATGCTCAGCTGGCCGGTCTCGCCCAGCATCAGCGTGTAGCCATCGGGCTGGGCGCGCGCCGCCTCGGTGGCGGCGATCAAGCCGCCCGCGCCGGGTTTGTTGTCCACGATCACGCCCTGGTTGCCCCAGGCCTCGGAGAGCTTTTGCGCCAGTAGCCGCGCCACGATGTCCGGCCCGGTACCGGCCGGAAAGCCCACGATGATGCGCACGGGCTTGTTCGGGTAGCCGGTGGCGGCATTCTGGGCCTGGGCGCCGGCCCAGGGCGCCAGGCCCGCCACGACGGCGGCGGCCAGCAATGCGCGCCGCACGGGGGTGATGGAAGTCTTTTTCGTCATGCTTGTCTCCAGGGGTTCTTGTGAGGAAAGTCGGGAAAGGGGAAAAAATCTCAGGCCAGCTCGAAGAAGCGCATGGCCACGGCATCGGGGTAGCGCGCGCCGGAGCCCACGAACATGCGCTCGGCGATCCAGGCCAGTGCGGGCGAAGCGGTCTCGAAGCTCGGGCTGCAGCGGAAATAGATCTGCCCCGGGTCCACCGGCTCGCCGCGCACCAAGCGCGCGATCAGCTCGGGCGGGCCCGAGCGCACGGCCCGGTTCTGCACGTAGATGAAATCGCCGCCATCGGTCTCGAGCACATAGCGGGCATCGAGCTCGGAAAGCCGCTCGTTCACGATGAGCTGGAAGTCGGCACCGCCAGGCAGCACCCGGGCCGTCCAGCCCTCGCCCGTGGCCGTGCCGCCGGTGATGGGGATGAGGCGCCGCAGGCCATGGGCGGTATGGCCCACTTCCTGGGGCACGCCCACCTGCACGCGCAGGTCGGCAAAGAATTTCAGGCGGGGTTCGGGCAGGGACGACAGCTCGGGCATGGGGGTTCTTCACGGAAAAATTAGTTATGAACCTAGCGTAAATCCGGTTGTGCCCGGGGCCTGTCATCCCTGAGGATGACAGCGCGATGACACGGATCTTTTCCACCCTCACCCCAAGCCCATGAGGCAATGGCTTCCCTCTTCTCCCCCTGCAGCGCAAGGCCACGGTAGCCTGGCCGTGGCGGGCATGGTGCAGCGCCTGGGCGAGCCGGGCTTTGCCGGCGGACTGCTCGAAGAACTGGCCCCCGTGCTGCCCGCAGCCTCGTGGTCGGTGTACCGCACGGGCCAGCGCTGCAAGCCCACCCTGTTCATGTCGGCCAGCCGGGGCGTGCCCGACACCACGCAGGACTGCTGGTGGGCCTACCTGTCAGGGCCGTACCGCCAGGACCGCACCTGGGGCCGTGCGTTTGAAGACGCGCCCGCCGAGCCGCTGACCCGCCTGTGCCACGTGGCGGCCAGCGAGGTCGAGGGCGAGCACCGCGCCCGCGTGTACGAGGCGCACGGCGTGGCCGAGCGCGTCTCGGTGGTCGACTATGAAAGCGACGGCTCGGTCTTCGCCGTCAATTTCTACCGCCACCAGCACCAGGCAGCGTTCCGCGACAGCCAGATCAGCGACTTCGAGGCCCTGGCCCCGGTGCTGCTGGCCCTGGCGCGCAAGCACATTGCGCTGGCGCGTCCGGCGGCCCTGCCCCTCGTGCAGGAGCATGCGGGTGTGGACGAGGTGCTGCCTGCCCTGGCCACCCTGCCCCAGGGGGTGCCGGCCTTGCGCGAGCGCCTGCTGCGCCTGCAACCCGACCTCACGGACCGCGAACTCGACGTCTGCGCCCGCGTGCTGCAGGGCATGACGCACGAGGGCATCGCGGCCGACCTGGGCCTGGGCGTGCCCACGGTCAAGACTTACCGCAACCGCGCCTTCGCGCGCATGGGCATCCACTTTCGCAACGAGCTGTTCGCGAAGGTACTGGGCCGCTGACTACCCCGGTGTGAACGGCGGCGGCCGGCGCCGTATGGTCTGCGCCTTGACCACCGCGGTGCTGGTCTCGGCCTTGTCGGCGATGCGGTCGAGCACGCTGTCGAGCTGCTCGATGGAGCGCACATAGACCCGCGCGATGAAGCAATCGTCGCCCGTCACCTTGTCGCACTCGCAAAACTCTGGGGTGTCGCGTACCAGTTGCTCCACGGCGGCCAGTTGCCCCGGCAGCGGCTTGATGCGCACGATGGCCTGCAGCTGGTAGCCCAGGGCCCTGGGCTCGATGTCGAGCGTGAAGGCGCGGATCACGCCACGCTCTTCCAGCCGGCGCAGCCGCTCCGACACGCTGGGCGCCGAGAGGCCCACGCGCTCGGCCAGCAGCTTGAGCGAGGTGCGGGCGTCCGCATGCAGCACGGCAAGAATGGATTGATCAATCGCGTCCATGGAAAATTTCTCCAAATTCAATCCGCACCTTGAATTATGAGGAGCATCTGCAAATTTGCCTTGCTTCAGCCATTCTCCCGGCAGGGATGTTTTTCTACACTTGCGGCATCGGACTGCAAGGCTTGGATGGCAATGGACAAGAAGACACAAGGCACGCTCGAAATGGGCGGCGCGATGGCGATATCGGGCACGATCGGCTGGTTCGTCGTGCAATCGGGCCTGCCGGCCCTGGACGTGGTGTTCTGGCGCTGCGCCTTCGGCGCGGTCACGCTGGCCCTGGTGTGCGCGGCGACGGGCATCCTGCGCGGTGTGCTCACCTGGCGCCAGGCGGGCTGGGCGGCACTCGGTGGCGTGGCCATCGTGACCAACTGGCTGCTGCTGTTCGGCGCCTATTCGCATGCCTCGATCTCGATCGCCACGGCGGTCTACAACACCCAGCCCTTCATGCTGGTGGCCTTCGGCGCCCTGCTCTTTGGCGAGCGCATCACCCTGCCCAAGATCGGCTGGCTGGCCCTGGCCTTTGGCGGCATGCTGCTCATCGTGCAGGCGCGGCCCGGAGCCAGCTTTGCCGGCAGCAACTATGCGCTGGGCATCGCCATGGCGCTGGGCGCGGCCTTCTTCTGGGCCGTGGCCTCGGTCATCGCCAAGCGACTCACGGGCACGCCGCCGCACCTGATCGCGCTGGTGCAGGTTTGCGTGGGCGTGCTCATGCTGGCGCCATTCGCCCACTTCGGCGAGCTGCCCCGCGACGCCCGTACCTGGACACTGCTGGTCACCGTGGGCGTGGTGCACACCGGCATCATGTACATCCTGCTCTATGGCGCGGTGCAGAAGCTGCCCACCTACCTGCAGGGCGCCCTGTCCTTCATCTACCCGGTGGTGGCCATTGCCGTGGACTTCGTCGCCTTCGGCCACCGGCTGCAGCCCGCGCAGTGGCTGGGCGCCGCCGCCATCCTGCTGGCCGCGGCCGCGATGAACCTGCAGGGCAGCCGGCCGCGCACGGCGGCGGCGCCTGCGGCGCAGGGCGTGAAGTAGGCCCATGGGATAAGCACAAAATATCAAAACCGGCGTTCGGCGGTCGGCACCATCGGCAGCTCCATTCAACCCAAGGAGCACCTTCATGGACCACACACTGCAAACCACCTGGGAGACCTACGTCGCCTCATGGAAGGCACCCACCGCCGCGGAGAAGCAGGCCCTCTTTGTCGCCAGTCTGGATCCACACTGCACCTACACCGACCCGCTGGGCGTGGCCTCGGGCTGGGAGGCACTGGCACAGACCATGCAGGGCTTTCACCAGCAGCTGCCCGGCGCCTACTTCGCGACCGAGCGCTTTGCGAGCCACCACCAGCACTGCATGGCGCAGTGGAAGATGGTGGGCGCCGATGGCGCGGTGCTGGGCGAGGGCGTAAGCTTTGGCCAGTTCAACGGCCAAGGCAAGCTGCTCACGATGACCGGCTTCTACGACACCCCCTGAATCTGGTGCAGCGTTTCACGCTATCTGGCACATAAAAAGTCGTCTTTTCGGCCCTGGTCGCGTTGCAAATCCTCGCGATACTCCCGGTATCGCTGTGGTTTGCGCCTTACCAGGACCAAAAATCCGTTCTTTTTATTTGTGCCATCAAGCATGAAACACTGCACCGGCAGCCCAGCATGTTCTACCTGCACCGCATCCAGCGCGGCATCGACTTCATCGAAGCGCATCTCGAGACCGACATCGCCCTGTCGGACGTGGCGCAGGCGGCCGGGCTGAGCCAGTGGCACTTCCAGCGCATCTTCAAGGCCCTGACCAACGAGACCTTGAAGACCTACATCCGCTCGCGGCGCTTCGCCAAGGCGCTGGACCAGCTGCTCCATACGCGCCTGGGTATCCTGGACATTGCCCTCGCGGCCGGCTACGACACGCAGGAGAGCTTCACGCGCGCCTTCAAGGCCTGCTTCGAGCTCACGCCCAACCAGTACCGCAAGTTCGGCAGGCGCAGCCTCTTCGTCAAGAAGGTCCAGTTCGATGAAGACTACCTGCGCCAGCTCGACCGCAACCTGTCGCTCACTCCGGACATCCGCGAGCGCCCACCGCTGCAACTGGTGGGCCTGGCCACCCATTTCTATGGGGCAGATTCGGACAAGGACAACCTGGGCCAGAAGCTGCCCCCGCTGTGGGCGAGCTTCATGCCCCGGCTTGGGGAGATTGCGCACCGGGTGCCCGGGGTCTGCTACGGTGTGGTGAGCCAGACCGCGAGCGACTCCGACCTGCTGCTCTACCACGCCGCCATCGAGGTCTCGCACGCGGGCGCCTTGCCCGAAGGCATGGTGCACCTCGAAGTGCCCGCGGCCCGCTACGCCACGTTCGAACACCGGGGCGCGCCGGAGAACGTGAACCACACCGTCAACTACATCTACGCCAACTGGCTGGCGGGGTCCGGGCAGCGCCACAGCGGCGGTGCCGACCTGGAAATCTACGGCCCCGGCTACCAGGGTGGCTCGGACGCGTCCGTCATGCACTACGCCGTTCCTGTGCTTGGGTAATTGAGTTGGATAGTACGGGCACAATCACCGCCCAGTGACACGCCCCGGCGAACCCTTTTCCTCCCCCGCAGAACCGAACCCGCCGCGCTCCGACCGCCAGGCGGTGATCGCCGCCTGGGTGGCCGCCCTGCGCCGCCAGGCCGGTGCCGATGCACTCAAGGCCCTGCCCCCGCTGACCGACGCCGAGGCGGCGCGCGTGATGGGACTGATGCGTGGCGATGGCGACGCCGCCCAGGCCCCCTCCCCTGCACGGCCCGCCCTGCCCCCCGGCATCGCCGCGGGGCATTTCCAGCCCCGCATCACCCTCATGACCCTGGGCCGGGGTGATGGGATGCTGGGCCTCAAGCCCCAGGGCAAGATGGGACCGCGCGGCGACAGCGTGACCCTGGTGCAGATCGACTGGACCTACCGCCTCGAAGACGCGCCCCAGGCCGCCATCGCCTGGCAAGCACCGGCGCCCACGTCCATCCTCAACTCGCGCCCGGCGCCGCTCGTGGACCTGTACGACACCGGCGGCCCCGTGGTGCGCATGCAGCGCGACCTGGCGGCCGAGTCCGACGCCATGGACCGGGTCTGGGAGCTGGGCCTGCAGCCCCTGGACGCGCGCACCCTGCAGTGGCGCAACCGCGATGCCGGCGCCAGCCTGGGCCCGGTGTGGACACTGGCGCAAGAGGCCTTCTTCGGCGACTTCTGGGCCGAACAGGTGCCGCAGCTTGCGGCCCAGGGCTGGAGCGTGGTGGTGCGGCCCGGCTTTGCGCACGAGAGCGTGCCCGTGCAGCGCTGGAAGCTCATCATCGCCCCCGACACCGGCGAGGTGCTGGGCAAGGAGCTGGCCGGGCCGGTCGGTCCACGCGAGCGCCCGGTGCAGAAGTTGCAGCTGCCCGCCCGCGAGGGCGCCTGGCTGCTGAGCCTGGGCATCGAGATCGACGGCGAGACGCTGGACCTGGCCCCCATGCTGGCCGACCTGCTCAGGCGCGATGCGCGCTGGCTCATCGCGCGGCGCATGGCGCGCATCGACGACCTGGAAATCATCTCGCTGCGCGCCCCCGGCGGGCGGCGCATCGATGCGCCCGCCGGCCCGCTCAAGGCCATCGTGGGCGCCATGGTGGACCTGATCACCGACCCCGAGCGCAACCAGCGCAAGGACGGCGATCCGCTGCGCCTGGGCGCCTGGGAGCTGCGCCGGCTCGAAGCCCTGCGCGCCGGCCTGGTGCAGGCCCACCGCGTGGACGCCTCCAACGACTGGCAGCTGCAGGGCGATATCGGCCTGTCGCAGCTGGCCAAGCGCCTCAAGGCCATCGGCACGCCCGAGCCGGTGCCCGCGCCACAGGGCCTGCAAGTGCAGTTGCGCCCCTACCAACTGGAGGGCCTGGCCTGGCTGCAGTACCTGCGCGCGCAAGGGCTGGGCGGCATCCTGGCCGACGACATGGGCCTGGGCAAGACCGCGCAGGCACTGGCCCATATCCTGGTAGAAAAGGAGGCCGGGCGCCTCACGCGCCCCGCCCTGGTGGTGCTGCCCACCTCGCTGCTGTTCAACTGGCAGGCCGAGGCGCGGCGCATGGCGCCCGGCCTGCGCGTGCTGGCGCTGCACGGGCCGGAGCGGGCCAAGGCATTTGCCGAAATGGGCGACCACGACCTGGTGCTGACCACCTACCCGCTGCTCTGGCGCGATGTGGAGGCGCTGGCCGTACAGGCGTTCCATCTGCTCATCCTGGACGAGGCCCAGATGGTCAAGAACGCTGGCAGCCGCAGTGCCCGCGCCCTGCGCCGCCTGCAGGCCCCGCACCTGCTGTGCCTGACCGGCACCCCGCTGGAAAACCACCTGGGCGAGCTCTGGGCGCAGTTCGACTTTCTGATGCCCGGCTTTCTGGGCGACGTGCGCAGCTTCAACGCGCGCTGGCGCAAGCCCATCGAGGAAAACGGCGAGACCCTGCGCGCGCAGTTGCTGTCGCAGCGCGTGCGCCCCTTCATCCTGCGCCGGCGCAAGCAGGACGTGGCCACCGAACTACCCCCGCGCACCGAGGTCATCCAGCACGTGCAGCTGCAGGGCAAGCAGCGCGAACTGTACGAGGCCGTGCGCACCACGGTGGACAAGCAGGTGCGCCGCGTGCTGGAGCGCGAGAGCTTCGACGGCGCGCAGATCACCATCCTCTACGCCCTGCTCAAGCTGCGCCAGGTGTGCTGCGACCCGCGCCTGGTCAAGGGCAGCAAGGTGGCGGCCAGCATGGAGCGCGCCAAGCTGGAACTGCTGGCCGACATGCTGCCCGCCCTGGTGGCAGAAGGCCGGCGTGTGCTGGTGTTCTCGCAGTTCACCGAGATGCTGGAGCTGGTGGCCGAGCAGTTGCAGGCGCTGGAGCTGCCCTTCCTCGCCCTCACCGGCCAGACGCCACCGGGCCGGCGCGGCGACCTAGTCAAGCAGTTCCAGGCGCAGGACGAGGCCAGCCCGCCCATCCTGCTGGTGAGCCTCAAGGCCGGCGGCGTGGGCCTGAACCTCACGGCTGCCGACACCGTGGTCCATGTGGACCCCTGGTGGAACCCGGCTGTGGAGGAACAGGCCACGGCCCGCGCCCACCGCATCGGGCAGGACCAACCGGTCTTCGTCTACAAGCTGGTGGTGGAGGGCAGCATCGAGGAGCGCATGCTGGAGCTGCAGGCGCGCAAGGCCGCACTGGCCCAGGGCGTGCTGGGGCACGACGAGGAAGGCGCGGTGAAGTTCAGCGAGGCCGACCTGCAGGCCCTGCTGGCCCCGCTGTCGGAACCGCAGAACAACCCGCTGGCGATACCAGGCGAGGACGCCAGGCGCTGGGGCGGCACAGGCCTGCGCAGGCCCCGGCCTTTTGTCCCTGACCCCTGAGCACCAGGGCGATCACCAAAGGCGCAGAATTCAAAAGCAAGCTTCGGGGTGCGTGCAAGGCGGTCCATTTTTACAGTGAGGCCATCTCCACTCACTTTGCGAGGCCTACCATGCATTCCACCGCAAGCGCTGACCGCACCATGCCGCAAACCCGCCCCTTCAAGGCATCCAGGGCCGCCCAGGCCGCAGCCACCCAGGCCGACCCGCGCTGGGCGGCGGTGCAGGCACGCGATGCCGCGGCCGACGGCCGCTTCTACTATTCGGTGCAGACCACCGGTGTCTACTGCCGCCCCAGTTGCGCCGCCCGGCCGGCGCTGCCCGAGAACGTGCGCTTCCACGACAGCACCGCCGATGCCGAGCGCGCCGGCTTTCGCCCCTGCAAGCGCTGCAAGCCCGGCCAGGCCTCGCCCGTGGCGCACCATGCAGCCCTGGTCACCGCGGCCTGCCGCATCATCGAGGCGGCCGACACCCCGCCCACGCTGGACGAACTGGCCGCCCGCGTGGGCCTGAGCGCCCACCACTTCCACCGCATCTTCAAGCAGGCCACGGGCCTCACACCCAAGGCCTATGGTGCGGCCCAGCGCGCACAACGCGTGCGCAGCGAACTGGCCGCGCCCCAGGCCGGCAGCGTGACCGATGCGATCTTCAACGCCGGCTACAACGCCACCAGCCGCTTCTACGAAGAGGCCGATGGTGTGCTGGGCATGACGCCTACGCGCTACCAGGCAGGCGGCAGGCAGGTCACCATCCGCTTTGCCATTGCGCAGTGCTCGCTGGGCGCCCTCCTGGTGGCGCAGAGCGGACGCGGTGTGTGCGCCATCTTGCTGGGCGACGATGCCCAGGTGCTGGCGCAGGACCTGCAGGACCGTTTTCCCCACGCGCAGTTGGTGGGCGACGACCGCAGCTTCGACGCACTGGTGGCACGGGTCGTGGCCTTTGTCGAGGCACCGGGCCTAGGCCTCGACCTGCCGCTCGACGTGCAGGGCACGGCCTTCCAGCAGCGCGTATGGCAGGCTCTGCAGGCGATTCCCGCAGGCGAGACGGCCAGCTACGCCGAGATCGCCGAGCGCATCGGCGCGCCCAGCGCTGCGCGCGCCGTGGCCCGGGCCTGCGCCGCCAATGCGCTGGCCGTGGCCATCCCTTGCCACCGCGTGGTGCGCAACGATGGCGCGCTCTCGGGCTACCGCTGGGGCGTGGAACGCAAGCAAGCCCTGCTGGACCGTGAACACCGCCAAGCCAAGGGCCAGCCCGCATGAACGCCCGCCTGCCTGAACACGCTACGGACTGGGCCGCACGCGCGGGCGCCATCGACTGGGCGGCCACCACGGAAGGCCTGAACGCCGAGGGCGCGGCCATTCTGCCGGCACTGCTCAGCGCTGAGGAATGCCAGGCCCTCGCAGGCCTGTACCCGGACGGCAGCCGCTTTCGCAGCCGCGTGGTGATGGCGCGCCACGGCTTCGGCCAGGGCGAATACCAGTATTTCAGCTACCCGCTGCCGCCCCTGGTGGCCAGGCTGCGCGAGGCGCTGTACCCACACCTCTACCCGCTGGCCAACCGCTGGAACCAGGTGATGGGTATCGCCGTGCAGTACCCGGCTGCACATGCCGACTTCATTGCGCGCTGCCATGCGGCCGGCCAGTTGCGGCCCACGCCGCTCTTGCTGCAGTACCAGGCGGGCGACTACAACTGCCTGCACCAGGACCTGTATGGCGAGCATGTGTTCCCGCTACAGGTGGCCATACTGCTGTCGGAGCCGGGGCGCGACTTCACGGGCGGCGAGTTCGTGCTGACCGAGCAGCGCCCGCGCATGCAGTCACGGGCCGAAGTGGTGCCACTGCGCCAGGGCGATGCGGTGGTGTTCGCCGTGCACCACCGCCCCGTGAACGGCACGCGCGGCCCCTACCGCGTGAACATGCGCCATGGCGTGAGCCGGCTGCGCTCGGGCGTGCGGCACACCGCGGGCATCATCTTCCACGACGCGACATGACCTTCAACCTGTTCAGTGACGACGAAGAAACCGCACTGCTCCAGCAGCAGGCCGGCACCCGGGAGGCCCTGGCACCCGGGGCGGTGCTGCTGCGCGGCTATGCGCTGGAGGGGGCCCCCGCCCTGCTCCAGGCAGTGGACAGCATCGCCGCCCACGCCCCCTTCCGCCACCTGGAGACGCCGGGCGGCCAGCGCATGTCGGTGGCCATGACCAACAGCGGCCCGCTGGGCTGGATCTCCGACCGCAGCGGCTACCGCTACGGCCGGGCCGACCCGCTCAGCGGCCGCCCCTGGCCTCCGCTGCCGGCCGTGTTCGCCACCCTGGCGCGCACTGCGGCCGAGGCGGCGGGCTTTGCCGGCTTTGCGCCCGATGCCTGCCTCATCAACCGCTATGCGCCCGGCGCCCGCCTCTCGCTGCACCAGGACAAGGACGAGCGCAGCCACGACCACCCCATCGTGTCCGTTTCGCTGGGCATCCCCGCCGTGTTCCTGTTCGGCGGTGGTGCGCGCGCAGACAAGGCGCAGCGCGTTCCGCTGGTGCATGGCGACGTGGTGGTCTGGGGTGGCCCGGCGCGGCTGCGCTACCACGGCGTGATGCCACTGGCCCAGGCGGAACACCCGCTGACGGGTGCTTGCCGCATCAACCTCACCTTCCGCAAGGCCGGATAACTCAACCGGGCAGAGAGCCCTTGGTATAGCCCGTCTGCCGGCACAGGGACGACAGCAACTGCTGCGCCGCCGCCCTGCCGCGCAGGCTGTCGGCCACGGTGATGGCCTTGCCGCTGGTCAGTGCGGCCTGCAGGCGGTAGTAGGTCTCCTTGTGGCCGCCCGTGGTGGTGGAGTAGCTTTCCTTGAGCTCCAGGCGCGCCACTTCGCTGGCCGTGGCGGTGCTCTGCCAGCGCACCAGGCCCAGCAGGCGCCGCTCGGAGTGGATGCCCTGGCGGTCCAGGTGCACAGTGAGGCTGTTGCACAGGCCATAGAGGGCCCCCAGCACCACCAGCCAACCGATGCCGCCGAAGATCAGCGTGAACGGCAGCGGCGCCGCGTTGGTCCACATCAGCACGCCCCCACCAGCAAAGATGGCGCCGAACACGAGCAGCGCCAGCATGGTCTTCCAGCGTCGCCCGTAGGGAAAATACAGGCGCACCCCACCGGGCACCTGCTCCACGTCGGACACGTCTGCGGCATCACCGGCCTGGGCCACCTCGCCCAGCTGCGGGTGCTGCGCTGCATCGTGGCGCAGCCAGACGGACTTCTGGTTGGTGATGTAGACCGGCACGTCGAAGCTGCGTTCAAAGCCCGGCGCCAGGTTGTCGCCCGAGCTGCCCGGTACGCTGGTGACCTGCAGCTCCCAGCGGTGGTATTTGCTGCCCGGGTCTTCCGAGGCGGGCAGGTGCGCCGGCACGTCAAAGCGCATGGCCAGCCGCACGCCCTCGCCCTGCGCCTCCACCTGGGCCAGGCCGCGCACCTGCCACAGCGTGCGGCTTTCATAGCTGGTCTTGCCGCCCGAGCGGGTGCGTGTGTGCTCCACGCATTGCAGGGTGGCCAGAAAGCGCAGTCCCGAGCTGTAGGCCACGGGCACCGCCAGCGTGGCCCCGAAATGCCCGCCGATGGAGCCCGGAAACGGGTCCAGCTCCAGCCGTGCATCGCCATAGCGCCGTGCATGGAAGGCGCTGCGTGCGGCCCAGGCCAGCAGCACCAGGCCGACCAGCGGGACCAGCACCAGGATGCCTGCCGCCAGGTGGTCGCCACGGGCCAACGCGCGCGGCACCACGGAGAAGGCCATGGGCAGCGCCACCAGGTTCCACAGAACCGCCAGGGCGCAGAGCACCCAGACCCCGATGTGCCGCTGCGCCCGGATGCGGTTGTCCTTCCAGGCTGCGCGCGACTCCCAGGGGCGTGCCTCCCAGGCCGGCCCCGCCGTGGGCGCGCCCGGGGTGCGCGCGAACCGAAAGCGCAGCGCGAACACGATGATGCCGATCCCGGCCCCGCCAAACACCAGCGAGAACACCAGCTTGAAGGCCAGCATGCCAGGCCGAAGGCTGCGGTCCAGCACGGCCTCGGTCGGATCGCTGGGGTTCACCCAGGCCTCCACCGGGGTGCCGCTGCGCTGCGCGGCTTCAAGCCGGGCTCCCAGCTCCTGCTGGAATTCACCCACATTGTCGGCACCCGAGCCGATGGCCACGCGGCGCCCGGTGTACTCCTGCCCCGCCACGCGGTAGCGGTACTCGGCCTTGACGCTGTAGGTGGTGGATTTGCTGCCCCGGCTGGCAACCGTCTCGGCCGAGACCAGCGTGGCCTGCACGGGCTGCCAGCCCTGCATGGTGGTCCAGTCGTACAACGTGGGCAGCACGCTCAGCAGCAGCAGGCCCAGGCCCACAGCCGCAAACGGCATGCCGAACAGCACCAGCACCCAGGGGCCGGGGCCATTGCTCTTCTTGCTCTTGGATTCTTCAGCCATGGCGTGCAGCGCTGCGCCCCTCGCGGGCGGCAGCGCGTTTCCCCCTCACATGTTTTGCGGTCGAACAGTCTCTTTGCCAGAATGGTGCCATGACATCCCCCTCCAGCGCCACCCCCCGCCACTGGCTCATGAAGTCCGAGCCCGAGGAATGCTCCATCGACGACGCCCTGGCCGCGCCCGGTGCCACCGTGCCCTGGACCGGCGTGCGCAACTACCAGGCGCGCAACTTCATGCGCGACGGCATGCAGGTCGGTGACGGCGTGCTGTTCTACCACTCCAGTTGCGCCGAGCCCGGCATCGTCGGCATTGCGCGCGTGGCCTCGGGCACGCGTGCCGACCCCACGCAGTTCGACCCCGCCTCGCCCTACCACGACCCCAAGTCGCCGCCGGACGCGCCGCGCTGGCTGCTGCTCGATGTGCAGGCGCTGCGCAAGACGCGCCTCCTGGGCCTGCCCGAGCTGCGCCAGCACCCCGAACTGGCCGATCTGCGCGTGCTGCAAAAAGGCAGCCGCTTGTCCATCACGCCGGTGGACCAGCCCCACTGGGAGCGCATCATGGCGCTGCTGGACACCAAGGCCTGAGCCGCCCTCAACGGCCTTTTGGCACCGGTGCCTCCCCGGCGCCCTGCCACTGCTTGCGCGTGGTGCGCAGCCGAAAACGCTGGCGCCAGGCGCCTGGCGTCACGCCGCACAGGCGCACGAAGACCTTGCGGAAACTGCCCGTGTCGCTGTAGCCGCACTGCTGGGCCACGTCCTCCACCGTGAGGTAGGTGGTCTGCAGCAGCGCCTGGGCCTGGGCCACGCGCAGGCCGTGCAGGTAGTCCTGCGGCGTCTGGCCGTGCTCCTGCGCAAACCAGCGCAGCAGTGTGCGCGGGCTGGTCGACGCGGCACGCGCCGTGGCCTGCAGGCTGTAGGGCTCGCTGCGGTGCGCCTGCAGCCAGCGCCGCGCCTGCTCCAGCGCGCCTGAGACCAGCGGGCTGCCGGTGGGCGTCTCCATGCCGGCGGGGGCGGTCAGCTGGCGCTGCGGGTCAAAGCGCAGCACCGGCGAGGCGGCCTGCGCCAACTCGGCCAGGGGCGTGCACGACAGCAGGTCCAGCATGGCGGCAATGGTCTCCTGCAGCGAAGCCGTGGTCCACACGGCGCCATCGCGCTGCCAGCCCTGGTGGCGTTGCCAGTTGGCCCCGATGGCGGCGTCCTGCCCCGTGTCGCCGGCCTGCATGAAGATGGACGGAGCGAACACCCAGGGCACGGCCACCTTGCGCCCTGCCAGCAAGCCGCAGTCGGCCAGCAGGCCCGAGCCGTTGAACAGCGCCGCAACCAGCCCGCCCCCCGCCACGTGGGAGCGCAGCAGGGGCCCGAAATGCGCGCAGTAGTGGCTGCTGAGCTCGCGCAGCAGTGGCCCCGTGGGCACCAGCCAGCCTGGCACCACCACCACATGCAAGGGGCCCTCCTGCACCCCGGTGGCTGCGATGGGCGGCGGGTGCCGGGCCAGTTCCTGCGGCAGGCCCAGCCAGTACCAGCGCAGGGGCGGCGGCGCCTCGGCCGCTCGCATGGCGGCCAGCATGTTCATGGCACGCAGGATGTCCACCACGGCAGCCGTCGTGCTGGTGATGCTGTCCGGGCCCCAGAGGATGCCCACATTCACACAGGCAGAGGCAGTGGCGGAAGGTGTCGGCATGCTGGCCATCTTGCCACTATTCGTGTCCATATCGCCGCCGTGTCGAAATGTTACCGGGCCGTAGCATGGCCCTGCGATCCCAACGCCAGAGGCCCGCAGGCCCAGAACAACACCACAGCACCCGGAGACACCGACCATGACACCGACACGACGCCGCACCGCGGCCTTTCGCACCACGGCCGCCGCCAGCGCCATCCTCGCCCTGCTGCTGGGCGGCTGCGCCAGCCCGCCAGGCACCAGCGACCGCAGCGTGACCATCGAGCGCACCACCTACGGCATCCCCCACATCACCGCGCAGGACCCCGAGTCGCTGGCCTATGGCGTGGCCTATGCCTATGCGCAGGACAATGTCTGCATGACGGCCGACCAGCTGGTCACGGCGCGCGGGCAGCGCGCCGCCACCTTCGGCGGCAAGACCATCGGCCTGCTGGGCCGCCGCTACCTGCCCAACGAGCAGATCGACCTGTTCATGGCCGCCCACATGGACGATGCCCTGCTGGCGCGCAGCTGGGCGGCCACCAGCACCGAGGCGCAGTCCATGGCACGCGGCTATGTGGCGGGCTACAACCGCTTTCTGGCCGACCACGCCGGGCGCCTGCCCAAGGCCTGCAACGGCCAGCCCTGGGTGCAGCCCATAACGCTGCCCGAATACCGGCGCATGGCCGAGGTGGTGGCCGTGCAGGCCGGCATCGCTGCGCTGGCCGATGGCATGCTGGACGCGCAGCCCCCGGCGCCCAAGGCGGCACAGGCGGTCGCCCCTGCCGTGGACCTTGCCGATGCCGCCCAGGCGCTGCGCGAGCTGGGCCTGCTCGATTCGCCGCTGGGCTCCAACGCCTGGGCTTTCGGCAAGGAGACCACGGCCAATGGCAGCGGCATGCTGCTGGGCAACCCGCACTTCCCCTGGAGCGGGCCCAACCGCTTCTACGAGATGCACCTGACCATCCCGGGCCGCATGGACGTGATGGGCGTGGGCATAGGCACCTACCCCATGGTCTCGATCGGGTTCAACAAGGACGTGGCCTGGTCGCACACCGTCTCCACCGGCAAGCGCTTCACGCTCTACGAGCTGGCCCTGGTGCCCGGTGAGCCGACCAGCTACCTGGTGGACGGCAAGCCCGAGAAAATGCTGGCGCGCCAGGTGAAGGCCCAGGTGCGCAACCCCGATGGCACGCTGCAGACCCGTGAGCAGACGGTGTGGACCAGCCGTTGGGGCCCCCTGGTGGTGGTGCCGCGCGCGGGCCTCACCTGGACCGGCAAGACCGCCTACGCCCTGCGCGACGCCAACACCGGCAACACCCGCATGATGGACGCGGCCCTGGCCTTTGCCCGGGCCAGCAAGGTGGACGACCTGCACCGGGCCCATGCCTCGCTGGGCCTGCCCTGGGTGAACACACTGGCGGCCGACCGCCAGGGCCGCGCGATGTATGCCGACGTGAGCGTGGTGCCCGACCTCGATGCCGCCGACCTGGAGCGCTGCGCCCCCAGCAAACCAGCCGCGGCCCTGCGCGGCAGCGCCGGCCTGGTGGTACTGGACGGCGCGCGCAGCGACTGCGCCTGGCGCCGCGACAGCGCCTCGCCCGTGCCCGGTCTGATCCCCATGGCCCGCATGCCGGCGGCCTTTCGCAACGACTGGGTGCACAACAGCAACGACAGCTTCTACTACACCCACCCTGCCCAGCCATTCGGCGCCATATCACCCCTGGTGGGCGATGCCAGCCTGACCCGGCCGCGCACCCGCGCCGGCCTGGCCGAGATCCCCGAGATGCTGGGCCGGGGCAAGGTGACGCTGCAGGCCATGCAGCAGCAGCTGTTCCAGAACCGCAACTTCATGGCCTCGGTCACCGTGCCGGACCTGCTGGGCGCCTGCGCCCACGCGCCCAGCGCCGCATCGCGCGACGCCTGCACAGCCCTGCGCGGCTGGAACCTGCGCAATGACCTCGATGCGCGCGGCGCCCACCTGTTCCGCGAGTTCTGGCGCAATGCGCGCAGCATCCCCGGCGTGTTCCGCGTGCCCTTCGACCCTGCGCAGCCCGTGGCCACCCCGGCCGGGCTGAAGATGGACGATGCCGCCGTGGCCGCCAAGGTCTGGGAGGCGCTGGACAAGGCGGTCGCCACCATCCGCAGCAGCGGCTTTGCCCTCGATGCCCCGCTGGGCAGCGTGCAGCGCCCAGCCATCACCGAGGAAGCCATAGCCCTGCATGGCGGCGAAGAGTTCGAGGGCGTGCTCAACAACCTGGGCCGCCAGGAGCCCGCGCCCATCACCGCCGCTGGCCTGCGCATCGACTACGGCACGAGCTATGTGCAGACCGTGACCTTCGACGCGCGCGGCCCGGTGGCCCAGGCCATCCTGACCTATGGCCAGTCGACCAACCCCGAGTCGCCCCACGCGAACGACCAGATGCGCCTGTTCTCGCGCAAGGAATGGCACACCCTGCCCTTCCACCGCGCGGATGTGGTGCGCGAGCGCATAGGCGAACCGCTGCGCCTGGTAAGGCCCTGACGGCTGCCCGGCTCCTCATTGCGCTTCATCCCACTGGGTCTGAAATTGGCGCGGCCAAGGCCAGTGCCCCCCGTGCAAGGGCCGCCCCGCCGCGCAGGCGGCCTTCGCTTGCGTGCACCGGGGGCGTCCCCCTCCCAGATTGCGAAGCAATAGGAGAGAGGGGCTGAGGGCCGCGGCTCCAAGCCTGCCTGCGCAGGCTTGGACGTGCCCGAAGAGCCACCGCCTCTGGCGGTGGCACCGAGGCGCGAAGCGACTCAGGGGGTGTTCACGCTAGCCAAGGCCACGTGCTGCAGCAGCATGATGGTCTTGCCGTCCTGGATGCGGCCCGAGGCGATGGCGGCCAGGGCGTCGGCCAGGGGCATCTCGATGACCTCGATGTCCTCGCCCTCTTCCACCACGCCACCGCCCGCGCGCACGCGGTCGCCGGGCGCGTACTCGGCGATGAAGAAGTGCAGCTTCTCGGTCACCGAGCCCGGGCTCATGTAGGCCTCGAACAGCTTGCGCGGCGCGCGGATGCGGTAGCCGGTCTCCTCCTCGGCCTCGCGGCGGATGCAGGCCTCGGGTTCATCGCCATCGAGCAGGCCGGCGCAGGCCTCGATCAATTGCCCATCGGGTGAGCCATTGAGAAAAGCCGGCAGGCGGAACTGGCGCGTCAGCACCACGGTGCGGCGCACGGGGTCCCACAGCAGCAGCGCGGCGCCGTTGCCACGGTCATAGGCCTCGCGGCTCAGCGGCTGCCACCGGCCATCGCGGCGGCGCAGCTCGAAGTGGATCTTGCGCAGGGTGTACCAGCTGTCCGACAGCAGCTCGGCGCCCAGCAGCCGGACATTCTCGGCATCGCCCGGCAAGGGTGCGGCTTCGGGGCGCCTCATGGCGCTACCGCCTCTGGGGCCACGGAGCGCGCGGGCAATGCATCGATGTGGTGGTAGACGGGCAGGCCCAGGGCCTGCGCACGGGCCACGTCCCTGTCGGCCCCGCGCGATGCGCCGGGCAGGCGCAGCACCGCATCGCAGCGCGACAGCAGCCGCTCGGCCACCGGGTACTGGTAGGCATGGAACACGGCATCCCCCTGCGCGCGTCCGCCTGCCGCCTCGATGATGGGCAGTGCCAGCCACTCGCCCAGCATCGGCAGGTGCCCGCGCTGGTAGATGGGCAGCGCGGCGGCTTCCAGCCGGGCGCGGTTGGCAGCAATGCGCCCGGGGTCGCCATCGGTGCCGGAAAGGTAGGGGCCGGCAATGAGTACCAGCAGGGGGCGGTCAGGCGCCATGGTGTCGTGCATGGGGTTCTCCACAGTTCAATCGTGCAGTATCATGCATTTTCATTTAATTTCATGCAATCAGATAAGCCATGCTCACAAGCCAGCGCAAACAGCTCATCCTCCAGCGCCTGGCGCGCGATGGCCAGATCGTGGCCAAGGCGCTGAGCGACGAATGGGGCGTCTCCGAAGACACGGTGCGGCGCGACCTGCGCGAGCTGGCGGCCGAAGGCCAGCTGCAGCGCGTGCACGGCGGCGCCCTGCCCGCTTCGGCCGCCGTGGGTGACCTGCGGCTGCGCCAGGAGCTCGCGCCCGACGAAAAACGCCTGCTGGGACAGGCCGGCGCCGCCCTGGTCCGGCCCGGCCAGGTCGTCATCCTCGATGGCGGCACCACCTCGCTGCAGGTGGTGCAGCACCTGCCGCTCCACCTGCATGCCACGGTCGTGACCCACAGTCCGGTGGTGGCCGCAGCGCTGGCTGGCCATGTGCACATCGAGGTACTGGGCCTGGGCGGGCGCCTGTACCGGCATTCCATGGTCCATGTGGGCGCCAGCGTGGTCGAAGCCGCCGGGCGGCTGCGTGCCGACCTCTTCCTGATGGGCGTCACCGGTGTGCATGCCGAGGCGGGCCTGACCACCGGCGATTTCGAGGAGGCCGCCGTCAAGCGCGCCCTGCACCAGCGCGCGGCCGAGACCGTGGTGCTGGCGTCCAGCGACAAGCTCGGCGCAGCCTCGCCCTTCACCGTGGCGGCTCTGGGCGACATCGCCACGCTGGTCGTTCCGGCCACGGCGCCCGGCCGCATCCAGCAGGAGTTGCGTGCAGCGGGCGTGGACCTTGTCCTCGCCAGCTGACCCGTCATCCGCCTTGCGCTCCGTGCACAATGCCGGCATGGGACTTCTGGCCACTGCCTGGCGGCTGCAATGGATGCTGGTCTGCCTGCTGGCGGCGGCCATGGGCATGGCCACGGCGCAGGCCAGGGCGCAGCCGCAGCCACCACCGGTCGTGCATTTCACGTCGGCGCTGGAACTGGAGTTGCCGGGCGCGCCATCCCCTCTGGCGGAGCACGCCGACTGGCAGGCCCTGGGCACGGATTGGCGCGAGGTGGCCCTGCCCTTCGTCTTTGCGCGCCAGGTCATTGCGGTCGGCGGGGCCCCCAAGGTCTCGACCCGTTGGTTCCGCGTGCAGGTGCCGGACATTGCGCCGCCCGGCGGCACGGCCCACTTCTACCTCAAGCGCTGGCAGACCGCGGGCCAGATTGCCGTGTACGCGGACGGCCGGCTGATCCACCGCTCGCTGGGCAGCCCGAGCTGGAACCTGTTCCGCCACCCGGGCCTGCTGCTGCCGCTCAACCAGACACCGCTGGCGGCCCCGCCGCACGAGATCCTGATCCGCATGGACAGCCTGCAGGGCGCGGGCGGCGGGCTCTCGTCGTTCTATGTGGGCGACACCGGGGCCCTGCTGTCGCACTACACCACGCGCGAATGGCTGGAGTTCCAACTGCCCTTCATGAGCAGCTCGGCCTTTCTGGCCGTGGCGCTGTTCTGCTTTGGCGTGTGGCTGTGGCGCCCCCAGGACCGCCTGTACCTGCTGCTCGCCGGCTTCTCGCTGCTGCAGGTGGTGCGGCGCTGGCATTTCCACTCCGGCCTGGAACGGCTGCCGGTGAGCGACGCCTGGTTCGGCTGGATCACGCTGAACGCGCTGGCCTGGCAGATCGTGATCCTGCACGCCTTCCTGCAATTGCTGCATGGGCGCAGCATGCCCCGGCTCACGCACTCGCTGCTGGCATTGACGGCGGCGTTCACCGTGCTCACGCTGCCGCTCGGCTTGCCGCTGCCCGCGCTCGTGCTGCTGCGCCCGGGCCTGCAGATACTGCAGATCGCGCTGGCCATCGCCGTAGTGGCCGCAGGCCTGTGGCATTCCTGGCGCAGCCACTCGAAGGACGGCCTGCTGCTGAGCTGCAGCGTCGCCACCGCCGTGGGCCTGGGCACCTACGACTGGTTCAAGTCCCAGCAGCTGCTGGACCTGGAATGGTTCTACCTCACGCCCTATGCGGCCGTCCTGTACCTGGCCGTCTTCATGTTCATCATGCTGCGCCGCTATGTGCGGGCCATCACCGAGGTGAAGCGGCTCAACGCCGGCCTGGCCGAGCAGCTCGCGGTGCGCGAGGCCGAGCTGGAGCGCAGCTACCAGGCGCTCAGGGAGGCAGAGCATGCGCAGACGCTGAGCCGGGAACGCCAGCGCCTGATGCAGGACATGCACGATGGCCTGGGCTCCTCGCTCACCAATGCCATGCGCTCGGTCCAGGGCGGCATGCTGACGGACGAGCAGATGGCCCAGGTGCTCGCCGACTGCATGGACGACCTGAAGCTGGCCATCGACTCGATGGAGCCGGTGGACGCCGACCTGCTGCTGCTGCTGGCCACGCTGCGCTTTCGCATGGGGCCGCGCATCGAGAGCGCCGGCATCGCCCTGCGCTGGGAGGTGCAGGACGTGCCCGTGCTGCAATGGCTGGATCCGTCCAGTGCGCTGCACATATTGCGCATCGTGCAGGAAGCCGTGGCCAACGTGCTGCGCCACACCCAGGCCACCGAGATCCGCTTTCACACCCGCCAGGTGGGGGATGGCATCGAGGTGGCCATCGAAGACAACGGCCAGGGTTTCGACGTGGAGCAGGCGCACGCGGAGCCGGCCGGCAGGGGCTTGCGCAACCAGCAGCGCCGCGCCCAGGCGATTGGCGGCACGGTGGCATGGGCCTCAGGGCCGGCGGGCACGCGCTTCACGCTGTGGCTGCCGATCCGGCCGGCGAAAACCCCTGCGCGCGATCATCCCTGAGCGCTGCCGCTGCGCCGCAGGTGCTGAACCAGGGCCGCCGCAAAGCCCGACGGCTCGATGCCCTTGCGCACGCAGATCTGCAGGTCGCGCTGGGCCCAGGGCTCGTCCATCGCCACCACCACCGGGGGATCCCCCAGGCCCGCGAGCTTGACCGCGCTGCGCGGCACCAGGCCGATGCCCACGCCAGCCCCCACCATGCGGCACACGGCCTCGAAGCTGCGCACCTGGATGCGCACGTCCAGGTGCCGGCCCAGCGCGGCCGCCGCGTTCATGGTGAAGGTGTGGATGGCAGAGCCCGCGTGCAGCATCACGAAGGCATGGTCCAGCACCTCGGCAAAGCCCACTTTCACACGGCCCGCCAGGGCATGGCCACGCGGCACGATCAGCACCAGCCGGTCCTGCCGGTACGGCGCCAGCTCTACACCCGCGCCGCTGCCGCTGTCGGCCAGCACCCCCACCTCGATCTCGCCACTGGCCACGGCCACCACGATCTCGGCGCTGGTGCGCTCCTCCAACGTCACGCTGACCTGGGGGTGCTGCTTCAAGAAGCCGGCCAGGTCGTCGGGCAGAAAGGTGTGCGTGGCATGGGTGTTGGCCCACAGGCTCACATGGCCGCGGATGCCCGTGGCAAAGGGCGAGAGGTTGGCGTGCATCTGCTCCAGGCTGGCCAGCACCTGGCGCGCATTGCGCAGCAAGGCCTCGCCCGCGCGCGTGAGCTGCACGCCGCGGGTCTGGCGCTCGAACAGCGAGGTGTTGAGCGCATCCTCCAGACGCCGCAGCCGGTGGCTGGCCGAGGATGGTGCGAGGCAGGCCCGCGCGGCACCCCGGGTGAGGTTGCGCTCCTCGGCAATGGCGACAAACAGGCGCAGGTCGGTCAGGTCGTAGTTCATGGGGCGGTACACCAGCGTTCGTCATGGACGAACACACGCTTGCGGGAATAGCAATTGTGCCCTGCAACATCCCAAGGCACCATAATCACACTGATTCCTTGGCTCCATCGCATGCATGCATACCGTTCGCGGTGAGCGCATGCAAAACCTCTCCCACGCTTCCCCATGTCCTCCTGGAAACACTGGCCCGCCGAACGCATCGGCCTGGCCCTGGCCGTCCTGGCCGCCCTGGGCTTCTCGTTCAAGGCCATTTTCGTGAAACTGGCCTACGCCGTGCCCCAGGCCACGCCGGTCGACTCGGTCACCCTGCTGGCACTGCGCATGGCGTTCTCGCTGCCCGTGTTCGCCTGGGTCGGCTGGCGCGCCAGCCGCGGCCTGGCACCGCTGTCCCGGCGCGACTGGCTGCTGGTGACCGCCCTGGGCCTGCTGGGCTACTACGGCGCCAGCATCCTCGACTTCATCGGCCTGCAGTACATCAGCGCCAGCCTGGAGCGGCTGATCCTGTTCATGTACCCCACGCTCACCATCGTGATCGGCGTGCTCTTCATGGGCAAGCGCGCTTCAAAGCGCGAGATCGGCTCGCTGTTGCTGTCCTACGCGGGCATCGGCCTGGCCTTTGCGCACGACCTGCATGTGGCGGGCGACGCCCGGGCCGTGCTCATCGGCGCGGGTTTCGTCTTCGGCTCGGCCGTGTCGTATGCCTTCTACCAGGCGGGCAGCGAATCGGCCATCCGCGCCCTGGGCGCGGCACGCTTCACGGCGCTGGCCATGCTGGTGTCCACCGTGGCCACGCTGGCGCACTTTGTGGCGACCCAGCCCGTTGCCGCCCTGGTGCAGCCCGCGCCCGTGTACCTGCATGCCCTGGGCATGGCGGTCTTCTCCACGGTGCTGCCGGTGTTCATGACCTCGGCCGCCATCCGCCGCATCGGGGCGGCCCGCACGGCGCTGATCGGCAACCTGGGGCCCATGCTGACCATCTTCTTCGGCTGCTGGCTGCTCAACGAGCCGCTGTCGTGGTGGCAGATGGCGGGTGCAGGGCTGGTGCTGGCCGGGGTGCTGCTGATCAGCAAGCGCAGCAAGCCCACGACCGTGCCCATGGCAGACCTGCCGCAAGGATTGGCGGCCAGCAAGGCTGGCTGAGGGGCCGCGGTTAGAACCTGTTTACGATCTCGCAGGGGATCGCGTTGGAGCGCAATCGGGATGAGTGGATGCTTCGGATGCGCCGCATGGGCTGGTGCCCATGCAAGCAGCCGGGGCGTCCAATCGCCCGATTTCGCTCCAACCCTTCGGGCAGTGGCCTTGGCGGGCGGTCTGCGGCGTTGCGGCGCTTGTTGATAGCCGGGCTATCAACTGCGCACCGCGCCTTGCATACCACCCGCCAAAGCCGCTGCGTGACCCCTGGGAGATCGTAAACAGGTTCTTATGCCATGTCGTCGTCGGGGCTGCGCCGCCCGCGCTGGCGGTCCGCGCCCACATCGAGCACGATGGAGCTGTTCACCACTTCCGCATGGCGTGTGAGCACCGACAGGATCTGGTCCAGCGCCTTCACCTGCCCCGCATCGAGCACCGACACCACCCCCTGGTTGATGCTGGCGATCTGCGGGAACAGCTCCTGGTGCAGCGCCACGCCTTCGCGCGTGGCGGCCACGAGCGCGAAACGGCGGTCGCCATCCTGCACTTCGCGGCGCACCAGCCGCTTCTTGGCCAGCGCCGCAATGACGCGCGAGGCGCGCGCCAGATCCAGGTGCGCCAGCTCGCTCAGGCGCGAAGGCGATACCGGGCCGCCATCGACCACCAGGCACAGCAGCCGGAACTCACGCCGCGTCACGCCATAGCGCCCTTCGCACAGGCGCACCACCGGCGCGCCGGCCAGTGCGTACAGCCGCTGCAGCCGGTAGTTCACGAAATCGTCCGGACCACGGGGATTGCGCAACATTCGGAATGTCTCCTCGTTTCTTCATTAGATGAACCATTGGCGCAGGCCTAAGAATTCTTTGCAAAGAGTTCCCTATGCCACTGGAGACAACCTGTGCTTTTGTTCGTTCGTGCGTTGATCTTATATGCGGCTGTGCAGGCAGCAGCCGCCCATGCCGAGATCGTCATCGCCCAGGTTTCGCCCACCAAGGGGCCACTGGCCGTCACGGCCGTGGGCAACCACGAGGGGGCCATGGCGTATTTCAACGCCGTGAACGCCAAGGGCGGTGTGAACGGACAGAAGATCCGCTTCGTGCACGAGGACGACCAGTACAAGCCCGAAGACACCGTGCGCCTGGTCGAGACCATCGCAGCGCGGGACAAGCCGCTGGCCTTCATCAACCTGTTCGGCTCGGCCAATGTGCTGGCCTTGCAGTCGAGCAAGGTGCTGGAGCGCGTGAAGATCCCGGCAGTCGGCGCGACACCGGGCGCCGAAGCCATGCGCAACCCCGGCAGCCCCTGGATCTACCATGTGAGCGCGGGTGACCGTGCACAGATCCGCCACATCCTGCAGCACCTGTCCACGCTGGGCATCCGCAAGGTGTCGGTGGCCCACCAGGACAACCCCATGGGCAAGAGCGGTCTGGGCCACTTCAACGAAGCGGCCGCAGAACTCAAGCTCGACGTGGTCGGCCGGGTGCCGGCGCCACCCGTCGGCGAGGCGCTCGCCGACACGGCCAAGGCCCTGCAGGCGACGGGCGCGCAGGCCTACGTGATGGTGCTGGTGCGCAACAGCGGTGCCGCACTGGTACGCGACGTGCGCGCGGCGGCCGACCGCACGCCCATCTACGGCATGTCCTACGTGCCGGCCGAGGCCATCATGGAAAAGACGCCGCTCGAATCGGCCATCGGCGTGGGTGTGGCCCAGGTGCTGCCCAACGCCTCGGCCGACAAGACCCGGCTGACGCGGGACTTCCGGGCGGCCATGCGCGCCCACTTCCCGAAATCCGAGCCATCCAACCCGCACCTCACCGGCTACGTGGCCGCCCAGGTGGCGTTGGAGGCGATCCACCGCGCCGGCGCGTCCCCCACGCCCGAAAAGGTCACGGCCGCACTGCGCCAGTTGCGCATGGACCTGGGTGGCCTGCCGCTGGATTTCACCAATGGCCAGAATATCGGCACGCAGTGGGTGGACATCGGTGTGGTGAACCGCCGCGGCCAGCTGATGTACTGAGTATCGACAAGGAGCAAGTTTTCATGGGCATTTCCACCAAGACGATCCGCAGCGCCGGTGCCATCGGCCTCCTCGCACTGGCCACCCTGTCACCTTGCGCCGCACTGGCCCAGGCCTGGCCCGCCGGCCCCGTGCGCCTCTTTGTGGGCTCGCCGCCCGGCGCCCCTTCGGACATCACGGCACGGCTGTTCGCCGACCAGTTGGGCAAACTGGTCAAGCAGCCCGTGGTCGTGGACAACCGCCCCGGCGCCGGCAACAACCTGGCCGCCATGGCGGCGGCCAAGGCCGAACCCGACGGCGCCACGCTGGTGCTGAGCCCGGACACCGTGCTCACGGTCAACCCGCACATCTACAAGAACCGCGATTTCGATCCCAAGACCGACCTGGTGAACGTCTCCATCATCGGCAGCTTCTCGCAGATGCTGGTGTGCCACCCTTCGGTGGGCGTGAAGACGGTGGGCGAGCTGGTGGCCAAGAGCAAGACCGAGCGCATCATGTACGGCTCCGGCGGGCCGGGTGTGCCCGGCCACCTGGCAACCGAGATGTTCCTGGATGCGGCCAAGACGCGCATGGAGCACATTCCCTACCGCGGCCCCGCACCCGCCACGCAGGCGGTGCTGGCCGGCGAGGTGCAGTGCGGCTTTCTGGCCACGCCCACCGTGCTGCCGCATGTGCGGGCCGGCAAGCTCACCGCGTTGGCCGTCTCTTCGGCCACACCATCGCCGCTGGCGCCCGAGGTGCCCACGCTGGCCCAGGCCCTGCAGCAGCCCGGCCTGGACGTGAGCTTCCGCCTGGTGCTGCAGGCGCCCAAGGCCACGCCACCCGCCGTGATCGCGGAACTGGCGAAACGTGCGCAGGAGGTGATGAAGCTGCCGGACGTGCGTGCCAAGCTGCAGAACAGCGACGTGACGGCCCTGGGCACCACCAGCGCGCAGGCGCAGGCCACGCTGAACCAAGAAATGGTGCGCTGGGAGCCGGTGGTGAAGCGGCTGGGGTTGACGGCGGATTGAGAAGCGGGGGGGCAGCACGTGCCCCCCACTATTTCTGACTTCGGCACAATGGCCCGTAGCACCCGCAGTCCGCCTTCGCAAAGCGGTTGCGCCCCGGATTGCAAATCCGATTAGAAGAATGAGGCCCCGGCCTACATGGTGGCTGCGGCGCCGCGCCTATGATGGGTGACCCGATCCCGCCCAGGCACCGCATGCGCAACCTGCTCGACTTCAGCCCTGGTCCACCCTGATAGGCCTGCTGGTGACCACCCTAGTCATGATGGGCACGCGCCTGGTCTTAATGCAGACCATCCAGAGACGGCGCGAGCGCAAACCCGGCAGATCAACGAACGCCTCAAGACCTTGATCGCCGCCTACAAGACCCTGGGTGGCTCGTTCACCGGCCAGTTGCAGGTGCACCCCACGCACCTGCGTGACCTGCGGCGCCAGCAGGTGCACGACAGCGCCGTGCAGATGGCCATCGCCGGCGGGGCGCTGGAGGCCGGAGCGCCCTCCTCGGCCCTGACCAGCACCGAACGACAGCGCCGCATGCGCGACGCGGTGGAAGCCGCCCTGTCCGACGTGATCCTGCTCGGCACCGAGGAGCAGGTGGAACTGGCCGCCAGGGCCGCACAGGACATGGTGGCCGGGCGCGGCATGGAGACGGCGCAACTGGTGGTGTCGCTGCGGCACTTCATCCGCTCGGCGCTGGACCTGGAGTCCATCCCGGTCTCGGTCGCCATCCCGAACCAGGGCCCGCTGCGGCCGGCCGGCAGCAGTGGCGGCGGTGCAGCCGGCAAGCGTGCGGGAGCGGCTGGCAATGCCGAGGCCGGCAGCGGGCGCGGTGGAGGTGGCGCAGCAAGCCCTGGCGGCGCCGGCATGGCCGTGGGCGCGGGGCTGGTTTCCTACGGCGCAGACGCCAAGGCATCCGACGGCACGGGCCGCTGACTGATAGGAAAAGTCAGACGCCCTACCCTGCCCTCAAGCGCCATCGTCACCCCCACCGGCAACCCCTTGTCAAACTCATCCGGGCGCAGATCAACCAATTCGATCCCGTTACCGAGTCCAGCCAGAGGGCAGGCACGGACCGCACCACCTGCATCTAGAGTAGTCGTCAGGCCGACCCCGTCAAATGTTTGCGGATGCAGCCAGATAGCTTCCGAGCCAAAATTGCCAAAATATTGGTGAGCGCCCGAAAAATTGGTCGACGAATTATTGAACAGCACCCTTACCGCCAACACCATCAATAGATGAAATAATACTACCCAAAGTCACAATAGAAGCTTCGAGCTCAACAATAATTCTATCAAGCTGAAGGAGCACATTCCTTTTCGCAACATTCAACTCCTTCATTAATTGCGGAAATTTAGATATAGTATTTCTCATCCCCTGCGTTACCGCCAAAACTCTATTCATTGAAAAAACCATGAGCAAGAGATCTTGCTTAAGCGAGGCAACTTTATTTACATCCGAATTAGCCCCACGCTGAAAGGCCATAGCTTTACTTAGCGCATCCATCGATTTAACTCTAGAACTTGATAGCACAGCAACGGGATCAACAATAGCACTCACGAATCCTTCCATATCATCTGCAGCTCGTTTCGTCCCACGGCGCATATCATGAATCGATTTTTTATCAACCATTTCCAATTCATCGGCACGCAACGAAAGCTGATCGTTAAGCTCCTTAACTGCATCCCCAATAGCGGAAATTGATGAATTTACCTCATTTTGCCGCACCTTAAACAAATCAATATAATCAAAATAACCGTAATCTGCCTCACCATCTTCGACGCTCAATTCAGTCTCCGTTGGAGGTGATTTAATATTTTGCAGGGGCGCATTTTTTTCAGGCGCTGAAAACTTAATGGCCAGCGATGATAGATGAGCCCTCAGCGATGATTCAAACCCTGCTTGATCTTTAAAAACAGAATATACACCACCAATTTCACCAAGCGACCTTCTAAAATCATTAACCCCTTGGACCTGCTCAGTATTCAATTCAAAGGGGGATATTCCCGCATCCTTAAAATAAACCATAATCTCCAAAGGAGTTCCTCCGCTCCGCATCTTGGCATAAGCTCTATCAAACTCCTCCACGCTACCCGATTTAGCTCGTGGTGTAGGAGTTCCCAGCCTTCCCCAGAATATCCCTATAAAAACATCATAGTCATCGCCAATCTGAGCATTAATCACAGCCTGAGGATCAGTGGAAAATGATGGCCGAACGTTGCGCTCCCACCGAACCAAATCAAATGCCATTCCAAGAGTTGATCCCCATATTCCATTAAGCTCCAGAATAACACTTTCCAGCAAATCCCTTTCCGCAGAAACATCAGAGGGGGACGCGACAAAAATTTTAAACGTTTTTATATTTTTTGGCATAATTCAAAAGCTAGTTGAATAGTGAGTTTTCCAGTTCGCAAAAATCAGTAGGGACCAAGTAGCGGCGGTCGCCCGACCAGGCTTTGCAGGATGCCTTCGAACAGTGCATTGCCATCGTTGCCGCTGACGGGCTTCCACTGCACATGCTGGGTCACGCGCTGGCGGTGGCGCAGGGTTTCGACCCAGACATCGCGCAGCGGCGTTCTGCAGTGCAGGGCCAGCACCAAAAGGGCCATCTGTTCCTGCAGGCAGAACGCGCCGTGCACGCCGCTCTCGCCGTCCTTGAGAATGCGGTTCAAGTGGTCGACCGACAGCAGCAGCCGGCCCAAGGCCGCCATGTCCTTGGGCGCGTCCTGCCAGAGGATGGCGCGCTCGGCGGCCCAGAAGGCCAGGGCCCGGGCGTATTCATCGAGGTCTTGCGCGCTGCGCAGCTCGTTCTGGCCCAGCCGGGGGTTGCGGTGCCAGGGGATCTGCTGGAAGTCGCTGAGCGTGCGCTCGTGGTCCGGGATGAAGGACTTGATGCGGCTGCGCAGCTCGCGCCCGCCGACCTCGTCCAGGCGCGCCAGCCAGGCCTCGCGCACGCTGGGCAGCCACCAGCCCACGGAGCAGTGGATGTACTGCCGGTCCTGCTCAGGCTGCACGTGCAGGGAAAAGGCCTGCACCGTGGGCCCGTAGCTGCGCTGCACGAAGCGTGCACGCGAATTCACCGGGTGCGGGTGGACCTCGAAGCCCAGGGGCGCGAGCCGCTCCATCAGCGCACCGCACAGCGTGTCGAGACTGTGCGGCACCCGGGCCGGGGCAAAGCTGCCGGGCGTGGCCTGCACCTTGGGAGGGTCGGCACGCAGGGCCCGTTCGGCAAAGGGCTCGACCGTGCCGTTGGCATAGATCACCTGGCGGTCCAGCCGGTACAGCGCCCCGCTCTGCGGCTCGAACAACTGCAAGCCTGCATCGGCCGCCACATGGCCCAGGGTGGAGAGCACGGTGGCATCGAGCACCTGCGCATCGACGCCCAGGTTCAACGGCCACTGGTCCAGCGGCCCGAAGGGCAGGCCCTCGGTCCAGACCAGGGGCTGGGGCACGCCGTTGGCATCTGCGGCCAGCGGGTAGTAGCACTGCACCTCGCGCACAAACTGGTCGAGCATGGCCACGACCCGGGGCGTGGCCGCCAGGCTGCGCTTGCACGCAGCCTGGGCGGTGGGCACGTCGGTGGCCGTGATGCGGTCGAAGATCTGGACGATGAAGCTCATGGAGAAGCGGCAGGCGCCCGAAAATGTAACGGGATCCGCGGATTGTGCGCAATGCCGCGCCGCGCGGCTACCGGAAAACCTCGTGGGCCCGTGCTTCGATGCCCTCGCACAACGGCTTGTAGAAGGCCGGGTTGTAACCGGGGATCCCGATGTCCTGGTGGATCAGGGCGTAGTAGCGGGTCTCCAGCGCGGCCCAGTGGTCTTCGGTGCCCGTGAAGATGGCCGAGGCGTGCTCGATGCCGTTGCTGGCGGCCTGCAGGCGGGGGGCGGCCGCGTCGTCCGCCATCGTCAGCGCCTCCAGGATGGCCACCCGCTCCTCCCGGTCCTTGGGGATGCGCTGGCCGGGGAAGACGGCATAGGCCTCACGCAGGATGTCGGCGTATTGCGGCAGGCCCAGCAGTTCGAAGCCTGCGAGCGCCTCATGCGCGAGCTCGCCGTAGCTGTTGTAGAAGAACTGCGAGAAGCCGCCGTTGCAGATCTGCCCGTCGGCATTGGCGATGGCCCACAGGGCCATCTGCGCAGGGGTCATGCGCATCGACCACTGCAGGGCCGCTTCGGGATCGTCCCATTGCCAGACTTCGCCGATGCGGCTGACTGCGTACTCGAAGTAGTCGTACCAGTCGAAGGAGGGAAAGGAGGTCTCCGCGGCGAACGCCGCCAGGGGGCCTGGATGGCGGGGCCTGAGGCTCAGGATGTCGCCCCCCTCGGACAGCGGCTTTCCGTCGGGCGCCGCCAGCCGCCAGCCACCCGTGGTCAGCCGCATGAATTCCTGGCCATCGGCGTACGCCTGGGCTTCGAAGTCGTTGTCGCAAGCCTGTGCGTCCAGCGGCTTCCAGATGGCGCCGGAGTCGGTGGCAGCGCCCGCTTGCAGTTCGTCGGTGCGGACCATGGAGCCGTCGACAACCATGCGCACATGGGTGCGGCGCTGGGCCTTGCCCTTCGTGTCCTTGATGAAATGCTGTTCGTGGGCCATGGGTTCAGAAGGGGATGCAAGGTGTGGATGCGATGCCAGACCCAAGCCTCCCCGCATTTTCAGGCGATACTTTTTCTGGCAGTGCAGCCTTGCCTCCGGATGCGTCCAGCCCACCCACGCGAGAACCCATGTCTGAATCCTTCCAATTGAAAATCAAGTTCGGCAGCGTCGACAAGCCCGCGCTGGAATGCATCGGGCGATTGGTCGCTGCCCTGGACGAAGAGGATTATGGTGCGGTGGAGCAGATCGCCACAGCCGCCCTGGACGGCCGAGACGGCAAGCAGGACGATGCCCGGGGCCGGGCGCTGGTGGCACCACTGCTGCTGCCGTGCTCGGAGTACGGCCCCGCCGAGGTACCGGTGGTGCAGGCGCTGTGCGGCGCACTGGAAGACGCCTGCGCCAGCATCTACCGCACGGGCACGGGAAAATCGGGCATCCAGCTGAACGGTACGGACAACGGAACGGCCGATGCCGCCGCCTACCTGCTGGCGTGGCTGCAGGCCCTGCCCGTGGAGGTGGCAAGCGCCCAGGGCAAGGGGTTCACCTGGATGGCCCGGTGGGAGCCGGACGGGCAGGGTCTGCTGCATGTGGCGGCCTACGAGCCGCTGGAGGAAGGCCAGAGGATCGACCCCAAGGCCGATGAGAAGCTGCGGCGCAAGGCCGAGCGGGAGAACAAGGCCTTTCTCCAGAGCCCGTTGCGCAGCCTGGTGCAGGCCCTGCCCGCTGGCGACCCCATCGCGCTGGTCCGGTCTGTGGGGCGCGACGCCTGGCTGGGTCACGGTTTCGCCGACCTGATGGACCGCATCGCCACCGAGCCCGACTGCAGTGCCCTGAACTACCGGATCGGCCTGCAGGGCCAGCCGCTGAACGCACGCACCCCCAAGGATGAGCTGGCCATCAACACCTGGAACCAGACCAATGGCAAGCAGGTCCTGGAGCTGGACCTGTATGCCCTGTTGCCGGTCGACACCATGAACAGCCACTTCTTGCAGCAGTTACCGCGCGAGGCAAACATCCTGCCCCATATGTTCCGATGGCACAGCGGTGGGGTGCAGGTGTTCGCCAAGCTGTACAAGGACCAGTTCCGGCTGCAGCTGGAGCGCATCACCGCCTGAGAACACAGTGCAGGCGGCCCAGGAAAAAAGCCCGGGCCGTTGCCGGACCGGGCTTTCGTTTGCGGTTCAGAACGGCGCAGGACGCCGTCCCTTCCTGGCTACATCACTTCTTCTGCGGCGGCACATCCGTGCAGCTGCCGTGCGCAATCTCCGCCGCCATGCCGATGCTCTCGCCCAGCGTGGGGTGGGGGTGGATGGTCTTGCCGATGTCCACCGCGTCCGCGCCCATCTCGATGGCCAACGCGATCTCGCCGATCATGTCACCGGCATGCGTGCCGACGATGCCGCCGCCCAGGATCTTGCCGTGGCCATGGGCCTCAGGGCTGTCATCGAACAGCAGCTTGGTGTAGCCCTCGTCGCGGCCGTTGGCGATGGCACGGCCCGAGGCCGTCCAGGGGAACAGGCCCTTCTTGACCTTGATGCCCTGGGCCTTGGCCTGGTCTTCGGTCAGGCCCACCCAGGCCACTTCGGGGTCGGTATAGGCCACCGAGGGGATCACGCGGGCGTTGAAGGCGCTGCTTGCCAGTTCCTTGTTGCCCTGGATCTCGCCGGCGATGACTTCCGCGGCCACATGCGCTTCGTGCACGGCCTTGTGCGCCAGCATGGGCTGGCCCACGATGTCGCCGATGGCGAAGATGTGCGGCACATTGGTGCGCATCTGGATGTCGACGTTGATGAAGCCGCGGTCCGTGACGGCCACGCCGGCCTTCTCGGCGGCGATCTTCTTGCCGTTGGGGGTGCGGCCTACGGCCTGCAGCACCAGGTCGTAGACCTGCGGCGCGGGGGCGGTGCCGCCCTCCTCCGCCGACGCAAACGTCACCTCGATGCCTTCGGGCGTGGCCTTGGCCCCCACCGTCTTGGTCTTGAGCATGATGTTGTCGAAGCGCTTGGCGTTCATCTTCTGCCAGACCTTGACGAGGTCGCGGTCGGCGCCCTGCATCAGTCCGTCCATCATTTCCACCACGTCCAGGCGGGCGCCCAGGGTGCTGTAGACCGTGCCCATTTCCAGGCCGATGATGCCGCCGCCCAGGATGAGCATGCGCTTGGGCACCTGCTTCAATTCCAGTGCGCCGGTAGAGTCCACCACGCGTGGATCGTCGGGCATGAAGGGCAGGCGCACGGCCTGGCTGCCGGCGGCGATGATGGCGTTCTTGAAGGCGATGACCTTCTTGCCGCCCGTCTTCTCCTGGCCGGTGGCGCCGCCGGTTTCTTCCACCTCGAGGTGGTGGGCGCCGACGAACTGGCCCACGCCGCGCACGGTGGTGACCTTGCGCATCTTGGCCATGGCGGCCAGGCCGCCGGTGAGCTTGCCGATGACCTTTTCCTTGTGGCCGCGCAGCTTGTCGATGTCCAGCGTGGGCGCACCGAAGCTCACGCCCAGGTCGGCCATGTGGCTGACTTCGTCCATGACGGCAGCCACATGCAGCAGCGCCTTGGAGGGGATGCAGCCCACGTTCAGGCACACGCCGCCCAGGGTGGCGTAGCGTTCGACCAGCACGACCTTGAGGCCCAGGTCGGCCGCGCGGAAGGCGGCGCTGTAGCCGCCGGGGCCGGCGCCGAGGACCAGCACGTCGCATTCGATATCGGCAGAGCCGCCGAAACTCGACGCTTGGGGCGCGGGAGCAGCGGGGGTTGCAGCAGCAGCGGCAGGAACTGCCGCTGCTGGTGCGGGGGCAGCAGCCGGTGCGGGTGCTGCCGCGCCAGCATCCGCCGCTTCCAGCGTCAGCACCACGGCGCCTTGGGCGACCTTGTCGCCAATCTTGACCTTGAGTTCCTTGACCACGCCCGCGTGGCTCGAAGGAATTTCCATGGAGGCCTTGTCGGACTCCACGGTGATCAGACTCTGCTCGGCCTTGATGGTGTCGCCGGGCTTGACCAGCACTTCGATGACGCCGACTTCGTCGAAGTCGCCGATGTCGGGGACCTTGATGTCAATGGTTGCCATTGCAGGGTCTCCTCGTTACAGCAGGATGCGGCGGTAGTCCGCCAGCAGTTGGCCCAGGTAGGCATTGAAGCGCGCGGCCGAGGCACCGTCGATGACGCGGTGGTCGTACGACAGCGACAGCGGCAGCACCAGGCGCGGCACGAATTGCTTGCCGTCCCACACCGGCTTCATCTGGCCCTTGGACAGGCCCAGGATGGCCACTTCGGGCGCATTGATGATAGGCGTGAAGTGCGTGCCGCCGATGCCGCCGAGCGAGCTGATCGACATGCAGCCACCCTGCATGTCGGCCGCGCCGAGCTTGCCGTCGCGCGCCTTCTTGGCGAGTTCACCCATTTCATTGCTGATCTGGATGATGCCCTTCTTGTCGGCATCCTTGAGCACGGGCACCACAAGGCCGTTGGGCGTGTCGGCCGCAAAGCCGATGTGGTAGTACTGCTTGTAGACCAGGGTATCGCCGTCCAGACTGGTGTTGAACTCTGGGAACTTCTTGAGAGCGGCCACCACGGCCTTGATCACGAAGGCCAGCATGGTGACCTTGACGCCGCTCTTCTCGTTCTCCTTGTTGGTGGAGACGCGGAAGGCTTCCAGGTCGGTGATGTCGGCCTCGTCGTTGTTGGTGACGTGGGGGATCATCACCCAGTTGCGGTGCAGGTTGGCGCCGCTGATCTTCTTGATGCGCGACAGGTCCTTGCGCTCCACCGTGCCGAACTTGGTGAAGTCGACCTTGGGCCAGGGCAGCAGGTCCAGGCCCACGCCGGAACCACCGCCGCCGCCCGCAGGTGCCTTCGCCGCCTGGGCCTTGGTCTGGGTGGCGCCGCTCATCACCTGCTTGGTGAAGGCCTGCACGTCGTCCTGGCTGATGCGGCCCTTGGGGCCGGTGCCCTTGACCTCTTCGAGCGGCACGCCGAGTTCGCGGGCGAACTTGCGCACCGAGGGAGAAGCGTGGGGCAGGCCTGCCGTGGGGGTGCCAGGCTGGTGGGCGGGTACGGAGGCAGCTGCAGGTGCAGGCGCCGCTGCAGCTTGTGCAGGAGCGGGGGCTGCTGCAGCCTGGGCGGCCACAGGCGCCGGTGCTGCGGCAGCGGGTGCAGCCGCGCCGGCCGCGCCTTCGAGGATGGCCACCAGGTCACCGATGTTCACGGTGTCACCGATCTTGACCTTGAGCTCCTTGACCACGCCGGCGGCGGGCGACGGGATCTCCATCGAGGCCTTGTCGGACTCGACGGTGAACAGCGATTGCTCGACCTTGATGGTGTCACCCACCTTGACCAGCATTTCGATGACGGCCACGTCCTTGAAGTCGCCGATGTCGGGCACGCGCACTTCCACAGGTCCGGCTGCAGCGGCAGGGGCGGCGGCTGCAGGGGCAGGCGCGGGGGCTGCGGCCTGGGGGGCCGCTGCGGCGGGTGCAGGAGCCGCGGCAGCCGGAGCTGCAGCAGGGGCACCCGCGTCGGCGGCTTCCACCACCACGATGACGGAGCCCTGCTTGACCTTATCGCCCACGGCGACCTTGAGTTCCTTGACCACGCCTGCGTGGCTCGACGGGATTTCCATCGAGGCCTTGTCCGACTCCACCGTGATCAGCGACTGCTCAGCCTTGACCGTGTCGCCCGGCTTGACGAGCAGCTCGATCACGCCGACTTCGTCGAAGTCGCCGATGTCCGGGACCTGAATGTTGACCAATGCCATTGTTGTCTCCGGTTCTTTTAAGCGTAGAGCGGGTTGACCTTGTCGGCCTGGATGTTGTACTTGGCGATGGCTTCGGCCACCTTGGCCGCGGGCACCTTGCCTTCTTCGGACAGCGCCTTCAGGGCCGCCACGACGATGTAGTGGCGGTTGATCTCGAAGTGCTCACGCAGCTTGCTGCGGAAGTCGCTGCGGCCGAAGCCGTCGGTACCGAGCACCTTGTAGATGCGGCCTGCGGGGATGAACGAGCGGATCTGGTCGGCGTAGTTCTTCATGTAGTCGGTGGAGGCAACCACGGGGCCCGTGGTCTTGCCCAGTTGCTCGGCCACGAAGGAGACGCGGGGCGTTTCGGTCGGGTGCAGCAGGTTCCAGCGCTCCACGTCCTGGCCGTCGCGGGCCAGTTCGTTGAAGCTCGGGCAGCTCCAGATGCTGGCGGCCACGCCCCAGTCCTTTTCGAGCAGTTCCTGGGCGAAGAAGGATTCGCGCAGGATGGTGCCGCTGCCCAGCAGTTGCACGGTGGGTGCGTCGGCAGCCAGGGCAGGCGCCTGCTTGCAGATGTACATGCCCTTCAAGATCTGCTCTTCCGTGCCGGGCTGCAGGCCGGGCATGGCGTAGTTCTCGTTGAGCAGGGTCAGGTAGTAGAAGACGTTTTCCTGGCGCTCGACCATGCGCTTCAAGCCATGGTGCATGATCACGCCGACTTCGTGCGCGAAGGTCGGGTCATAGCTCACGCAGTTGGGGATGGTGCCGGCCAGGATGTGGCTGTGGCCGTCTTCGTGCTGCAGGCCTTCGCCGTTGAGCGTGGTGCGGCCCGAGGTGCCGCCCAGGAGGAAGCCGCGGGCCTGCATGTCGCCAGCGGCCCAGGCCAGGTCGCCGATGCGCTGGAAGCCGAACATCGAGTAGTACACGTAGAACGGGATCATGATCCGGTTGTTCGTGCTGTAGCTGGTGGCGGCAGCGATCCAGCTGGCCATGCCGCCGGCTTCGTTGATGCCTTCCTGCAGGATCTGGCCGGCCTTGTCTTCCTTGTAGTACATCACCTGGTCGCGGTCGACCGGGGTGTACAGCTGGCCCTTGGGGTTGTAGATGCCGATCTGGCGGAACAGGCCTTCCATGCCGAAGGTGCGGGCTTCGTCCACCAGGATGGGCACGACGCGCGGGCCCAGGGCCTGGTCGCGCAGCAGCTGCGTGAGGAAGCGCACGTAGGCCTGGGTAGTGGAGATCTCGCGGCCTTCGGCCGTGGGCTCCAGCACCGCCTTGAAGGTCTCCAGCGCGGGCACGGTGAAGCTCTCTTCGGCCTTGGGCAGGCGCTTGGGCAGGTAACCGCCCAGGGCCTTGCGGCGCTCGTGCAGGTACTGCATTTCGGGCGTGTCGTCGGCCGGCTTGTAGTACGGGATCTCGGCCAGCTGGCTGTCCGGGATCGGGATGTTGAAGCGGTCGCGGATGTACTTGATGTCCTCGTCCGACAGCTTCTTGGTCTGGTGCACGGTGTTCTTGCCTTCACCGGCCTTGCCCATGCCGTAGCCCTTGACGGTTTTGACCAGCAGCACGGTGGGCTGGTTCTTGTGCTCGTTGGCGGCGTGGAAGGCGGCGTACACCTTGGCGGGCTCGTGGCCGCCGCGGCGCAGCTCGAAGATCTCTTCGTCGGTCATGTGCTCGACGAGCTTGAGCGTCTCGGGGTAGCGGCCGAAGAAGTTCTTGCGCACGAAGGCACCATCGTTGGCCTTCATGGCCTGGTAGTCGCCGTCCAGCGTCTCCATCATCAGCTGCTTGAGCTTGCCGGTCTTGTCGCGCGCCAGCAGCGTGTCCCAGCCATTGCCCCACAAGAGCTTGATGACGTTCCAACCGCTGCCGCGGAACTCGCTCTCGAGCTCCTGCACGATCTTGCCGTTGCCGCGCACCGGGCCATCCAGGCGCTGCAGGTTGCAGTTGATCACGAAGACCAGGTTGTCGAGGTTCTCGCGCGCGGCCAGGCCGATGGCGCCCAGCGATTCGGGTTCGTCCATCTCACCGTCGCCACAGAACACCCAGACCTTGCGGTTTTCGGTGTTGGCAATGCCGCGGGCGTGCAGGTACTTGAGGAAGCGTGCCTGGTAGATGGCCATCAGCGGGCCCAGGCCCATGGACACCGTGGGGAACTGCCAGAACTCGGGCATGAGCTTGGGGTGGGGGTAGCTCGAGAGGCCCTTGCCATCCACTTCCTGGCGGAAGCTGTCGAGCTGCTCTTCGTTCAGGCGGCCTTCGAGGTAGGCGCGCGCGTAGATGCCGGGCGAGCTGTGGCCCTGGATGTACAGCAGGTCACCGCCGTGGTTTTCGCTGGCGGCATGCCAGAAGTGGTTGAAGCCGGCGCCGAACATGCTGGCCACCGAGGCGAAGGAGCCGATGTGGCCGCCCAGATCGCCGCCATCAGCGGGGTTCAGGCGGTTGGCACGCACCACCATGGCCATGGCGTTCCAGCGCATGTAGGCGCGCAGGCGCTTTTCAATGGCGATGTTGCCGGGGCAATGGGCTTCCTGCGTCGGCTCGATGGTGTTCACATAGCCGGTATTGGCCGAGAACGGCATGTCGATGCTGCTCTGGCGCGCATGTTCGAGGAGTTGTTCGAGCAGGTAGTGGGCGCGCTCCGGGCCCTCCTTGTCGATCACGGCGGACAGCGCGTCCATCCATTCGCGGGTTTCCTGCTGATCGGCGTCGGTACCGAGGCCAAAACCGGCCTGTGGGTCGGGCTGAGCTGACATGCTTTTGTCTCCTGTAGATGTGGCAGCAATTTAGATGACTGTCCCTAGTTTCTCACAACTTTTCGCCAATTTCAAATGGTGCCTATTCATATCGCATTATGAGAATTTGCTGCAAACGCACAAGAACGAGCGTTCGCAAAAGGCGTTGGGTGGCCCGGCCACCCTTGCAGGGGATCGTGGACAGCTTTCCCCCGGCTGTCCGTAACCAGGTGTGCGCCTCCTCTACACTTGGGGGCTCCATGCAAGCCACCGATCCCGCGCCCTCCTCCACGGTCTCGCCCATCGCGGCCCCCGCACGCTGGTGGCGCAAGTGGTGGCGCAGCCTCTCGCCCACCCGGCAGGACCGGTTTGCCGCACTCGCGCCCCTGGCGGCGGTGCTGATGTTCCTGGCCGCCATCGTGGCGGCCTTCTGGTACCTGCGCGCCGAAGAGGCCGAGCGCGAGCAGGAAGCCCTGCGCCGCGATGTGGAATACGCCCAGCAGCGCGTGCGCCTGCGCCTGCTGGAGCGCCAGGAGCAGCTCATGCGCATTGCGCGCGACCTGTCCAACCAGGAGCTGGAGCGCTCGGAGTTCGTGAGCCGGGCCGAGACGCTGATCAGCCAGTACCCGGAACTGCAGGCCATCACCTGGATCGACGAGCGCCGCCGCATCCGCGCCAGCCATGCCGCGCCGACCCTGGCCAGCAGCGAACTGCGCATTGCCGGCGAGGTGCTCAAGGCCGGTGACACGGCCGACACCTATGGTCTGGCGCGTGACCTGCAGCAGCCCGTCTACGCCCAGCCGCCCGCCTCCCAGGGGGATGTGACGCACCTGCTGCAGCTGCAGGTGCCACTGAACAACCAGGGCAAGTTCAGCGGCGTGGTGTTGGGCGAGTACTCCATCGACAGCCTGCTGCGCTACGGCACGCCGACCGAGGTGCTGGCGCGCTATGCCGTGACCATGCTCGACGGCAAGAGCCAGGTGCTGGCCGGCACCCCTTTGGGCCCGCGCAACCCGGCCACGCAGTTCCTGCCCTGGAGCCCGCGCGCCAACGAGTACGAAGTGCCCGTTTCGCCAGTAGGCAACGGCCTGGTGCTGCGCGCCCAGGCCTACCGCACCTCGCTGGGCGTGGTGGGCAGCGGCCTGTTCTGGCTGGTGGGCACCCTCTCGGCCATGACGGCCTGGATGCTGATCGCCACCTGGCGCCACACGCGCCGGCGCATGCAGGCCCAGCAGGCCCTGGTGGCCGAGACCAATTTCCGCCGCGCAATGGAGAACTCCATCCTCACCGGCATGCGCGCCCTGGACATGGAGGGCCGCATCACCTACGTGAACGCCGCCTTCTGCCAGATGACGGGCTGGAGCGAGGCCGAGCTGGTGGGCCTGAAGGCGCCGTTTCCCTACTGGCCCGACTCGGACCACGAGGCCCTGCACGCCAAGCTGCGCGACGAGCTCAGCGGCAAGACCATCGTCGGCGGCTTCCAGGTGCGCGTGCGGCGCAAGAGTGGCACGCTGTTCGATGCGCGGCTGTACGTGTCTCCGCTGATCGACGCCCACGGCCACCAGACGGGCTGGATGACGTCGATGACCGACATCACCGAGCCCAACCGGGTGCGCGAGCAGCTGTCGGCCTCGCACGAGCGCTTCACCATCGTGCTCGAATCGCTCGATGCTTCGGTGTCCGTGGCGCCACTGGGCAGCGAGGAGCTGCTGTTTGCCAACAAGCTGTACCGCCAGTGGTTCGGCTCGCAGACCGGCGGCCACCTGCAGCTGGTGGCCCAGGCCGGCGTGGTGCCCGTGGCCAACAGCACCAGCTCGGGCGTGGACGACGAGGACGGCCTGATGGGCCTGCCCACCGATACGCTGACCAGCGCCCGCACCGAGAACGCCGAAATCTTTTTGCCCGACCTGGGCAAGTGGCTGGAAGTGCGCTCGCGCTATCTGAACTGGGTGGACGGCCGCCTGGCGCAGATGGTGATCGCCACCGACATCACGCCGCGCCGCCAGGCCGAGGAACAGGCCTCGCGCCAGGCCGAGCGCGCCCAGTCGGTCAGCCGCCTGATCACCATGGGCGAAATGGCGTCCAGCGTGGCGCACGAGCTGAACCAGCCGCTCACCGCCATCAACAACTACTGCAGCGGCATGGTCTCGCGCATCCAGAGCGGGCAGTTGACGGAGGAAGCCCTGCTCACGGCCCTGCAGAAGACGGCCCACCAGGCCCAACGCGCGGGGCAGATCATTCAACGCATCCGCTCCTTCGTGAAGAAGAGCGAGCCCAACCGGGCCCTGGCCGATGTGCACTCCATGGTGACCGAAGCGGTGGAACTGGCCGATATCGAGCTGCGCCGCCACCATGTGCGCCTGACCCTCTATATCGCCGCGCGCCTGCCGCCCGTGATGGCCGACACCATCCTGATCGAGCAGGTGCTGGTGAACCTGATGAAGAATGGCGCCGAGGCCATCCAGCAGGCCAACCGCCCCACGGCCGGGCGCAGCGTGGAGCTGCGCGTGGTCCCCAAGACCATCGACGACCGGGGCGTGGTCGAGTTCTCGGTGCTGGACACAGGCAAGGGACTGGCGCCCGAGGTGCTGGAGCGGCTGTTCGAAGCCTTCTTCTCCACCAAGCAGGAAGGCATGGGAATGGGCCTCAATCTGTGCCGCAGCATCGTCGAGTCGCACCAGGGCCGGATGCATGCAGAGAACATCTACAATGGTTCCGAGGTCACCGGCTGCAGGTTCTCCTTCTGGTTGCCGCTTGCCAAGCCTGCCGATGACACTACAAATTCTGTAGCAAACGCACACACTCCAAGGACAATTGCATGAGCTTGATTCCGAAAAAAGGCACCGTATACGTCGTGGACGATGACGAAGCGGTCCGAGACTCCCTGCAGTGGCTACTGGAAGGCAAGGACTACCGGGTGCGCTGCTTTGATTCGGCCGAGACCTTTTTGTCGCGCTACGACCCCCGCGAGGTGGCCTGCCTGATCGTGGACATCCGCATGGGCGGCATGACCGGCCTGGAGCTGCAGGACCGTCTGATCGAGCGCAAGTCCCCGCTGCCCATCGTGTTCATCACCGGCCACGGCGACGTGCCCATGGCCGTGAACACCATGAAGAAGGGCGCGCTCGACTTCATCCAGAAGCCTTTTGACGAGGAAGAGCTGGTCGGCCTGGTCGAGCGCATGCTGGACCATGCCCGCGAGGCGTTTGCCGGCTACCAGCAGGCCGCCAGCCGCGATGCCCTGCTCTCCAAGCTCACCAGCCGCGAGGCGCAGGTGCTCGAGCGCATCGTTGC
Organism: Acidovorax sp. FW305-C-20-28; assembly: GCF_058783375.1. Classification (NCBI taxonomy): domain Bacteria; kingdom Pseudomonadati; phylum Pseudomonadota; class Betaproteobacteria; order Burkholderiales; family Comamonadaceae; genus Acidovorax; species Acidovorax sp. FW305-C-20-28. The sequence goes on along the minus strand of NZ_JBYSYM010000003.1, from coordinate 132,672 downwards.
CGGCCGCCTGAACAAGCAGATCGCCGACGACCTCGGGATCAGCATCAAGACGGTGGAGGCGCACCGCGCCAACATCATGGAAAAGCTCAACGCCAACACCGTGGCCGATCTGCTGAAGATCGCCTTGGGCCAGAATGCCCCCAAGGGCTGAGCCCACACACCGCCAAGTTCCCCACCAGGGCGCCACCCGGCGCCCTTTTCGATCCGAATTCCAGCCATGACAGCCCAACTCATCGACGGCAACGCCCTCTCCCGCCAACTGCGCAGCGAGGTCGCCCAGCGCGCCGCCGCCCTCACCGCCCGCGGCCACCAGCCTGGCCTGGCCGTGATACTGGTCGGTGAAGATCCAGCCTCGGCCGTCTATGTGCGCAACAAGATCAAGGCCTGCGAGGACAGCGGCGTGCGCTCGGTCTTCGAGAAGTACGAGGCCACGCTGAGCGAGGCCGAGCTGCTGGCCCGCATCGAAGCGCTGAACGCTGATCCAACTGTGCACGGCATCCTGGTGCAGATGCCCCTGCCCAAACACATCGACCCGCACAAGGTGATCGAGGCGATCTCCACGGCCAAGGACGTGGACGGCTACTCGGTGCTGTCCGCCGGCGAGCTGATGGCCGGGCTCGAGGGCTTTCGCCCCTGCACCCCCTACGGCAGCATGAAGCTGATCGAATCCACCGGCCAGTCGCTCAAGGGCAAGCATGCCGTGGTGATCGGGCGCAGCAACACCGTGGGCAAGCCCATGGCCCTGTTGCTGCTGCAGGCCAACGCCACCGTGACCGTGACGCACAGCGGCACGCCCGACCTGGGCTACCACACGCGCCAGGCCGACGTGGTGGTGGCGGCCGTTGGCCGCGCCAACACGCTCACGGCCGATATGGTCAAACCCGGTGCCATCGTGATCGACGTGGGCATCAACCGCAACGCCGAAGGCAAGCTGTGCGGCGACGTGGACTTCGAGAAGGTCAAGGAAGTGGCCGGCTGGATCACCCCCGTCCCTGGCGGGGTCGGCCCGATGACGATTACCATGCTGCTGGTGAACACGATCGAGGCCGCCGAACGCACGGCAGCCCGGTAAAAGATTCTTGAACCTACGCCCCGAGGCGCCATCTACACCGCATGAGCAACGCCCTTCTCGAATTTTCCGGCCTTCCCCAGTTTGACCGCATCACCCCCGAGGACGTCGCCCCTGCGGTCGATGTTCTGCTCGAGCGTGCCAACGCGGCGCTGGAGGCGGTCACCGCCTCCGATTTCCCCGCCCGCTGGGATGCCATTGCCAAGGTGCTGGATGTGGCCACCGAACAGCTGGGCACGGCCTGGGGTGCGGTGAGCCACCTCAATAGCGTGGCCGACACGCCCGAGTTGCGCGCCGCCTACAACGCCGCCCTGCCCCGCGTCACCGAGTTCTGGACCCGCCTGGGCGCCGACGAACGCCTGTACGCCAAGTACAAGGCCATCGATCCGGCCACGCTGACCAGCGAGCAGCGCCAGGCGCACAAGAACGCCGTGCGCAACTTCGTGCTCAGCGGCGCGGAATTGACCGGTACGGCGAAGGACCGCTTTGCCGAAATCCAGGAGCGCCAGGCCGAGCTGAGCCAGAAGTTCAGCGAGAACGCGCTCGACGCGACGGACGCCTTTGCCTACTACGCCACCGATGCCGAGGTGGGGGGCGTTCCCTCCGATGTGCTGCAGGCCGCCCGCGACGCCGCACAGGCCGAAGGCAAGGACGGCTACAAGCTCACGCTCAAGATGCCGTGCTACCTGCCGGTGATGCAGTTCGCCGACCAAAGCGCGCTGCGCGAGAAGATCTACCGCGCCTATGTGACCCGGGCCTCCGACCAGGCCGAGGGCGAGGCCCGCAAGTACGACAACACGGCCCTGATCAGCGAGATCCTGGCCCTGCGCAAGGAAGAAGCACAGCTGCTGGGCTATGCCAACTTCGGCGAAGTCTCGGTGGTGGCCAAGATGGCCGACTCGCCCGCCGAGGTGGTCACCTTTCTGCGCGACCTGGCGCACCGCGCCCGGCCCTATGCCGAGAAGGACGTGGCCGACCTGCGTGCCTTTGCCGCAAGCAGCCTGGGCCTTGCCGACCCGCAATCCTGGGACTGGCCCTATGTGGCCGAGAAGCTCAAGGAAGCGCGCTACGCCTTCAGCGAGCAGGAGGTCAAGCAGTACTTCACGGCCCCCAAGGTGCTGGCGGGCCTGTTCAAGATCATCGAGACGCTGTTCGAAGTGGCCATCCGCCGCGACAGCGCGCCCGTATGGAACCCCGCCGTGGAGTTCTATCGCATCGAGCGCGGCAATACCCTGGTGGGCCAGTTCTACCTGGACCAGCCGGCCCGCACCGGCAAGCGCGGTGGTGCCTGGATGGACGATGTGCGCACGCGCTGGCTGCGCCCCGATACGGGCGTGCTGCAGACCCCGGTGGCGCACTTGGTGTGCAACTTCGCCAGCGGTGTGGACGGCAAGCCGCCGCTGCTCACGCACGACGATGTGATCACCCTGTTCCACGAATTCGGCCATGGCCTGCACCACATGCTGACCCAGGTGAACGAGCGCGACGTCTCGGGCATCGGCGGCGTGGAGTGGGACGCAGTGGAACTGCCCAGCCAGTTCATGGAGAACTTCTGCTGGGAGTGGGATGTGCTCAAGCACATGACGGCCCATGTGGACACGGGCGAGCCCCTGCCGCGCGCGCTCTTCGACAAGATGATCGCGGCCAAGAACTTCCAGAGCGGCATGCAGACCCTGCGCCAGATCGAGTTCTCGCTGTTCGACATGCTGCTGCACACCGAGCACGACCCCGCCCGGGACATCATGCCCCTGCTGGCCCAGGTGCGCGCCGAGGTGGCGGTGCTGCAGCCGCCGGCCTTCAGCCGCACGGCGCATACCTTCAGCCACATCTTCGCGGGCGGTTATGCTGCGGGCTATTACAGCTACAAATGGGCCGAGGTGCTGAGCGCCGACGCCTATGCGGCGTTTGAAGAAACGGTAGGCAGCGATGGCCAGCCCAGCGCCGAAACCGGCCGCCGCTACCGCGAAGCCATTCTGGAAGCGGGTGGCAGCCGCCCGGCGATGGAGTCGTTCAAGGCCTTCCGGGGCCGCGAACCGCGCCTGGACGCCTTGATGCGCCACCAGGGCATGGCCGAGCCCGCCGCGGCCTGAGTTTCCCCCACAACCAACGGATCCCGAGGAGAAAGACAATGCGCAAGAACCTGCTGTCCCTGCCGATGCTGGCCCCGGTGCTGGTCCTTCTTGCTGCCAGCGCAGGGACCCAGGCCCAGACGGTGTACCGCATCGTCGGGCCCGATGGCAAGGTCACCTTCTCGGACCGTGCCCCCGACAATGCGAGCAAGGCCACGGCCACCACCACGACCAATCCGGCGACGGGCGCAGTGGGAAGCACGACCGGACTGCCGCTGGAGCTGTCGCGCATTGCACAGCGCTTTCCCGTGACGCTGTACACCGGCAGCGACTGCGCCCCCTGCTTGAGCGCACGCAGCCTGCTGGTGAACCGGGGCATTCCCTTCACCGAGCGCACCGTGACCACCAACGAGGATCTTGATGCGCTGCGCAAGCTCAGCGGCGACACCTCGCTGCCTTACGGCACCATCGGCACACAGCGCATGGTTGGTTTCCAGGACACGGAATGGACGCAATACCTCGATGCAGCCGGGTACCCCAAGGTGTCGCAGTTGACGGCCAGCTACCGGCGCCCGCCTGCTACGCCATTGGTGGCAGTCGCTCCGGCGGCTACGCCTGCGGCGGCTTCAGCCTCGGATGCAGCTGCAGCGACAGCTTCGCCACGTACGCGCCCGGCCCCTTCCACCGAAGGCCCTTCGCCCACCAACCCGACAGGCATCCGGTTTTAAGCCGCCCTGCCAATGCTTTCAAGACAATGGGCCGCAACTGCGGCCCATTGTCTTTTTTGTGCCGCCGCCCAAGGGGCGGGGCCGCACGAAATCAATAGCTCAGCGTCTTCACGCCCTGCGCCGTGCCCAGCAGGCACACCGAGGCCTTCTGGTGCGCGAACACGCCCACCGTGACCACGCCGGGCCACTGGTTGACGTCGGATTCGAAAGCCAGCGGGTCGGTGATGGACAGGCCCGTAACATCGAGGATGTGCTGGCCGTTGTCGGTGACCAGGGGCTGGCCGTCTTTCTGGCGGATCGTCGCCTTGCCGCCCAGGGCAGCAAAGCGGCGCGCGATGTGGGCTGCCGCCATGGGGATCACTTCCACGGGCAGCGGGAACTTGCCCAGCGCGGGCACGAGCTTGGATTCGTCGGCGATGCAGACGAAACGGCCGGCCAGCGCAGCCACGATCTTCTCGCGCGTGAGCGCCGCACCGCCGCCCTTGACCATGTGGCCCTGGCCGTCGATCTCGTCGGCGCCGTCGATGTAGACCGACAGCGATTCGACTTCGTTGGCGTCGAACACGGGAATGCCCAGGGCCTTCAGACGCTCGGTGCTGGCCACCGAGCTCGATACGGCGCCCTTGATGTCGCCCTTCATGCTGGCCAGGGCGTCGATGAACTTGTTGACGGTGGAGCCGGTGCCCACGCCCACGATCTCGCCAGGCACCACGTATTGCAGGGCAGCCTGGCCTACGAGGGCCTTGAGTTCGTCTTGGGTCAGGGGGGTAGAGGTCGTCATGAGGGAAAATCAGCGGTTATTGCGCAATTATCCCCTGTCATCCCTCCATGTCCCTGATCCCCTACGCCCTCACCCGCCCTTTCCTCTTCGGCATGGATGCCGAAGCCGCGCATGAACTCACCATGGACATGCTGGCCCGCGGGCAGCGCACACCGCTGCAATGGGCCTGGTGCAACACGCGGGTGGACGACCCCATCGAGCTGGCGGGCCTCCACTTTCCCAACCGCGTGGGCATGGCCGCCGGCCTGGACAAGAACGCGCGTGTCATCGATGCGCTTGGCGCCATGGGCTTTGGCTTCGTGGAGGTGGGCACCGTCACGCCCAAGGGGCAGCCGGGCAACCCCAAGCCGCGCATGTTCCGCCTGCCCGAGAAGCGCGCCCTGATCAACCGCCTGGGCTTCAACAACGAAGGGCTGGACGCGTTCTTGCGCAATGTGCAGCAGTCGCGCTTTCGCGACCAGCCGCAGGGCCGCGGCCCGCGCATGCTGCTGGGCCTGAACATCGGCAAGAACGCCACCACGCCCATCGAGAACGCCACCAGCGACTACCTGACCTGCCTGGACGGCGTGTACCCGCACGCCGACTACGTGACGGTGAACATCAGCTCGCCCAACACCCAGAACCTGCGCGCCCTGCAAAGCGACGAGGCGCTGGACGGCCTGCTGGGTGCGATCGCCGAACGCCGCGAAGTGCTGGCAACGCAGGCTGGCAAGCGCACGCCCATTTTCGTGAAGATCGCGCCCGACCTGAGCGAGGAGCAGGTCTCGGTGATCGCCGCGACGCTGCAGCGCCACGGCATGGACGGCGTGATCGCCACCAACACCACCATCTCCCGCGATGCCGTCAAAGGCCTGCGCCATGCCGAGGAGACCGGTGGCCTGAGTGGTGCACCGGTGCTCGAAGCCAGCAACCAGGTGATCCGCCAGTTGCGCGCCGCGCTGGGCAGCCAGTTCCCCATCATCGGCGTGGGCGGTGTGATGAGCGCCGACGATGCGGTGAGCAAGGTACGCGCAGGTGCAGACGTGGTGCAGATCTACACCGGGCTGATCTACGAGGGCCCGGCGCTTGTAACCCGGGCAGCGCAGGCCATCAAGGCCATGCGCTGAAGGCATGTTCAGGGGCAGGCTGCGAGCGTGATGTTGATTCCACCAACTGGTAAAAAAATCGCGATGACACAGCACGGACGCCAAGACCATGGCATAGTCGGATCGATACTAAATGTGTCTTCCGATGGCGATCCCATCCAATCCGACGTGCCTGTGTCGCCCTGCGACGCCACGGCGATGCCCTGTACCTCCAACCCATGAACGTTCTTGTCATTGACGACCACTCGCTGTTTCGAGAGGGACTGCGCCTGTTGCTCGCCGAGCTTGGCTTCGGCATAGACACCCAGATCGCGGGCAGCTGCGAAGAAGGGCTCGAAAAGCTGCGGGCGCGGCCCGCAGATGTCGTGTTGCTCGACTGGCATATGGAAGGCCTCTCCGGCGCCGACGCCATGGTGGCCATCCGTGAACTGGTGCCCCAGGCGCGCCAGATCGTGCTGTCGGGCGAGAAGAGCGCAGCGCTGGTGCGCACCGCGATCGACAACGGTGCGGTCGGCTTCATCGCCAAGGACTCCGAGCCCGAGACCCTTTTGCTCGCCCTCAACACCATTGCCTCGGGTGGTATCTACCTGCCAGCTACCCTGCTCTCCGGCCCTGGGCGGACAACACCCCCCGGAGAGAGCCACCTGCCCAGCGAACTCACCCACGCCTTCCCCGAGCTGACCCAGCGCCAGGGCGATGTGCTCGCCGCCATCCTGCGCGGCCTGCCCAACAAGGTGATTGCGCGCGAACTCAACATCAGCGACCAGACGGTGAAATCCCACCTGAGCGTCATCTTTCGCCAGCTCAACGTGCAAAGCCGCACCGAGGCGGTCTACGTCTGCGCACGGCAAGGCGTGCGCATCGCATGAGATAAATCACCATCCGAGGGGCGCCTCGCGCCGCCCCGCGTGCACGCAGACGGTCCGTTTCGCGCGACAGGGGTGGTGCGCAGCACACCAGTCTCACGAAAGGCCGATGGTTCCTGGCTTGTCCACCACGGGCCTCAAAGCAGGAGCAGACCGCTCGGCCGCCGGCTCGCCTATTTCTGCCAACCAGTTGATCAGCAGCGAGGGCAATACCGGCTTTTGCCACATCGCAATATTGCCCAGGCGCGCAACCTCGTGGATGTCGATACCCGGGTCTCCAGTGATGATGGCCACGGGCAACCCGGGCCAACGGGAACGCAGGCGCCGCGCCACGTCCAGGCCCGTGGCATCGCCAGAAAGTCGGTAATCGGCGACCAGCGCATGCGGAGGGGTGGTTGCCGATTCGATCGCGGAATCCGGGGGCATGCCCTCCCACTGCATGACCTTGCCGCCCCATGACTCGAGGGCCTGGGAGGTCGCCATGCGGACCAGGGCATGGTCCTCGACGAGCCAGACATCCACCGCCTTGTGCAACACCGGCTGGGCCGGTGCCGGCAGGGCGCCAACGCCCGTGCTCTCGAAGATCGGCGCCTGGGGCAAGGTGAGCGTGAAGGTGGTCCCCTGGCCTGGGTTCGAGCGCATGCCCATTTCCAGGCCGAGCAGGGTCGCCAGGCGGCGCACGATGGCCAGGCCCAGGCCACTGCCCTGCCCCGGGTCGCGCGAAGGATTGCCGACCTGAAAATACTCTTCGAAGACCCGGGCCTGCGCTTCATGGGCGATGCCGATGCCGGTATCGCGCACCTCCAGCGCCACCACGCTTTCCCGTGCGTGCACGGAGACCACGACACCGCCTTCGTTGGTGTATTTGACTGCGTTGTCCACCAGGTTGCGCACAATGCGCTCGAGCAAAAACGCATCGCTCAGCACCCACGCCTCGGCATCGCCCTCGGTTTCTATGGAAACCCCTTTGGCAGCGCAGCGCGGCTGGAACTCGCCGGCCAGGTCGCGCACCATGCCCGCGATGTTCAGGGCCTGCATCTGCGGCACGATGGAGCCGGTCTCCAGCTTGGAGAGGTCGAGCAGCCCCGAGAACAGCTTGTCCAGCGAGCCCGCCGCGTCGCGGATATGGGCGATCAGCTGCGCGGTCTGCGGCGTTTCGTGGCGGTGCAGCAGCGACGAGAAGACCAGCAGGGCGTGCAGGGGCTGGCGCAGGTCATGGCTGGCCGCAGCCAGAAAGCGCGACTTGGCGGCATTCGCCTCTTCGGCCACCTGCTTCTCCTCCCCCAGCCGGCGCAACAGGTCCGCGTTCTCGAAGCGGATCTGCAGCGAATCGCGGAAGGCCTGCGCCGTCTGCCGCGACGAGACCGCTACCACCAGCCCCACGCCGAACAGGGCCAGGGCCAGCGGCAGGCCATTGGTGCCCCCCTGCGTCAACCAGAACACGGCCGCAAAGGCCAGGTTGATCCACGCCCCGGCGATGAAGGTTGCCGGGTGCGTCGACGCATTCACCAGCGCCCCGCCCAGGTAGATGAGCTGCAGCACGGTGGCAAAGGTCGCAATGCCCCCGCTGGTGCCGTAGCCGATCCACCAGACCGTCGTGCCCATCAGCGCCTGGTTGGCCACCGTGATCCACCAGTGGTCGGTCTGCTGCCGGGCCAGCGCCGCCGCATCCGCCGTATCGAGCACGGCCAGTGCGCGCGCGCTGAGCAGCCCATTGATCTGGGCCATGAGCACCACGGGAATCATCCAGGCCAGCACACGCCAGACCGGGGTGGAAAAGCCGAAGCAAATCGCCGCCACGATGGCCGCCACCACCACCATGGTGCGCGCGCTGACCGACTGCTGCGCCCGCAGCCGCAGCGACTCGCGCGCCATCGCTACATCCAATGGGTGATTGGCATCGACAGGAAAGGGCGGTAGAAAATGCATGTAAACAATTGTTACTCAAAACAAAGCCCTACGGAAAGGCCCCATGGCGACCCATTCTCGCTGGTCAGAGCCCATCGAAGCGATGTTGCAGCTCAATGCCTCCCCCTGCTGCGATGTCCTTATTGTGGGCTCAGGCTATGGCGGGAGTTTCGCAGCCCGTGAACTGGCTGCGCCCGGCGTGGAAACCTGGGTCGTCGAACGCGGCCGGGAATACGCGCTCGGCGAGTTTCCCGAGGACATCGGCCACCTGCCGGGCCATTTGCGCATGCAGCGTGGCGCAAGCGGAAAGGCCCTGGGGAACGCGCAGGCGCTGCTCAACGTCCAGAACTTCGAGCAGGTGGCGGTGCTCACCGGCTGCGGCCTGGGGGGCGGCTCCCTCGTCAATGCGGGCGTGGCCTTCAAACCTGCGGCAAGCACCTTCGGCCATAAGCCGTGGCCCGGTGTCTACCGGCCCGGCGGCGCACGCCACGGGGCCTTGTTGCAGGCCCTGGACGAAGTCGTCTGCGCCCTGGAGGCCGCGCCCCTGGAACGCGCGGCCGAACTGCCCAAGTTCCAGGCCCTGTCCCGCCTGGGCGGCGCGCTGCAGGCCGGCAAGGCCCAGCCGGTCGACCTGACCATCTCGGGCACGAAGAGGACCAATGCGCACGGAGTGGAGATGGAGGCCTGCGTGCGCTGCGGCAACTGCTTCACCGGCTGCAACGTCGGCGCCAAGGGCTCGCTGGCCACCAACCTCATCCCGGCGGCCCACCGCCGCGGCGCGCGCTTCTTCGTCGGCGGCCATGCCCTGCGGGTAGAGCCCCTTGCAACGTCCGCACGCAGCGCGAACGGGCGCAGCCTGCGCTGGCGCGTGCACTTCGAGTGCTCCACGGGCAGCCGCAACACGGCCCCCGTCGAATTCACCATCGATGCGCACACCGTCATCGTCAGCGCGGGCAGCCTGGGCAGCACCGAACTGCTGCTGCGCTCGGTTCAGGTACCGCACTCCGAGCGGCTCGGCGCGGCCTTTTCCACCAACGGCGACGTGGTGGCGATGGGCTGGCGCCAGCGCCAGGCCGTCAATGCGGTCTCAGCCCCCGAAGCCGACGGCACCGAGCCCAGCCGCGATGTAGGGCCGACGATCTCGGCCACGCTGCGCGTGCCGCTCACGGTGGAGGGGGTGCAGCAGGAAATCCTGCTCCAGGACGGCGCCATCCCCTCCGCGCTGGCCCAGGCCACGAGCACCCTGGGCCACACGCTGGCCACCTTGCACCGCTATGTGCAGGACACGGATGCACGGTTCCCCGGCACCGACGACCCTCTGGCCCTGCCACGGGATGCGGCGCGGCACGCGCAATTGCTGCTGGCCATGGGCCAGGACGCGTCGAACGGGAAAATCCTGCTGCGCGCCCCCACCGGCAACGGCCCGGCGGACCCCCATGGGCTCGAACTGGACGTGCGCTGGCCTGCCGACGACAAGACCGCCACCGCAGGGCATGCCGCGTACTACCAGGCGGTGCACAGCGCCCTGGGCCGGGCCCATGCGGCCGGTGGCTTCGACGGTGGCGACTACCTGCCCAACCCCCTGTGGCGCCCGGCACCTGACGGTTTCTCCGACATCATCGCGGGCAGCCAGTTGGAGAAATCGGTCACCGTGCACCCTTTGGGTGGCTGCGCCATGGGCGACAACGGCACGCAGGGCGCGGTCGACTGGCGCGGCGCGGTGTTCAAGGGTGCAGGGAGCGAGGTGCATGCGGGCCTGCATGTGCTGGACGGTGCCATCGTTCCGCGCGCGCTGGGCGTCAATCCCTTTGTCACGATTTCCGCCCTGTCCCTGCTCGCCGCGCGGGACATCGCGGGCGAACTGGCGCAGCCGGACCAGGCCCCGGCCGGGCCGCCGGCAGCGGCCCCGGCCGCCCGGCCGCAGCCGCGCGTGGAGGTCGCAACGCGGCCCGACGCCAACGGAAAGCTCCGCCTTCGCATCCATGAGCACCTGCTGGGCGGTACCGAGCAGGGCCACCTGCCCGGCTGGGCGCGGAAGCTGCTGAGCCGGCACGACCCCGCGCTGCCCCCCGGGGCCGCCATGCAGCCGCGCGCATTCATCGCGGCCGTCGAGGTGGAGGTGGACCTGCAGCAGTGGCTGGCCGAGCCTTCGACCCGGTGGGATGCCTCCCTCTCGATCTATGCCAACCCCCTTCCCGGTTGGCCGTCCATCCACTCCGAGGCCTTGAAGGGCGAGCCCCTGCTGCGCGGGGCGGGGCAGGTATCGCTGCTGGCCTTCGAGCGCGCCAGCGCTCCACGCAGGGCCTGGCGCTGGCTGCTCGCCTTCGGAGCCTTCCGGGAACGCAGGCCGGGCAACCTCTTGCGGTACCTGGGGCCCGGCTGGTTCAAGAAGCTGGGCGCCCTCGCGCGCGCAGGCTGGCTGCATACCAACCACCGCACACTCGACTACCACTTCACGCTGCTTGCGCAGGGCCAGGCCGCAGACCAGGCCCTGGAGGTCGTCGCCCGCGGCAGCAAGCTGCTGGCCTACCGCCCAGGCGCGCGCACGCTGTGGGAAGCGCTCACGCTGCTGGACTTCGAACTGCGCACCAAAGACGAGGGCGCGCCCTGGAAGCTCGGGCTGCGCGTCGATCTGGCCGACCTGGTGAGCCGGCTGCGCCTGCAGATCCGCGAATCGTCCAGCACGCCGGCCTCCATGGTCGGGCTGGCGGCATTCGCCTCCCTGTGGCTGCGCGCACTGATGCAGACGCACTTCTGGTCACTGCGGGGCCTGGATTACGGGCAGTACACGCCACCGGTGCTGCCGCCGCATCCCCCCTTGAAGACCGCCGGGGGGGTCATCGTCCGGCCACAGGAGGAGGTGCTCAAGGCGGCACGCCGCAGCGGAGCGCAGCAGCAGATCGGGCTGCAGCTCACGGTCTACCGCCATCCCGAAGGCGGGCGGCATGTGCTCTTCATCCATGGGCTGGCCCATGGCAGCGGCGTGTACGCGACGGACACCGTGGACACCAGCATGGCCGGCCACTTCCTGCGCGCAGGCTACACCGTCTGGCTGCTGGACAACCGCATGTCCAACCGCCTGCGCTACGCGCGCGGTGCGCACACCATGGACGACATTGCGCACACCGATATTCCCGCCGCCATCGACCGCGTGCACGCACAGACGGGAGGCCAGGCCATCGATGTCTTTGCGCACTGCGTGGGCGCAGGGGCCTTCGCGATGTCGGCACTGCAGGCGCGCTTTGACACCACCAAGGTGCGTGCGGCCATCATCCATGCCGTGCACCCGTGGGTAGTGCCGTCCGTGTCCAACCGCTTCTCGGGCGCCCTGGCCGCGCTCTATCGCAACCTGCTGACCGGCAGGGAACGCATCAGCCCCCTGCTCCCGGCCCACCCCGACGCGGCCGATGAACTGCTGGACCGGTTCGCGGCGACCCTGGCCTGGACCGAGAAGGAACGTATCCTGCACGAGGCGCACCGCGAATCGCCCGGCGCGGGCTGTGCCATCTGCAACCGGATGACCGCGTTCTACGGGCGCGAATGGGTGCACGCCAACCTGGACCCGCGCACGCACGAAAGGCTGGGAGAACTCGTGGGTGTGGCTGGCGTCGAGGTGTTTCGCCAGCTGTACTTCATCGTGCTGCGCGAGCGGCTGACCAACCGCGATGGCGAGAACACCTACCTGCTGCAAGACAACTTCCGCCAGAACTGGCACTTTCCCACGCTGTTCGTGCACGGTCTGGACAACCAGGTGTTCGATCCGCGCGGCGCAGCGCGCAGCTGGAACCGGCTGCGCCGGATCTTCGCAGGCCAGCCGCAGGAACACGTGGTGCGCACCTTCCTGCGCAAAGGCTATGGGCACATGGATTTCCTGTTCGGCAAGCATGCCCACCGGGACATCTATCCCCACCTGACCCGCTTCCTTGAGCAACCGGCCGCGTTTGAGGACATCACCGATGGCTGCCATATCGATCCCGAACGGCCGTGCCCGGACGGCCAGTCCAGCGACACCGACCTGGCCGATCGCGATTTCACCACGCCCATCCGGCCGCTCACCGGCCCCATGCTGCAGATCGAACATGGGCCCGAGGGGCAGCGCCGGCTGGTGATCTGGGTGGAGCAGTACCTCGACACCACCAGCACACCGATGCCGCCCGAGGTCCGGATCGGCGGTGCCGTGTACCCCGCAGCCTGGATCACGAAACTTCCCGGCGTGTTCGCATCCGAGCCCTCACCGGCCAGGCCGCCCACCGGCCAGGGCTACTACTGGACCTGCGTGCTGGAGGAAAGTGCGAGCCTGCGGTTTGCCAGCCTGCTGCCTATCAGCCTGGTGCTGCGCAGTCTGCCCCAGGGGTCCGGCGTGGCCGGGGATGCGCATCCCGTGGCTGAATCGCAACCCATCGCTCTCGACCTGGCCGCGCGGCCCTGGTGGCAGCGCTGGACTGTGGAGGGCCAGGCGCACACCAGCACCAGCTTCCTCGCCAGCTCCTGCCGCTGGCCGGGCCTGGCCTTCGAGCGCGGGGCGATCGATGCCCTGGCCGGCGACATGGCGCAGCACATCGACCATGCCAGCGCGCCCGTGCAGGCACTGTTGCTGCTGGGCGACCAGATCTATGCCGATGCCACCGCCAATATCGCCGAAACCACCGAACCCGACGAGCGCGGTGCCCAGCGCTACCGGGAGAGCTGGGGCAGCCCCGCCACGCGGCAGCTGTTCGCACGCCTTCCCGTCTGGCTGGTGGTGGATGACCATGAGTTCGACGACAACCTCGACGGGGCGGACCGTGCCACGGCAGACTCCGTGCGTGGACAGCGTTTCCTGAGCGGCTTCCTGGCTGCAACGGCCTACCAGTCACGCTTTCACCGCCCGAAGCTGCCCCGGCTGTCCGAGGACCCGCAGGGATACAGGGTGGAGCGCGGCCTGTGGCATTGCTTCGAGGTGGGCGGCATTCCCGCGTTCGCGGCCGATACGCGCACCGAACGCACCTCCCGCACCCTGGGCACCTGGAGGGATGCGCCCATCATGCGCGAAGAGCAGATGCTCGCCATCGAAGCCTGGCTGTTGGCCCACCCCAAAGGGCCCAAGCTGCTGTGCAGCGGCAGCGTGTTCGCCCTGCCGGAGAACCGCTTCGTCGCCCAACCGGCGACCTGCATCGCAGCCGACAACTGGCTCGGCTATCCGGCCAGCTGGCGCCGGCTGGTGAAGTTTATCGTCGACAAGGGCATCGAGGGCCTCATCTTCGTGGCGGGCGACTACCACCTGAGCGCCCTGGTCGAGATCGAACTGAGTAGCCAGGGAAAATCCGTGAAGGCACTCAACCTCGTGTGTTCGGCGTGGAATGCCAGCCTGCCGTTTGCCAACGCCCAGCCGTCTGATTTCAGCTTCGACCAGCCGGTGCGCGCGCCGGGCAGCGATGCCGATGCCGCCATGATGTGCACCGCGCGCTTCGCATCGGACGCCCAGCGGCAGTTCTCCAAGGTCACGGTGACCCGCGATGCAGGGAGCCGCGGCACGGCAGCGGTCGCCATGGACGTCTATGGGCCAGGCAATGTTCTGGCCAAGGAACTGCGGGCGCAACTGGCGCTGGGAGGTTGACCTCGATCAGCCCGCCGGCCCGCTGCGACGTGCATGCGGGCGGCGGCCCCTCGTCAGCCCCTTCGCGCGAGAAACGGGCCCAGGCGGGTGATGAGCGGCATCGCCAGCCCCACCCAGCGGACCAGGCGGCGCGGCCCGGCCACCACGGCGGCACCGGCCAGGGCGGCCACTGCGACCGGGTGCTGTTTGGCAAAAGCTGCTGCGCGCAAGGCAAACGGTTCATCCGGCGAAGCCTGCTGGGCGGACTGCGCCAGGGCCAGCGCCTGGGCCCGGGCCTTGCGCCGCGCGCGAATGCGCTCGCGCTGCAGGGCAATGCGGTCCAGCACGCGTTGCTGCTCGGGCGTGGGTTCGGGAACAAAGGCTTGTTTGTCGGCAGGCATCACAGCCGCTCCTTGATGTCGCGCCAATCCTGGGCCAGTTCCTGGCGGGTCAGGGCAAAACCGTTGCCGGCCCGCTTGGCCACGGACACGAGGCGGGCCAGCGCCGCACCCCAGCCCAGCAGCCATGCACCGGCCACCAGCCAGCCCACGAGCACGCGGTGCTCGGTGTCCCAGAAGTGCACCAGCAACGCCATGGACAGCATGATGAGCGCCACCACCGTGAGCCCGCCGACCAGGATGGTCAGCACCAGCAGTTGCTGCAGGCGCTGTTTCTGGTCCTGCCATTCCAGGCGCACCAGGTCCATCCGGTCTTCGGCGGCAATGGCCCCTTCAATGATGTTCGCGCGCCAACGCGCCACCAGCGCATCCAGGCCCAGAAGAGCGAACCAGTTCATCAGTGTCCTTGGGTGTTAGATAGTCAAGGCAGGCCGCGCTGCCAGGGTTGCGGGCACCACGGTGCCAGCAGAGCAAAGCCCTGCCGCACCGCAAGTGCGCAAGAAGGCGCCCCCGTGGGCCGCCGTCGCTTCAGCGGCGGGCCAGCAGAAAGCCCACCAGAGCGCCCACGGCCAGCGCCGCACCGGCCACGCGCCAGGGTTCGTCATGGGCGTAGCGGTCGGCAGCCAGGGCCGCATCCTTGGCCTGGCGGGCGGCATCCTGGGCGGCGCGCACGGCAGCTTCGCGCGCATTGTGCAGGCCGTCGTCGAGCTTCTGGCGCAAGAGCTTGATGTCGGGCACGGAGTCGAGGTCCTTGCTGGCCAGCAGGCCGCGCAGGTCGGACACGAGTTTTTCCAGATCGGCCTGGGTCGTGGAAACGGAGTCGGAAATACTCATACAGCAAACCTTTCTGATTAGAAATTGAAGAAATCACACCCCATGGGTTGCCGCAGGCTCCCCCTCATGCAGCGCTCGCTGTCATCTTAGCGGACACATCGCCAAAAACCATGTAGGACTTGGACGCAATGGCCTACGCATTACAGGGTGTTGACAGGCATCATGGCAACAAGGTGGCCACGTGCGCAGCGATGGCCAGTGAACTCGTGAGGCCCGGTGACTCGATGCCGAACAGGTTCACCAGGCCCGGCACGCCATGCGCTGCCGGCCCCTGGACCACAAAGTCGGCCGCGGCCTCGCCCGGTGCCGTGATCTTGGGGCGCATGCCGGCATAGCCTGGCAGCAGCGCGCCGTCCGCCAGGCCCGGCCAGTACTTGCGCACCTCGGCATAGAAGGCATCGCCACGGGCGGGGTCCACCTGCAGGTCGGCAGGGTCGTCCACCCATTGCACATCGGGGCCGAAGCGGGCCTGGCCGCCCAGGTCCAGCGTGAGGTGCACGCCCAGGCCCGCCGCCTCGGGGGCCGGGTAGATCAGGCGGCTGAACGGCGCACGCCCGGCCAGGGTGAAGTAATTGCCCTTGGCGTAGTACGGCGTGGGCACATCGCGCGGGTTCAGCCCTTCGAAGCGGCGCGCCAGATCGGGCGCGGCCAGGCCGGCAGCATTGACCACGCTGCGTGCCAGCAACTGCGTGCCATCGGCGGCCTGCAGGTGGATGCCCTCGGCTGTGCAGTGCGCCTGCGCCAATGGCGAGTTGAGCGCCACCAGCCCGCCCGCATGCTCCAGATCGCCCTGCAGCGCCAGCATCAGCGCATGGCTGTCGATGATGCCGGTGCTGGGCGAATGCAGCGCGGCTACGCACTGCAGCGCGGGCTCCAATGCTTGCGCTGCAGCCGCATCCAGCCACTGCAGGTCGGTGACGCCGTTGGCCCGGGCACGCGCCTCGATTCCCTGTAGCGCCGGAATCTGGTCGGCCGCCGTGGCCACGATGAGCTTGCCGCAGCGCCGGTGGGGCACGCCGCGCTCGGCGCAGTAGGCATAGAGCATCTCGCGCCCCTGCACGCACAGCCGGGCCTTGAGCGAGCCCGCCGGGTAGTACAGCCCGGCATGGATGACCTCGCTGTTGCGCGCGCTGGTGCCGGTGCCGATGGCATCGGCTGCCTCCAGCACCATGACCTCGCGGCCCTGCAGGGCCAGCGCGCGGGCCACGGCCAGGCCCACCACGCCGGCACCGACCACCACGCAGTCGACGGCGTCGCTCACCGCGCTGCCGCCTGCTCGAAGCCGTCAAGCACATTCACGGCGTTGTGGCCCAGCTCGGCTGCCGCATAGCCGCCTTCGAGCACGAACACCGTGGGCAGGCCCAGGGCGGCCAGGCGTTCGCCCAGGCGCGTGAAGTCCGTCGTCTTGAGGGCGAATTTGGAGATCGGGTCGTCCTCGAAGGCATCGAGCCCGAGCGAGACCACCAGCGTGTCCGCCTGGTACTGGGCGATGCGCACGCAGGCCTGCTCCAGCGCGGCAAACCACTGCTCGGCGCTGGTGCCTGCGGGCAGGGGCAGGTTCAGGTTGAAGCCCGCCCCCTGCTCTGCTCCGGTTTCGTCGGCATGGCCCAGGTAGAACGGGTACTCGGTGCGCGGATCACCATGCATGCTGATGAACAGCACGTCGTCGCGGTCGTAGAAGATGCTCTGCGTGCCATTGCCGTGGTGGTAGTCCACATCCAGCAGCGCCACACGGATGGACCCGTGGTTGCGCAGCCACTGTGCGGCCACGGCGGCGTTGTTGAGGAAGCAGTAGCCGCCCATGAAATCCGGACCCGCATGGTGGCCCGGCGGGCGCGTGCAGCAGAACGCGGCGCGCGCGCCCTGGGCCACACGCGCCGCCGCGCTGGCCGCAGCGTCGGCCCCGGCCTTGGCGGCCTCCCAGGTGCCTTCGGCCATGGGGGTTCCGTTGTCCATGGAGTACAGGCCGAGCTTGGCGACGAAATTATCGGGCTCCACATCGCTGCGCAGGCTGCGCACCGGCCACACCGAGGGAAAGGGCTGCACCGAAGCGTTGACCGCATCCAGCGCCAGCCATTGCTGCCAGGCGCTCTGCAAAAAGGCCAGGTAGCGCGGCGCGTGGATCTGGGCCAACACGGGGCTGCTGTCCACATCGGGCGCCAAGAGGCCGTGGCCGCGTTCGCGCAAGGCGTCCTCGACGTACTGGGCACGCACCGGCTTCTCGAAGCAGGGGACGCGCTCGCCGCGGTAGAACTCGTGGACCGGCGCATGCCGGTGGTGCAGGGGGTTGTGGAAGGAGATCATGCGGACGCGGCTGGGGATGGATTTCACGCCGGCGTCCTCCATGCACTCCCGGGACACCAGCAGGGCTCACCACTTTAGCGCGTCCCGCACCGCCTGAAACCCAATCCATGCACCAGAGCGCAGCAGGGTTCTAGCCGCCAATGGCCTGGACGTCCCCTGCGCAAGGGGAGCCAGACACCCCCTTTTCCTCTGAGCGCAGGGCATGACGCCACCCTGCCCGCACGCTCCCGCACACCTGGCACAGCGCTTGCATCTCATCTTGTATCCAAGATTGAATTCTTCAAAATGGTGCAAGCAACAAGCTCTTTGGTGGCCGAACTTTCCCCCGCAGCGGCAGGCGCGCCGGTGCTGGCCGAGCAGGCCTGGATACTGCGCTGCGAGCCGCCCCTTGCCGGCGCGCCCGGCGGCCCGCTCAATGGCCTCACTTTTGCGGTCAAGGACAACATCGATGTGGCGGGTTACCCGACCTCGGCCGCCTGCCCCGCTTTCGCCTACACCGCCACGGCCCATGCGGCCGTGGTGCAGCGCCTGCTCGATGCGGGCGCCACCCTGGTGGGCAAGACCAACCTGGACCAGTTCGCCTGCGGGCTCAACGGCACGCGCTCTCCGCATGGCGCCGTGCCCAATGCGCTGGATGCCGCCTATGTGTCGGGCGGCTCCAGCTCGGGCTCGGCCTATGTGGTGGCAACGGAGCAGGTGGATTTCGCGCTGGGCACCGACACCGCCGGTTCGGGTCGCGTACCGGCCGGGCTGAACAACATCGTCGGCATCAAGCCGACCAAGGGCCTGGTCAGCGCACGCGGTGTGGTGCCGGCAGCGCAGAGCGCGGACTGTGTCTCCATCTTCGCGCGCACCGTGGACCTGGCGGCCCGCGTGCTGCAGGTGGCCCAGGGCTATGACGCACAGGACCCCTATGGCCGGCAGATCCCCCTGGCCCGCGAGCCGCTGCCCGTGGGCTTTCGCTTCGGCGTTCCCGACGTGCTGGAGTTCTTTGGCGATGCGGCGGCCGAGACTGCTTTCGCCGAAGCCGTGGCCCGGCTACAGGCCCTGGGCGGCACGCCGGTATCCATCCACTACGCACCGCTGGCCCAGGCCGCCGCCCTGCTCTACGAAAGCGCCCTGGTGGCCGAGCGCTATGCCGCCGTGCGCGGCTTCTTCGATGCGCATGCCGACCAGGTGGTGGAGCCGGTGCGCAGCATCCTGGCCAGCGGGCGCGGCTACAGCGCGGCCGACCTGTGCGATGCCCAGACCCGCCTGCGCGCGCTGGGCCAGCAGGTCGCGCCCATGTGGCAGGGAGCCGAGGCCATCGACGTGCTGCTGGTGCCCACGGCCCCCACGCACTACACCATTGCCGCCATGCAGGCCGACCCGGTGGTGCTCAACCGCAACCTGGGGGCCTACACCAATTTCGTCAACCTGCTGGACTATGCTGCCATTGCGGTGCCCAGCAGCCTGCGCGCCGATGGCCTGCCCTTCGGCATCACCCTGATCGGCCCCTGCGGCAGCGACCTGCAGCTGGCCGAGCTGGGCCAGCGCTACCACCACGCCATTGGCCTGCCCCAGGCCGCCGGCAGCATGCCCCTGCCCGCCCCCCAGCCCATCGCCGGGCTGCAGGCGCCTGCCACGGTCAGGGTCGCTGTGGTCGGCGCGCACCTGAGCGGCATGCCCCTCAACGGCCAGCTCACCGAGCGCGGCGCCACGCTGGAGCGCGCCACCGAGACCGCCCCCGACTACCAGCTCTACGCCCTGCCCGGCACCGTGCCGCCCAAGCCCGGCCTGCTGCGCGTGGCACCCGGCCAGGGCACGCGCATCGCCGTCGAGGTCTGGCGCATGCCGGCCGCGCACTACGGCAGCTTCGTCGCGCTGATCCCCCAGCCGCTGGGCATAGGCACCCTGTCCCTGGCCGACGGCAGCAGCGTACAGGGCTTCATCTGCGAGCCGCTGGCCCTGGCCGGTGCGCGCGACATCAGCCACTTTGGCGGCTGGCGGGCGTACATCGCGTCGCTCAAGGCCGGCAACTGATCCACCCATTCCCCCACCTCCAACCCTGCTGCAGGAGCCTTCCATGACATCCCACAGTTCCCCTCTTTCCAACGGCACCTCGCGCCGCCGCGTCCTGCAGGCCTCGGCCGCCACCCTGGGTGCGCTGGCCGCGCCTGCGCTGGTGCGCGCCCAGGCGGGTCCCAAGGTCCGCATCGGCTTCTGGCCCGTGGCGGCAGGCCTGCCCTTCTTCGCAGCGGTGGAAAAGGGCTACTTCAAGGAGGCCGGGCTGGACGTGGAGCCGCTCAAGTTCGCGGGCGCCCAGCAGGTGATGGAGGCCATGCTCTCGGGCCGCTCCGACGGCAGCTCCAACGGCACGGGCTCGGCCAACCTGGCCATCGGCGAAATCGCCCAGCCCGGGCTGTTCAAGATCTTCGCGACCAACCCGAGCAACGCCAAGTTCGTGCTCGACCAGTTCATCACCGGCAAGGACAGCGCCATCAAGACCATGGCCGACCTCAAGGGCAAGAAGGTCGCCTCCGGCCCCGGCATCCAGAACATGACCTTGTGCAAGACCATGCTGGAGCGCGCCGGCGCCAGCGGCGTCACGGTGACCGAGCTGCCTATCGGCCAGCACATCGCCGCCATCGTCGCCGGCCAGGTGGACGCCTGCTACACGCTGGAGCCCACGGGCACCATCGGCCGCATGAACGGCACCACGCGGGTGATCGAGTCGGGCGTGGTGGCCAGGTACATCCTGGGCGACGCCATGGCCCCCTGGCACGGTGGCGCAGCCAGCCTGACCAGCGAGTTCATCAAGAAGAACCCCGAGGCGGCCAAGAAGTTCATCGCCGCCTATGCCCGCGGCATCGAGCTGGTGCGCACCAAGCCCGAAGAGGCCCGCCAGTTCATGAAGGGCTATACCGCCATCGAAGGCCCGCTCACGGCCGAGGTGCCGTTGGCCTCCTACATGCTCTACAACGAGTTCAAGCCCAGCGACCTGGCGCACTTCCAGAAGTTCTACGACCTGTTCACCGAGAAGGGTATCTTCGAGAAGAAGGTCGTGGTCGACAGCCTGATCTACAAGGCCTGAGGGGCAGGACGCGCCATGGCCGACACCACGACCACCACCGCCGGCGCCTGGTCGCCGCCCGCGGGCAAGGCGGCTTCCGCCGCGCCCAAAAAACCCGCCTGGGACAAATTCCTGCCCTTTGCCGGGCCGCTGGCCCTGTTCATCGTCTGGGACCTGGTGGTGCGCCTGGGCTTCATCAAGCCCATCTTGCTGCCGCCGCCCGGCACCACCGTGCTCACCCTGGTCACCGGGCTGGCCGGCGGCCCGCTGCTGCTGGATTTTGCCGTGACCGTCTGGCGCACGGTGCAGGCCTTTCTGATCGCGGCGGTGGTCGGCGTACCCCTGGGCGTGCTGCTGGGCAGCAATGAGCGCGCCTACCGCAGCGTGGAGTTTTTGATCGACTTCTTCCGCTCCACGCCCTCCTCGGCGCTGATCCCGCTGTTCCTGCTGATCTTCGGCGTGTCGGACGTGAACAAGGTCGCCATCGCCGCGTTCGGCGCCTTCCTCATCGTCATCTTCAACAGCGCCTACGGCGTCATCAATGCCCGCAAGCAGCGCGTGATGGCCGCGCGCGTCATGGGCGCCTCGCGCTGGCAGATCTTCAAGGACGTGCTGGTCTGGGAGAGCCTGCAGCCCACCTTCGTCGGCCTGCGCTCGGCGGTGTCGATGGCGCTGGTCATCGTTATCGTGGCCGAGATGTTCATCGGCTCGGACAACGGCCTGGGCCACCGCATCATCGACGCGCAGCAGGTCCTCAACGTCAAGAGCATGTACGCCGCCATCCTGGCTGCGGGCGCGCTGGGGTATGCCCTGAACATTTTGTTCCTCGTCGCCGAACGCAAGATCGTGCACTGGAGCGGCCGATGAACACCGTCGTCAACGGCGCCGTGTACGCCGACGTGCCCCGCCGCGCCTTCACACCCGGCCCGGCCGGCACGCACATCACCATCCGCGGGCTGACCAAGTACTTCGCAGGCTGGCCGTTGTACGAGGACTTCGACCTCGACATCCCCAAGCACAAGATCGTCTCGGTCTTCGGCCCCAACGGCTGTGGCAAGAGCACGCTGATCAACATGATCGCGGGCCTGGTGCCCATCGACAGCGGCGAGATCCTGTTCGACGGCAAGAGCCTGAAGGACACCAAGATCGGCTACGTCTTCCAGAACTACCGCGAAGCGATGTTCCCGTGGATGCGCACCATCGACAACATCGCCTACCCGCTCCAGCTCGAAGGCAAGAGCAAGGCCGAGGTGGACCGCCGCATGGCCGAGCTGGTGGCCTCGTTCGACGTGAAGTTCGACCTGAACCGCTACCCCTACGAGCTGTCGGGCGGGCAGCAGCAGACCGCCTCCATCATGCGCGCTCTGGCGCCCAACCCCGAGGTGCTGTTCCTCGACGAGCCCTTCTCGGCGCTCGACTTCGAGATGACGCTGTTCATCCGTGAGAAGCTGCAGGAGGTGTTCATGCAGACCGGCACCACCATGCTGCTGGTCTCGCACGACCTGGAGGAAGCCGTCTACCTGGCCGACGAGGTGCTGCTGCTCACCAAGCGCCGGACCAAGGTGGCCGAGATCCTGCGCTACGAGGACGCGCGCCCGCGCACCCTGGCCACGCTGAGCGAACCCAGCTTCGTGGCGATGAAGAAGCTCAGCCTGGAGATCTTCCAGCGCGAGGTGCGCCGATGAACGCCGCCGAGCTCGAACGCTACCTGGATGCGGCCTCGGCCGCCGTCGGCCTGCCCATCGCGGCCGAGCACCGCGCTGCCGTGCTGGGCTACCTGGCGCTGGCCAGCGGCTTTACCGACACCGTCAACGCCGTGCCCCTGGCCGCCACGGACGAACCCGCCATGGCCTTTGTGCCCGTGGTGCCGCTGGAGGGCAGCGCATGACGGCCCCCTGGTGGCAGCAGGATGCGGCCGGCACGGCCCAGGCCGTGGCGGCACGCGACGTGACGGCCACGGCGCTGGTGACGCACTGCCTGGCGCGCATCGCGCAGACCGACGCCCGCGTGAACGCCTTTACCGAAGTGCTGGGCACTCGCGCCCTGGCACGCGCCGCACGCATCGATGCCGGCCTGGCCGATGGCACACAGGCCGCCCTGCCCCTGCTGGGCGTGCCCTTTGCCGTGAAGAACCTGTTCGACGTGGAAGGCATCGCCACCCTGGCGGGCTCGAAGATCGAGCGGGGCGCGGCACCGGCCACAGCCGATGGCCTGCTGGTGCAACGGCTGGAGGCCGCGGGTGCCATCCTGGTCGGGGCACTCAACATGGACGAGTACGCCTACGGCTTCACCACCGAGAACAGCCATGAGGGTGCCTGCCACAACCCGCACGACCTGGCGCGCATCGCAGGGGGCTCGTCGGGCGGCTCGGGCGCGGCCGTGGCGGCGGGCCAGGTGCCCATCACCCTGGGCTCGGACACCAATGGCTCCATCCGTGTGCCGGCCTCGCTGTGCGGGGTGTTCGGGCTCAAGCCCACCTTCGGGCGCCTGCCACGCACGGGCAGCTTTCCCTTCATCTCCAGCCTGGACCACCTGGGGCCCATGGCGCGCAGCGTGCGCGACCTGGCGCTGGCCTACGATGCCCTGCAGGGGCCTGAGGCACCCGGCGCGCACACCGATGCCGGCTGTGCGCAGCGGCCCGTGGAGCCGGTTTTCCAAACGCTGGGGCAAGGCACGACGGGCCTGCGCATCGGCGTGCTCGGCGGCTACTTTGCCGACAACGCCCTGCCCGAGGCACGCGCCGCCGTGGACCGGGTGGCGCAGGCACTGGGCGCCGAGGCCGAGGCGGTGGAACTGCCGCTGGTGGAGGCCGGCCGCGCCGCGGCCTTCCTCATCACCAATGCCGAAGCCGGTGCCCTGCACCTCGACAACCTGCGCAAGCGCGCGGCAGATTTCGAGCCGCTGTCGCGCGACCGCTTCCTGGCGGGCGCACTGATCCCCGCCGCCTGGGTGGCACGCGCCCAGCGCGTGCGCGGCCGCTATGCCCGCGCTGCCGCTGTCGTGCTGGCGCGCTACGACCTGCTGCTGGCCCCCGCCACGCCCTGCGCGGCCACGCCCATCGGCACCGAGCGCTTCGACCTCAACGGGCGCGACCTGCCGCTGCGCCCCAACATGGGCCTGCTGACCCAGCCGATCTCGTGCATCGGCCTGCCCGTGTGCTCCGTGCCCGTGTGGGGCGCCCACCCGACCTTGCCCATCGGCGTGCAGCTCATCGCCGCGCCCTGGCGCGAAGACCTGGCGCTGCGCGCCGCCGCCGTGCTGGAGGCTGCAGGCATCTGCCAGGCACCGGTCGCCTCCCTCTGAAAGCCCGCACCATGCCCCACCCCATCAACCAGCCCGAAGTGCTTGCCGAAGTGCAGGCCGTGTTCGCCCGCTACGAAGACGCGCTGGTGAACAACAAGGTCGATGTGCTCGACGAGCTGTTCTGGGACAGCCCCCACACCCTGCGCTACGGCGCCACCGAGAACCTGTACGGCTACGCGCAGATCAAGGCGTTTCGCGCCGCGCGCCCGTCCCAGGGCCTGCAGCGGCGCCTGCTGCGCACCGAAATCACCACCTATGGCAGCGACTTCGCCACGGCCAATGTGGAGTTCCAGCGCGAGGGCAGTGCCCGCACCGGGCGCCAGAGCCAGACCTGGCTGCGCACGCCAGCCGGCTGGCGCGTCGTCGCCGCCCATGTGAGTTTGCTGGATTGAACCCTTTTTCTCCCCCTCCCCCGATCCAACCATTGCCGAAAGGACTGCCATGAAACACGAGAAACCCATGACCCGCCTGGCCCACCCGAACCGCCGCGAATCCCTGAAATCCCTCGCGGCGCTGGGCGCTGCCGGCACCCTGGGCGGCTGGGCGCTGCAGGCGAACGCGCAGGCGCCGCTCACCGTGGGCGTGATCTATGTCGGCCCGCGCGACGACTACGGCTACAACCAGGCCCATGCCCAGGCCGCGGCCGAACTCAAGAAGCTGCCCGGCGTGAAGGTGGTCGAAGAAGAGAACGTGCCCGAAACCGCCGCCGTGCAAAAGACCATGACCGGCATGATCGCGCAGGACGGCGCCAAGCTGCTGTTCCCTACCTCGTTCGGCTACTTCGACCCGCACCTGCTGGCCCTGGCCGCCAAGTACCCCGATGTGCGCTTTTCGCACTGCGGCGGCATGTGGACCGAGGGCAAGCACCCCAAGAACGCGGGCAGCTTCTTCGGCTACATCGACGAGTGCCAGTACCTCAACGGCGTGGTGGCCGGCCACATGAGCAAGAGCGGCAAGATCGGCTTCATCGCGGCCAAGCCCATCCCGCAGGTGCTGCGCAACATCAACGCCTTCACGCTGGGCGCGCGCTCGGTCAAGCCGGGCATCACCTGCAGCGTGATCTTCACGGGCGAGTGGTCCATGGCCGTCAAGGAGGCCGAGGCCACCAACAGCCTGGCCGACCAGGGCTGCGACGTGTTCACCATGCATGTGGACGGGCCCAAGGTCATCGTAGAGACCGCTGCCAAGCGCGGCAAGATGGTCTGCGGCTACCACGCCAGCCAGGCCAAGCTGGCGCCCCAGGCCTACCTGACGGGCGCCGAGTGGAACTGGCTCACCGCCTACACCACCATCATCGAGGCGGCGCGCACGGGCAAGCCGCACCCCAACTTCCTGCGCGGGGGCCTGAAGGAAGGCTTCGTGAAGATGTCGGCCTACGGCCCGGCCGTGAGCGATGCGGCCAAGAAGCAGGCCGACGAGACCAAGGCCAAGATGATCGCGGGCGGCTTCGACATCTTCAAGGGCCCGCTCAAGACCAACAAGGGCAAGGAGGTCATCGCCAGCGGCAAGTCGTTCAAGCAGACCGACCTGGAGCTGGAAAAGATGGACTACCTGGTCGAAGGCGTCCTGGGTTCATTTTGACTCCCCCTGAGTCGCTTCGCGCCTTCCCCCTCAAGGGGGACGCCGCCAGCGCGGCGGGGTGGCCCTTGCGCGGCGGCCACTGGCCCAGGCCCTGCCTGCTCCACGCACCGCAAGCAAGGCTTGCTCCAGTGACTTGTTGAAGGAAACGTATGCACCCGGTCGCCAAGGACATCCTCCTGCCCGTTGCCGCCATCGCGCTGGCGCTGCTGCTGTTCGGCGGCTTCGTCGGCTTTGCCGGCGTGAACCCGCTCGACGTGTGGGCAACGCTGTTCAAGGGCGCCTTCGGCGACTGGTTCTCGTGGCAGAACACCTTGCAGCGCGCAGCGCCGCTGATGCTCACGGCCCTGTGCGTGGCGTTGCCCGCGCGCGCCGGGCTCACGGTGATCGGCGGTGAAGGCGCCCTGGTGCTCGGCGGCCTGGCCGCCGCGGCCCTGCCCATGGCCGTGGCCCTGCCCACCAACGCGGCGGGCACGCTGCTGGCCTGCGCGGCAGGGGCCGTGGCCGGTGCCCTCTGGATCATGCTCGCGGGCTGGCTGCGCCAGTACCGCGGCATCAACGAGACCATCAGCAGCCTGCTGCTGTCGTACGTGGCCATCGGCCTGTTCAAGCATTTCGTGGAAGGGGCGCTGCGCGACCCGGCCAGCCTGAACAAGCCGGCCACGCCCAGCCTGGACCCCGGCCTGCTCATCGGCGGCATCGCCGGGTCGGATGTGCACTGGGGCCTGGTGCTGGGCGTGCTGGCCTGCGTGGCGCTGGGGCTGTGGCTGCATTTCACGGCCTCGGGCTTCTCGGTGCGCGTGGTGGGCGGCAACCCGCGCGCGGCGCAGCTCGTGGGCCTGCCCTCCACGCGCCTGGTGCTGCTGGCCTGTGCCCTGGGCGGCGCCGCGGCCGGCCTGGCCGGCGCGGTGGAGGTGGCGGCCGTGCACACCAATGCCAACGGGGCACTGATCGCGGGCTATGGCTATGCGGGCATCCTCGTGGCCTTCATCGCGCGGCACAACCCCATCGCCATCATTCCGGTGGCCATCGTGTTCGGCGGTTTCGGCGCAGCAGGCAGCCTGCTGCAGCGGCGCCTGGGCCTGCCCGACGCCTCGGTGATGGTGCTGCAGGGCATTGCCTTCGTGCTGATCCTGGCCAGCGAGGCGCTGCGCGAGGTGGACTGGCGGGCCTGGTGGGCCCAGCGCCGCAGGCGGCCCGAGGACACCAGCACCACCCCGGCACCGGCTGCCCATGTGGAGGCGATATGACTGCAGACCAATGGATTGCCCTCGTCGCCGCCATCGTGGGCGGGGCCCTGCGCGTGGGCGTGCCCTTCCTGTTCGTGAGCCTGGGCGAATGCCTCACCGAAAAATCGGGCCGCATCAACCTGGGGCTGGAGGGCGTGCTGGTGCTCTCGGCCATGGCGGCCTTCGGCGGCGCCTACCTCACGGGCTCGCCCTGGCTGGGCGTGCTGGCCGGGGCCACGGCAGGCGCCCTGCTGGCCACGCTGCACGGCGTGCTGTGCTCGCTGCCGCGCGTGAACGACGTGGCCACCGGCATCGCGCTGATGCTGCTGGGCATGGGCCTGGCCTTCTACCTGGGCAAGCCGCTGATCCAGCCGCAGGCCCCGCAGATCCCCGCCCTGCCGCTGGGCGGCTGGAGCGATTCGCCCGTGGTGCAGTCGGCCCTGCAGGTCAATGCCCTGCTGCCGCTGGGCGTGGTGCTGGCCGTGCTGCTGTGGTGGGCCTTTGCGCGCACGCGCTGGGGCCTGCTGGTGCGACTGGCGGGCGACTCGGCCAACGCTACGCGCGCCCTGGGCTATTCGGTGCCAGGCATCCGCATCGCGGCCACGGCGGCGGGCGGCTTCATCGCCGGGCTGGGTGGCGCCTCGCTGACCCTGTTCTACCCCGGCAGCTGGAACGAAGGCATCTCCAGCGGCCAGGGCCTGATCGCCGTGGCGCTGGTGATCTTTGCGCGCTGGAGCCCCCTGCGCTGCCTGGTGGCCGCCCTGCTGTTCGGCGGCGCGGGCGCCATCGGCCCGGCGCTGCAGTCGGTCGGCGTGGGCTGGGGCTACCACCTGTTCAACACCGTGCCCTATGTGCTGACCCTGCTGATCCTGGTGGTGACCTGCAAGCCCGGCAGTGTCGCCACCGGCAGCCCCGGTGAACTCTCTTCCACCAAACAGTCTTGAAGGACCTCCCACGTGACCACAGCGACCACCCGGCACGTCCAGGCCAACCCCTATGCCTGGCCCTACAACGGCGACCTGAGGCCCGACAACACCGCACTGCTCGTGATCGACATGCAGACCGACTTCTGCGGCATCGGCGGCTACGTGGACGTGATGGGCTACGACATCGCCCTCACGCGCGCACCCATCGCGCCGCTGCAGCGCCTGCTGCCGGCGATGCGCGCGCAGGGCTTTCGCATCATCCACACCCGCGAGGGGCACCGGCCCGACCTGGCCGACCTGCCGGCCAACAAGCGCTGGCGCTCGCGCCAGATCGGCAAGGAGGGCCTGGGCATCGGCGATGCCGGGCCCTGTGGGCGCATCCTGGTGCGCGGCGAGCCGGGCTGGGAGCTGATCCCCGAGCTCGCGCCGCTGCCCGGCGAGGTGGTGATCGACAAGCCCGGCAAGGGCTCGTTCTACGCCACCGACCTGGACATGGTGCTCCAGCTCGCGGGCGTGCAGAACCTCATCCTCACGGGCATCACCACCGATGTCTGCGTGCACACCACCATGCGCGAAGCCAATGACCGGGGCTATGAGTGCCTGCTGCTGTCCGACTGCACGGCCGCCACCGACCCGGCCAACCACCAGGCGGCACTCAACATGGTGACCATGCAGGGTGGTGTGTTCGGGGCGCATGCCACTTCGGCCGAACTGTTGATGGCCTTGGAATAGCCCACAAGGAAGCACGCCATGTCCGACCACTTGCCCGACCACCCCATAGGCGCACTGCCTCCAGGCACCGGCGCGCTGGCGCTGGAGACCTGGAACCTGACCAAGCGCTTTGGCAGCTTCACCGCCATGGACCGCGTGAACATGCGCGTGGAGCCCGGCAGCGTGCACGCCCTGCTGGGCGAGAACGGCGCGGGCAAGAGCACGCTGGTCAAATGCGTGGCGGGGTACCAAAGGGCCGAGGAAGGCGCCATCCTGATCGACGGGCGCGAGCAGGCCATCGCCAACCCCATCGTCGCGCGCAGCCTGGGCATCGGCATGGTCTACCAGCACTTCACGCTGGCGCCGGGCATGACGGTGGCCGAGAACCTGCTGCTCGCCGGCGGCCAGACCCCGGCGGTGATCGACTGGCGCGCCAAGCGCGCCGAGCTGCAGGCCTTTCTGGCCACCACGCCCTTCCAGCTGGACCTGGACGCCCGCCCGTCCGAGCTGGCGGCCGGCGAAAAACAGAAGCTCGAACTGCTCAAGCAGCTGTACCTGCGCCCGCGCCTGTTGATCCTGGACGAACCCACCTCGGTGCTGACCCCGCAGGAGGCCGACGAGGTGCTGGGCCATGTGCGCGCCTTCGCGCAGAGCGGGCAGTGCAGCGTCATCATCATCACGCACAAGTTCCGCGAAGTCATGGCCTATGCCGATGCCGTGACCGTGCTGCGCCGGGGCCAGGCCGTGCACCATGGCCGCGTGGTCGATACGGGGCCAGAGGCCCTGGCCCAGGCCATGATGGGCGAAGCGTCCGCAGCCCCATCCACCCAGGCCCGCCCCGAGGCGGCCAGCCGGGCCGAAAACGCCCCCGGCGAAACCGCACTGCTGGTACAGGGCTTGCAGGCCCCGGGCGACCGTGGCACCCTGGCCCTGCCGGGCCTGGACCTGGCGGTGCGCCGGGGCGAGGTGCTGGGCGTCGCCGGCGTGTCGGGCAATGGCCAGCGCGAGCTGGTCGAGGCCCTGGTGGGCCAGCGCCCGCGCCTGGCAGGCAAAGTGCAGGTGCTGGGCCGGGACTACACCGCCACGCGCGCGCAGAACCGCGAACTCAAGGTGCGCAGCCTCCCCGAGGAGCCGCTGCGCAATGCCTGCGTGGGCGACCTGTCGGTGGCCGAGAACATGGCCTTGCGCGACTTCGACCAGCCGCCGCTGCGCCGTGGCGGCGTGCTGCGCTTTGCCGCCTGGCGCAGCCGTGCGCGCGAATGGATCGCGGGCTATGGCGTCAAGACCCAGGGCGAGGGTGCGCCCATCCGCAGCCTGTCGGGCGGCAACGTGCAGCGCGCGGTGCTGGCGCGCGAACTGGCGGGCGACATCAATGTGCTGATCGCGGCCAACCCGGTGTTCGGCCTGGACTTTGCGGCCGTGGCCGAGATCCATGCCCGCATCCTGGGCGTGCGCGAGCGCGGCGGCGCCGTGCTGCTGGTCAGCGAAGACCTGGACGAACTGCTGGAGCTGGCCGACCGCATCGTGGTCATGAGCGAAGGCCGCATCGTCCATGAAACCCCGGCCGCCACCGCCGAGCGCCATGTGCTGGGCGCCTACATGGGCGGCGGGCACGACCACAGCCCCGCGCAGGAGGCCACCGCATGAGCCTGACCACCGTCCACGCCAACCCTTTCGACTACCGCTTCGCGCTGGCGCACACCGCTCTGGTGATCATCGACATGCAGCGCGACTTCATCGAGCCCGGCGGCTTCGGCGAGACTCTGGGCAACGATGTGTCGCTGCTCGAAGCCATCGTGCCGGCCTGCCAGGCCGTGCTTGCCGCCTGGCGCGCGGCGGGCGGCCTGGTGCTGCACACGCGCGAATCGCACCGGCCCGACCTGTCGGACTGCCCGCCCGCCAAGCGCCTGCGCGGCAACCCGCAGCTGCGCATCGGCGATGCGGGGCCCATGGGCCGCATCCTGGTGGCGGGCGAGCCGGGCAACCAGATCGTCCCGGCCCTGGAGCCGGTGGACGGAGAGATCGTGGTCGACAAGCCCGGCAAGGGCATGTTCTACGCCACCGGCCTGCACAAGACTCTGCAGGCGCGCGGCATCACGCACCTCGTCTTCATGGGCGTGACCACCGAGGTCTGCGTGCAGACCAGCATGCGCGAGGCCAACGACCGCGGCTACGACAGCCTGCTGCTGGAAGACTGCACCGAGAGCTACTTCCCGCATTTCAAGGCGGCCGCCATCGAGATGCTGCGCGCCCAGGGTGCCATCATCGGCTGGACCGTACCATCGGCCGCGCTGCTGTCGGCCTTGGCCGACGCAGGCATGGCCCCGTAGTTGCTAAAGTCGCCTTGTGCAGACACCCGCCCTCCCCCATTCCAAGACGAAACCGGCCCGCAGCTCGCGCGCCGACGATGTGTACGCCCAGCTCAAGCGCGACGTGGGCGAGTTCAAGCTGGTGCCCGGCGACCGCTTCACCGAGAACGAGATCTGCGAGCGCCTGGGCGTTTCGCGCACGCCCGTGCGCCAGGCCCTGGTGCGCCTGCAGCAGGAAGGCTATGTGGAGGTGCTGTTCCGCAGCGGCTGGCGCGTGCTGCCCTTCGACTTCGACCAGTTCGAGCAGCTCTACGACCTGCGCATGGTGCTGGAGACCACCGCCGTGCACCGCCTGTGCGACGAGGGGGCTGGCGGCGCGCTCAAGTCCATGCCGGTGGACCACCAGCTGCTCGACGAACTCAACCGCATCTGGCTGGTGCCCGTGGCCGAGCGCAGCACCGACACCCTGCAGGTAGCCGCCTGGGACGAGGCCTTCCACTGCGCGCTGGTGCGCGCGGCCGGCAATGCCGAGATGACGCGCGTGCACCGCGACGTGACCGAGCGCATCCGCATCATCCGCCGGCTCGACTTCACGCAGCAGGCGCGCATCGAGGCGACCTACGACGAGCACGCCACCATCCTCAAGGCCATCCGCGCCCACCGCGGCGACCAGGCCGCCATGCTGCTGCGCGCCCACATCCAGACCAGCCAGGCCGAGGTGCGCAAGATCACGCTGCACCAGGTGCACATGGCGCGCAACGCGGCCCCGTCCTGAGACGGGCGCTGGTCAGGCTTTCAGGTCCGTGTTCTTCAGCGGCAGGTGCCTTACCCGCTTGCCGGTGGCGGCGAACACGGCATTCAGCACGGCCGGCGCCGCCACGGCGATCGTCGGCTCGCCCACCCCGCCCCAGAAGCCGCCCGAGGGCATGACGATCACCTCCACCTTGGGCATCTCCGCCAGGCGCAGGACGTTGTAGGTGTCGAAGTTCTTCTGCTCGATGCGCCCATCCTTGACCGTGCATTCGCCGAACAGTGCGGCCGATAGGCCGTAGGAGAACGAGCCCGCCACCTGCGCCTCGACCTGCTGGGGGTTGACCACGTGGCCCGGGTCGGTGGCTGCCACGATGCGCAGCACCTGCAACTGGCCATCGGTCACGGAGACCTCGGCCACCGCTGCCGTGTAGCTGCCAAAGCCCATGTACTGGGCGATGCCGCGGAACACGCCCTTGGCGGCAGGCCGGCCCCAGCCCGCACGCTCGGCCACGGCGTCCAGCACCGCACGGTGTTTGGGCCGGGCGCCCATGTGGTCGCGGCGGAACTGGTAGGGGTCCTTGCCGGCGGCGTGCGCCACCTCGTCGATGAAGCACTCGCTGTAGATCGCGTTCTGGTTCGTGTTGACGCCACGCCAGTAGCCCGGGCGGATGTGCGTGTTGTGCATCGCAAAGTCCACCAGCACGTGCGGCACCTGGTAGCCCAGGTGGCCCTCGGGCGAGTCGGACAGCAGGCCCTGGAAGATGGTCGGGTCGCCGTTGGCCGTCATCGCCCCGGGGTTGGCATAGGCGGTGATGGACTGGCCGGAGATGCGCATGTGCAGCGCCTCCAGCTTGCCCGCCGCGTCCAGCGAAGCGCGCAGCCTGCAGTGCGTGACCGGGTGGAAGCGGCCCTGCAGCATGTCTTCCTCGCGCGTCCACATCATCTTGACGGGGGTGCCGGGCAACTGGCGCGCAATGCGCACGGCCATGGCCAGGTAGTCGGTGGCCAGGCGGCGGCCGAAGCTGCCGCCGATGCGCATGGGATGCACCTCGCAGGCCTCGGGCGCCAGGCCGGCGGCGGCGGCCACGGTGGCCAACGCCGCTTCGGCCACCTGGGTGGGGGCCCACACATCGCAGCGCTCGCGCGTCCAGCGCACGGTGGCCGACAAGGTCTCCATGGGCGCATGGTTCTGCATGGGCGTGCTGTAGTCGGCCTCGATCACGCGGCCGGCCCGCGCCAGGGTGCCCCGCGCATCCCCGGCGCGGTTGCCGACGAAGGGCGTCTCGCCGGTCAGGCCGGTGCGCACCAGGGCAGCAATGCTTTCGCTCGACACCTTGGCATTGGGGCCTTCATCCCAGACCACGGGCAGCTTGTCGAGCGCGGTCTTGGCCTGCCAGAAGGTGTCTGCCACCACGGCCACGGTCGCCTCGTCCACACGCAGCACCTGGCGCACGCCCGGCATTTTCTCGACGGCCGCTGCGTCGAAGCGCACCAGCTTGCCGCCATGCACCGGGCAGGCCTGGGGCACGGCGACCAGCATGCCGGGCATGCGCAAGTCCATGCCATAGACCAGCGAACCGTCGAGCTTGTCCAGGGTGTCCAGGCGCTTGAGCGGTTTGCCGGCGATCTTCCAGTCCTTGGGGTCCTTGAGCGCCACGTTGGCGGGCACGGGCAGCTTGCCCGCCTCGGCCGCCAGCGCGCCGTAGCGGGTGCTGCGGCCGCTGGGCGCATGCGTGACCACGCCCTTGTCGGTGCGGCAGTCCGCCGGATCCACCTTCCAGGCCGCTGCCGCCGCCTGCACCAGCATGCTGCGGGCCGCTGCGCCGCCCTGGCGCACATAGTCGTGCGAGCCGCGAATGCCACGCGAGCCACCCGTGCCCATGTCGCGCCACACGCGGTTGCGCGCACGGTTGGCACCGGGCTTCACGAGTTCGAAGCGCACATGGCTCCAGTCGCAATCGAGTTCCTCGGTCACCAGTTGCGCCAGGCCGGTCAGGGTGCCCTGCCCCATCTCGGCCCGCGCGATGCGCACGATCACCTGGTCATCGGGCTGGACCACGACCCAGGCCGTGACCTCCACCGGCGCCGCGCCGGACAGGCCCTGGGCCGCCAGCGGAAAGGAAAAACCGACCGCCAGCGCCCCTGTAGCCTGCAGGAAACCGCGGCGCGTGGGCTTGGCAAGGGGAGAAGCGAGTTCGTTCATGCCATTCTCCTCAGGCCGCCAGCCGTTTGGCGGCCAGTTGCACGGCCGCCAGCACGCGGGGATAGGTGCCGCAGCGGCAGATGTTGGTGATGCCCTCGCGGATGTCGCTCTCGCTGGGCTCCGCGTTCTGCGCCAGCAGGGACGATGCGGCCATGATCATCCCCGGCTGGCAGTAGCCGCACTGCGCCACGTCGAGCTCGGCCCAGGCCTCCTGCACGACCTTCATGCGCGTCTGCGCCAGCCCCTCGATGGTCGTGACCCTGGTCGTGGCCGGCAGTGCGCTCACCGGCACCGCGCACGAGCGCATGGCATTGCCATCCACATGCACCGTGCAGGCCCCGCACTGGACCACGCCGCAGCCGTACTTGGTGCCTGTGAGATGGGCATGCTCGCGCAGCACCCACAAGAGCGGCGTGCTGCCGTCCACGTCCAGCCGCGTAGTGCGGCCGTTGATGTTGAGTTCCACCATCGTGAGTTCCTTTCCTTTCTACTTCTGCTCAAGGATCCAGGCAGCCAGTGCCTGGGCTTCGCCGGCCGACACCTGCGGCTGGTTCGGCATGGGAATGGGCCCCCAACGGCCCGTGCTGCCCTTGCCGATGCGCTCGACCAGTTGCGCGGCGGCATCGGTCTGGCCAGCATACTTGGCCGCGACCTCCTTGTACGAGGGGCCGACGATGCGCGTGGCGACCGCGTGGCAGGTCATGCAGTTCTTCTGCTGCGCGAGGGTGGTGCTGGCGGCTGCAGGCATGGCCAGCGCGGGCAGCAGGAGCACCGGGAGGACCATGGCCAGCAGGTGGCCGCGGGAAGGCTGGAGGAAAAACATGGGCGTTATACGTCCTATCGTGTGGGGATGGCAACGACTCTAGGCGCTCGCACGCGCCAGCACTACGCCTGCCTGGCTTGAACCAGAAACAAGCGCTGGTTGCGAATGCAGGGTACGGGCGGGTCCGACCACCACGCGGGTGCCCTCGGGCCGGCTGTCCGGGCCGAGCAGGGCCTGGCCGTTCTCTGAAGCCGAACTGGGTGGATCGCCAGCTCAGACAGCCCGGCCCAGCTCGCTGTCGTTGAGCACGTACAGGGGCGAATCGAGCAGCCGCGCAATTGCCAGTTCGATGAAGGCACGCACCCGGCGCGGCTGCGCAGCCCGGCTGCCGTAGTACAGGTGCACGCCGATGTGGTCGGTCATGTGCTGCGGCAAGAGCGGCACCAGTTGCCCGGCACGCACATGGCTGGCGGCGGACAGGTTGGACACCTGGCCGATCACCTGACCGGCTAGCACCGCCTGCAGCTCCAGCTCGATGTTGTTGGTCGTCAGGTGCCCGCCCACCAGGCGGTGCACGACCTCGCCGCCCACGCTCAGGTACCAGGGCAGCACCTGCCCTGTGGAAGGATGGCGAAACGCACTGCAGCGGTGCTGCGCCAGCTCGTCCAGCGACTGCGGAGCCCCATGTCGCGCCAGGTAGGCCGGGGAGGCACACACCATGAGCTGCACGGGGAACAGGCGGCGGGCGATCACGCCCTCATCGGGCGAGGCGCCGATGCGAAAGCCCACGTCCACCCGGTCCATGACCCAGTTGGAGCGGCCGTCATCGAGCTGCACCTCCGGCTGCACGCCGGGGTGCTGGGTGCAGAACTCGTCGAGCACCGGCATCAGGATCGAGGTGAAGGACGAGACCGGCCCGACGATGCGCAAGGGCCCTGCAATCAGGTCCCGGGCATCGCGCGCCTGGTCCAGCGCGCGCTGCAGTTCGGCCAGGGCGGGTTGCGTGGTTTCCAGGAAGCGCTGCCCTTCGTCGGTCATGGCCAGGCTGCGCGTGGTGCGGTGCAAAAGGCGCACGCCCAGGTGTTCCTCCAGCTGGGCAATCGCCTGGCTGGCTGCCTGGGGCGTCACTCCCTGGGCCAGCGCGGCGCGGCGGATGCTGCCCAGCTCCACCGCCTTGGCAAAGGTGGAGATCGCGCGGAATTCATTGATGGGCATGGGGGCAACGCCGGGGCGCCAGTGGCAAGTGAAATTTGATTGTGGTGCAACTCTTTAGCAACGGCCCCCAAAGACCTTGACGGGCCCGCCGCGCGCGACAACGAAGCGCGCAAGAACGAAAAAACCCTTGCAGACCTGGATCTGCAAGGGTTTCGAATTGGTGGGAGATGCAAGTTTCGAACTTGCGACCCCTGCAGTGTGAATGCAGTGCTCTACCCCTGAGCTAATCTCCCGCAGCGCCATCCTTCATGCGAAGGACTTTGCCGTAGTTTGTCTGCGAGCTGGGTGGTGGGAGATGCAAGTTTCGAACTTGCGACCCCTGCAGTGTGAATGCAGTGCTCTACCCCTGAGCTAATCTCCCGTTGTCGCTGCGACAAGCCTTAGATTATAGAACAGTTTTTCAGGCTGTTTGGAATTTTCGCCAGATTGTTTTGCCACCGCTCGATTTATCCATCTGCGTGAGCACCTCGGCGTGCAGCGCCACCTCCTGCTCGCTGGCTGGCAGCACGGGCAGCACCAGGCTGCGCAGGTCGATGGCGGCCACGCTGATGCCGCCGGCGCTGTCGTCGGCCTCGTCCGCGACCAGGAGCGCATCCTGCCCGCGCGTCATGTTGATGTAGACGTCGGCCAGCAGCTCGGCATCGAGCAAGGCGCCGTGCAGCGTGCGACCGGAGTTGTCCACCTCCAGCCGGTCGCACAGTGCATCGAGCGAGTTGCGCTTGCCCGGGAACATTTCCTTGGCCATGGCCAGGGTGTCGGTCACGCTGCCGACATAGGTCTTGAGCGCGGGGCGGCCCGTGAGTTCGAGCTCCTTGTTCAGGAAGCCGACGTCGAAGGCCGCGTTGTGGATGATGATCTCGGCGCCCCGCAGGTACTCCAGGATGTCCGGGGCCAGCTCGGCGAACTTGGGTTTGTCGCGCAGGAACTCGTTGCTGATGCCGTGGACCTTGAGCGCGTCCTCATGGCTGTCGCGCCCCGGGTTGAAATAGAAGTGCAGGTTGTTGCCCGTGAGCTTGCGGTTGAGCAGCTCCACGCAACCGAGTTCGATGATGCGGTCGCCGCCCTCGGCCGAGAGGCCGGTGGTTTCGGTGTCGAGAACGATCTGCCGTGTCATTTCAGTGATTCTCTTTCGCGTGGTTGATCGTGTACTTGGGGATTTCCACGGTCACATCGGTCTGCGCCAGGATGGCCTGGCAGGACAGGCGCGATTGTGGCTCCAGGCCCCAGGCGCGGTCCAGCAGGTCTTCCTCCTCTTCCTCCGCGTCGTTGAGCGAGGACAGGCCTTCGCGCACGATGACGTGGCAGGTGGTGCAGGCGCAGCTCATGTCGCAGGCGTGCTCGATGTCGATGTGGTTGTCCAGCATGGCCTCGCAGATCGAGGTGCCGGCGGGCGCGGTGATTTCGGCGCCGGCGGGGCAGTATTCCGGATGGGGCAGGATCTTGATGACGGGCATGGTGCGTCTTGTTGTTCGTTCTTGTCGTAGGGGGTGTCGGTCAGAAGGACTGGACGTTCTTGCCGGCCAGGGCCTGCTGGATGCCGCGGTTCATGCGCTGCGCAGCAAAGGCCTCGGTGCCCTTGGCCAGGGCCTCGGTGGCGGCCTCGATCACGGCGGCATCCTGGGACTCGCGCTGGCCGTGCAGGGCCTGCATCAGCGCGTCGATGTCGGCCCGCTCTGCCGCCGAGAGCACGTCGCCATCGGCATCGAGCGCGCTCTGCGTGGCCAGCAGCATGCGGTCGGCGTCCACACGCGCCTCGACCACGGCGCGGGCGCGCATGTCCTGCGCCGCGGTGGCAAAGCCGTCCTGCAGCATGCGCGCGATCTCGTCGTCCGACAGGCCGTAGGAGGGCTTCACGTCGATGCGCGCCTCCACCCCGCTGCCCTGCTCTTTCGCGCTCACGCTCAGGAGGCCATCGGCATCGACGGTGAAGGTCACGCGGATGCGCGCGGCGCCGGCCGCCATGGGCGGAATGCCGCGCAGCTCGAAGCGCGCCAGGCTGCGGCAGTCCTGCACCAGGTCGCGCTCGCCCTGCAGCACATGGATGGCCAGCGCGGTCTGGCCGTCCTTGTAGGTGGTGAAGTCCTGCGCCTTGGCAGTGGGAATGGTCTCGTTGCGACCCACGATGCGCTCGACCAGGCCGCCCATGGTCTCGATGCCCAGCGACAGTGGAATCACATCGAGCAGCAGCAGGTCGCCCGCGGTGTTGTTGCCCGCCAGCTGGTTGGCCTGGATGGAGGCGCCCAGGGCCACCACCTCATCAGGGTTCAGATTGGTGAGCGGCTCGGTACCGAAGAACTCGGCCACGGCGCGCTGCACCTGCGGCATGCGGGTGGAGCCGCCGACCATGACGACACCCTGCACTTCGTCGCGCGCCAGGTGCGCATCGCGCAGCGCGCGGCGCACGGCGGCCATGGAACGTGTGGTCAGGTGGGCGGTGGCGGCCTCGAAGTCCGCACGCGACACGGCATGCTGCACGCCCTCGCCTGCCAGTTGCGCGCTGAAGGTGGCGCTGTCGGCGGCGCTCAGCGCCTCCTTGCAGGCGCGTGCCGCCATGCGGGTGGCCACCTTGTCGGCCGGGGTATCGACCACGCGGCCCCGTTGCTGCAGCACCCAGTCGGCCAGCGCGGCATCGTAGTCATCACCGCCCAGGGCCGAATCGCCACCCGTGGCGATGACTTCGAACACACCCTGTGTGAGCCGCAGGATGGAGATGTCGAAGGTGCCGCCGCCCAGGTCGTAGACGGCGTAGACGCCCTCGCTGGCATTGTCCAGGCCATAGGCGATAGCGGCAGCAGTAGGCTCGTTGATCAGGCGCAGCAGGTGGATGCCGGCGAGTTGCGCCGCATCCTTGGTGGCCTGGCGCTGGGCATCGTCGAAGTACGCGGGCACGGTGATCACGGCACCGTACAGGTCGTCGTTGAAGGTGTCCTCGGCGCGGTAGCGCAGCGTGGCCAAGATCTCGGCGCTCACCTCCACGGGCGACTTCACGCCGCCCACCGTGGACAGGCTGACCATGCTGGTGGAGCCATCGGCCGGCGCCACGAAGTCATAGGGCAGCTTGCCGGCGTCGGCCACGTCCTTGAGGCCACGCCCCATGAAGCGCTTGGCAGACGAGATGGTGTTGCGCGGGTCCTGCGCCTGCGCGGCCACGGCCTCGTGCCCGATCTGGCGGCCGCCTTGGTCCAGGTAGCGCACCACGGAGGGCAGCAGCACCCGGCCCTGGTCGTCGGGCAGGCATTCGGCCACGCCATTGCGCACGGCGGCCACCAGGGAATGCGTGGTCCCGAGGTCGATGCCCACGGCAATGCGCCGCTGGTGCGGGTCGGGGGACTGGCCGGGTTCAGAGATCTGCAAAAGCGCCATGGCGTGATGATGAATTCTTGTCGTCGTGTTCTTCGTGCCTGCAAGCGCGCCGTGCGGCCTGCAGAAAGGGGCAAGCCCCTATTGTCCCAGTTGATCGCGGCGGCGCTCGATGTCGTCGCCAAATCGCGCAATGAACATGAGGGCTCTGACCTCGCGGGCCGCCCCCGCGGCATCGCCCGCTTCATCGAGCAACTGGCCGCAGCGCGCCAGCGCGGCACGCCGGGCCTGCTGCACCTCGTCGTCCAGCGCATCAAGGGCCGCTTCACCTTCGGCGTCTTCGAGCGCTTCGCGCCATTCCATCTGCTGCATCAGAAAGGCCGCCGGCATGGCGGTGTTGTCCTCGGCGCGAATCGGTGCCCCACGCAGCTCGCACAGGTAGGCCGCGCGGCGCAGCGGGTCCTTCAGGCGCTGGTAGGCCTCGTTGATGCGCACCGACCACTGCATGGCCACGCGCTGCGCGGCCGCGCCCTGGGCCGCGAACTTGTCGGGGTGGGCTCCGCGCTGCAGCTCCTTCCAGCGCGCATCGATGGCGCTGCGCTCCTGCGCAAAGCGCTGCGCGAGGCCGAACAGCTCGAAATCGTCGGATTGCAGATTCATGGATAGCAAGGGGTCAAGAAAAAACCGCCAGCACGGGGCGTGCGATGGCGGTTTGGCCGGGCGCTTCGTACAGCAGGCGGCAAGGCCTGCGAGCGATCAAACGCGGAAGCTCTCGCCGCAACCGCAGCGGTCGCGCTCGTTGGGGTTGTTGAACTTGAAGCCTTCGTTCAGGCCCTCGCGCACGAAGTCGAGTTCCGTGCCGTCGATGTAGGCCAGGCTCTTGGGGTCGATCAGCACCTTCACGCCGTGGTTCTCGAACACCACGTCCTCGGGCTCGGTGTCGTCCACATACTCAAGCTTGTAGGCCAGGCCCGAGCAGCCCGTGGTCTTGACGCCCAGGCGCACGCCCAGCCCCTTGCCACGGCGGCTCAGGTAGCGGGTCACGTGCCGCGCAGCGGCTTCTGTCAGCGTGATGGCCATGGTCGATCAGGCGCTCACAGCCGCAGCGTGCTTGGTTTTGTAGTCGAGCACGGCGGCCTTGATGGCGTCTTCCGCGAGAATGGAGCAGTGAATCTTGACGGGCGGCAGGGCCAGCTCTTCGGCGATCACGCTGTTCTTCAGCGCTGCCGCTTCGTCCAGGGTCTTGCCCTTGACCCACTCGGTCACGAGCGAGGACGAGGCGATGGCCGAACCGCAGCCGTAGGTCTTGAAGCGTGCATCTTCGATCACGCCGGTTTCGGGGTTCACCTTGATCTGCAGCTTCATCACGTCACCGCAAGCAGGCGCGCCCACCATGCCGGTGCCCACCGACTCGTCACCCTTGTCGAACGAGCCCACGTTGCGGGGGTTCTCGTAATGGTCAACCACTTTGTCTGAATAAGCCATGATGTCTACCTCTTCAATTCTTCAATGCAATTCGGTCGGTCGGTCGCGATGCGCGGTCGCTCAGTGCGCGGCCCACTGGATGG
The DNA here is from genome assembly GCF_058783375.1 of Acidovorax sp. FW305-C-20-28. Taxonomy (NCBI): domain Bacteria; kingdom Pseudomonadati; phylum Pseudomonadota; class Betaproteobacteria; order Burkholderiales; family Comamonadaceae; genus Acidovorax; species Acidovorax sp. FW305-C-20-28. Next base: position 92,145 of record NZ_JBYSYM010000003.1, on the reverse strand, counting down.
TGCTGATGTCCACGCCATCCTGGTACATCTCCCACAGCGGGCTCAGCTCGCGCAGGCGGGCGACGTTTTCGCGGATGGTGGCGATCGCGTAGTCGATCTCTTCCTCGGTCGTGAAGCGGCCGATGGTCATGCGCAGGCTGCTGTGGGCCAACTCGTCGCTGCGGCCCAGGGCGCGCAACACATAGCTGGGCTCCAGGCTGGCGGAGGTGCAGGCGGAACCCGACGACACCGCCAGACCCTTGATGCCCATGATCAGCGACTCGCCTTCAACGTAGTTGAAGCTCATGTTCAGGTTCTGCGGCACGCGACGCTCCATGCTGCCGTTGATAAACACCTGCTCGATGTCCTTCAAGCCATTGAGCAGGCGCTGCTGCAGTGCGTAGGCCTTGGCGTTGGACTCGGCCATCTCTTCCTTGGCAATGCGGAAGGCCTCGCCCATGCCCACGATCTGGTGCGTGGGCAGGGTGCCCGAGCGCATGCCGCGCTCATGGCCGCCACCGTGCATCTGCGCTTCCAGGCGCACGCGGGGCTTGCGGCGCACGTACAGGGCACCCACGCCCTTGGGGCCGTAGGTCTTGTGCGCGGTCATGCTCATCAGGTCGATGGGCAGGGTGTTCATGTCGATCTCGACGCGGCCGGTGGCCTGCGCTGCATCCACATGAAGCAGCACGCCCTTTTCACGGCACAGTGCGCCGATGGCCGGGATGTCCTGGATCACGCCGATCTCGTTGTTCACGAACAGGATGCTCACCAGGATGGTGTCGGGGCGAATGGCGGCCTTCAAGGCCTCCAGGTCCACCAGGCCGTCTTCCTTGACGTCCAGGTAGGTGGCTTCGAACCCCTGGCGCTCCAGCTCGCGCATGGTGTCCAGCACGGCCTTGTGCTCGGTCTTGAGCGTGATCAGGTGCTTGCCCTTGCCCTTGTAGAACTGGGCTGCGCCCTTCAGGGCCAGGTTGATCGATTCCGTGGCGCCGCTGGTCCAGACGATCTCGCGCGGGTCGGCGTGGATCAGATCGGCCACCTGGCCGCGGGCGCGCTCCACCGCTTCTTCCGCTTCCCAACCCCAGGCATGGCTGCGCGACGCGGCGTTGCCGAAGTGCTCACGCAGCCAGGGGATCATGGCGTCCACCACGCGGGGGTCCACCGGGGTCGTGGCGCCGTAGTCGAGATAGATGGGGAAGTGTGGAGTCATGGCGTGGCTGGCTCGGGAAGAATGCTGGCTTGCAAACAACGAAGCACGGTTGGTTACAGAAAGAGAAGGCGTTCAGGGCGGTGCCGACCCCAGGGCCGGCGCGGCGGGTTCGGTGATCAGGATTTGGCGAAGGCGTTGCCCAGCGCGAACACCGAATTGGGGGCGTTCACACGGATGGGCTTGACCACGGGGGTCGTCGAGATCGCGCGGCGCACCACCGGCTTGTCCTCGATCTGCACGCCCTTGGCGAGCTGCTCTTCCACCAGCTTCTGCAGCGTGACGGAGTCGAGGAACTCGACCATGCGCTGGTTCAGCGAGGCCCACAGCTCGTGCGTCATGCAGCGGCCAGCTTCGCCCAGGCAGTTCTCCTTGCCGCCGCACTGGGTGGCATCGATGGGCTCGTCCACCGAGACGATGATGTCGGCCACCGTGATGTCGCCCGCCTTGCGGGCCAGGGTATAGCCGCCGCCGGGGCCACGGGTGGATTCCACCAGTTCGTGGCGACGCAGCTTGCCGAAGAGTTGTTCCAGGTAGGACAGCGAAATCTGCTGGCGCTGGCTGATCGCAGCCAGGGTGACGGGCCCGTTGTTCTGGCGCAGGGCCAGATCGATCATGGCGGTGACCGCAAAACGGCCTTTGGTAGTGAGACGCATCGCAAGCTCCTTGTGCTAAGGCTTGTTCGTTGTAGAAACTGCCGACTACTGGCTGTTGGCCAGCAACGACACCGTCTCCGCCCCTTACTCCACACGGGTTTTCCCGGTGCAGAGCCCTTCATCTTGTGGGCTTTTGTTCTTGAGTAGTTTGTAGGAGTATAGCACAAATCCCTATTGAATCAGTCGGGATAAGAAACTGCCGGGTCACTATTTCCCCATACGCGTTTTTACTGACTGCCCACTGCGCTGAAGAACAACACGCGCCCCACCCTGCTGCCATGTCGGGGCGCGCGCGCACTTTCACAAGGCCACGGAATCGCTGCCGTGCGCACCAAAGGCCTGGTCCTTCAGGCGCGTAAGCTGGTCGCGCACACGCGCCGCCTGCTCGAACTCGAGGTTGCGCGCATGGTCGAGCATGAGCTTCTCGAGCCGCTTGATCTCGCGCGCCACATCCTTTTCGGACATGTCCTCCACCTTCGCGCGCTGCAGCGTTTCCTGCTCCAGCCGCTCGGCGTCCTTGCCGGCTTTTTCACTGTAAACACCGTCAATCAGGTCTCTTACCCTCTTGACAATGCTGCGCGGCGTGATTCCGTGTGCCTCGTTGTGTGCGATCTGTTTGGCGCGCCGGCGTTCCGTCTCGTCCATGGCTTTTTTCATGGAATCGGTGATGCGGTCGGCGTACAGGATGGCGTGGCCGTTCATGTTGCGCGCCGCCCGGCCGATGGTCTGGATCAGGCTGCGCTCAGCGCGCAGAAAGCCTTCCTTGTCCGCATCGAGGATGGCCACCAGCGAGACCTCGGGGATATCGAGGCCCTCGCGCAGCAGGTTGATGCCCACCAGCACGTCGAAGGCGCCCAGGCGCAGGTCGCGGATGATCTCCACGCGCTCGACCGTGTCCACATCGCTGTGCAGGTAGCGCACCTTGACACCGTTGTCCGTGAGGTAGTCGGTCAGCTGCTCGGCCATGCGCTTGGTCAGCGTGGTGATGAGCACGCGCTCGTGCTTCTCGGTGCGGATGCGGATCTCCTGCAGCACATCGTCCACCTGGTGGGTGGCCGGGCGCACTTCCACCACCGGGTCCACCAGGCCCGTGGGGCGCACCACCTGGTCGACCACCTGGCCGGCGTGCTGCTTCTCGTAGTCGGCCGGCGTGGCCGAGACGAAGACCACCTGGCGCATGCGCTGCTCGAATTCCTCGAACTTGAGCGGGCGGTTGTCCAGCGCCGAAGGCAGGCGAAAGCCATATTCCACCAGCGTGGTCTTGCGCGAGCGGTCGCCGCTGTACATGGCGTTGAGCTGGCCGATCATCTGGTGGCTCTCGTCCAGGAACATCAGCGCGTTCTTGGGCATGTAGTCGGTCAGCGTGCTCGGCGGGTCGCCCGGCGCCGCGCCCGACAGGTGGCGCGTGTAGTTCTCGATGCCCTTGCAGTGCCCGACTTCGCTGAGCATCTCCAGGTCGAAGCGGGTGCGCTGCTCCAGGCGCTGGGCCTCCACCAGCTTGCCGTCGTCCAGCAGTTGCTTTAGGCGCTCGGCGAGCTCGATCTTGATGGTTTCCACGGCGGCCAGCACCTTGTCGCGCGGGGTAACGTAGTGGCTGCTGGGGTAGACGGTGAAGCGCGGGATCTTCTGCTTGACGCGGCCGGTGAGCGGGTCGAACAGCTGCAGGCTCTCGATCTCGTCGTCGAACAGCTCGATGCGGATCGCTAGCTCCGAGTGCTCGGCCGGGAACACGTCGATGGTGTCGCCGCGCACGCGGAACTTGCCGCGCGAGAAATCGGCCTCGTTGCGCTGGTACTGCATGCGGATGAGCTGGGCGATCACGTCGCGCTGGCCCAGCTTGTCGCCGGTGCGCAGGGTCATCACCATGCGGTGGTAGCTCTCGGGCTCGCCGATACCGTAGATGGCCGAGACGGTGGCCACGATGACCACGTCGGTGCGCTCCATCAGGCTCTTGGTGCACGACAGGCGCATCTGCTCGATGTGCTCGTTGATCGCGCTGTCCTTCTCGATGAACAGGTCGCGCTGGGGCACATAGGCCTCGGGCTGGTAATAGTCGTAGTAGCTCACGAAGTACTCCACGGCGTTCTTGGGGAAGAACTCGCGGAACTCGCTGTACAGCTGTGCGGCCAGCGTCTTGTTGGGCGCGAACACGATGGCCGGGCGGCCCATGCGGGCGATCACGTTGGCCATGGTGAAGGTCTTGCCCGAGCCTGTCACGCCCAGCAGGGTCTGGAAGGCCTCGCCGTCGTTCAGGCCCTCGACCAGCTTGGCGATGGCTTCGGGCTGGTCGCCCGCGGGGGGATAGGGTTGGAACAGCTCGAAGGGCGAGTCGGGAAAGCGCACGAACTCGCCTTCTTGCGTGTCCGTCATGACTTCTGAAATATCCGGCATGGGGTGTGTCAACGGTTGCGGTGGTCCGCCCGTTAAAATCGGTGGAACCCGGCACAGTACACCACGCCTGGATTCTTCGCTACTGACAACCTTTCAAGGATTTTCATGTCTCTGTTCACCGCCGTCGAAATGGCACCCCGCGACCCCATCCTGGGCCTCAACGAGCAATTTGCTGCTGACACCAACCCCAACAAGGTCAACCTGGGCGTGGGCGTGTATTTCGACGACAACGGCAAGCTGCCCCTGCTGCAGTGCGTGCAGGCCGCCGAAAAGACCATGATGTCGGCCCCCACCGCCCGCGGCTACCTGCCCATCGACGGCATCGTGGCCTATGACAACGCCGTCAAGGGCCTGGTCTTCGGCGCGGACAGCGAACCCGTGACCTCCGGCCGCGTGGCCACCGTGCAGGCCATCGGCGGCACCGGCGGCCTGAAGATCGGCGCCGACTTCCTCAAGAAGGTCAGCCCCAATGCCAAGGTGCTGATCTCCGACCCGAGCTGGGAAAACCACCGCGCGCTGTTCACCAACGCCGGCTTCGAAGTCGACACCTACGCCTACTACGACGCCGAAAAGCGCGGCGTGAACTTCGAAGGCTTCCTGGCCAGCCTGAACGCGGCCGCCGCCGGCACCATCGTCGTGTTGCACGCCTGCTGCCACAACCCCACCGGCTACGACATCACCGCCGCGCAGTGGGACCAGGTGATCGCCGCCGTCAAGGCCAAGGGCCTGACCCCCTTCCTGGACATGGCCTACCAGGGCTTCGGCCACGGCATCGCCGAAGACGGCGCCGTGATCAACAAGTTCGTGGCCGCCGGCCTGAGCTTCTTCGTCTCCACCTCGTTCAGCAAGAGCTTCAGCTTGTACGGCGAGCGCGTGGGCGGCCTGTCGGTGCTGTGCAAGGACAAGGAAGAAGCCGGCCGCGTGCTGAGCCAGCTCAAGATCGTGATCCGCACGAACTACTCCAACCCACCCATCCACGGCGGCGCCGTGGTGGCCGCCGTGCTGGGCAACCCCGAGCTGCGCGCCCTGTGGGAGAAGGAACTGGCCGAAATGCGCGTGCGCATCAAGGCCATGCGCCAGAAGCTGGTGGACGGCCTGAAGGCCGCCGGCGTGAAGCAGGACATGTCCTTCATCACCACCCAGATCGGCATGTTCAGCTACTCGGGCCTGACCAAGGACCAGATGGTGCGCCTGCGCAACGAGTTCGGCGTGTACGGCACCGACACCGGCCGCATGTGCGTTGCTGCGTTGAACAGCAAGAACATCGACTACGTCTGCCAATCGATTGCAAAGGTCGTCTGAGCACGATGAAGAAGCGGCGCTGCGGCGCCGCTTCGTGAGCGAAGCGCTCCAGAACCCGCACAACGCGGCCCTTCTGGAGCGTTTGCCGCTTCTGGGCCTGCCCGATGCCTGGCTGGTCGCGGGCTGCCTGTTCCAGACGGTGTGGAACCTGCATTCGGGCCATGCGCCCGAGGCGCGCATCAAGGACTACGACCTTTTCTACTTCGATGCGGGCGACCTGTCAGCCGCGACCGAAGCCGCCGTGCAGGCGCGCGCGGAGGCGCTGTTCGCCGACCTGCCCATCACCGTGGAAGCCAAGAACCAGGCACGCGTGCACCTCTGGTACGAGGAATGGTTCGGCTACCCCTACACCGCCCTCACCTCGGCGCGCGACGGGATTGGCCGCTTTCTGGTGCCTTGCACCTGTGTGGGCCTGCAGCCCGGCATCGACGGGCCTGTGCTGCATGCGCCCTATGGGCTCGACGAGCTGTACGCAGGCATCCTGCGCCCCAACCCGGCCTGCCCGCACCTGCCGCTGTTCGAGGCCAAGGCCCTGAGCTACCAGCAGCGCTGGCCCTGGCTGCGCATGCACACCCTAGAGCCAGCCCCACCCCGCAGCGATCAGCAGCAGCGATAGCCCGAACAGCAACCACAGCGGCGACACCGGGAACGCCGCGATGCCCACCACCGATGCCACGAGGGCATACGTGCCCGTGATCCTGAGCAGCGCCGGGTCGCCCATGGCCACGGCACGGATGGCCAGGTGCCCCATGAGCATCAGCAAGGGGCCGCACATCAGGAACCAGAACGCCGTGCGCCGCAGCTCGTGCTCCCGGAACTGGTCAATGAACCCCGCAGCCACAGCCTCCCCCAGCGGCAGCTTGAAGCGGACAATGCCGAACACGAGATGGGCCAGGCCCAGAACCAGGGTGGCCCATGCGATACCTCTTGCCATGAATCGAAACTCCTTCCCTATGGATGCCCCTTGCGCGGGATTGCACAAGGCGACCCCACTGTAGGAAAGGGAGAAGAACGGCGCCTTAACAATTGATCAGTTCTGCGTGGCCTGGTTGATCTGGCGGCGGATCCGGGACAGCGAGACATCCGTGAGCCCCAGGAAGCTGGCCAGGTGCACCAGCGGCACCCGCTCGGCCAGGTCCGGCTCCTGCCGGCAGAACTTCTGGTAGCGGGCCTTGCCGTCCAGCGTGAGCAGGTCCAGCTCGCGCTGCGACTTGCGGTGCAGCAGCCGTCCCAGGAGCTCAGCCCGAAACGGCTCCCACAGCCCCTTGGCGTGCAGGCCGGTGCGCAGATCGACCAACGGGGCACTCCAGACGACGGAGTCCTCCAGCGCCGAGACATTGAACGGCAGGGCTTCGCTCTCCATGCCGGGCGTCAGCGGGAAGAACATGGTGCCGCCAGGCCAGAAGCTTTTGCTGAAATCCTTGCCATCGCCCTCGATGGTGTGCATGCGCACCAGGCCGCGCTCCACAAAGAAGGCCCGGTCCCAGACCGCCCCTTGGTGCGCAAGCACCTCTCCTTTCCTGTACGCACGCGCCTGGAATTGCGGCACCAAGGACAGCAAGACCCCCGGGTCCCCCGTCGACATGGCCTGGGCCATCAGCGCCCGGACCTTGCCGGCCATGTCGCCATCGCGGGACATCTGCTAACCCCAGAGCACCGAGCGCATCGAGATCGATGCCGACTGGAAGCCTGTATTGAAAAAGCGCGGCATTTCAGTCGACTGCACCGCCCCGGCCGCATACAACAGCGGCAGGTAGTGCTCATGCGTGGGGTGGGCCTGCTTCGCCACCGGGCCGAGCTGCAGGAAATTGGCCAGCGCATCGAGCTGGCCCTGCTTGATCTGGTCCTGCACCACTCCATCGAACTCATTGGCCCAGTCGTAGGCCTCGTTGGCCGCCGTGCCGCGGCGCGTGGCACGCAGGTTGTGCACCACATTGCCGCTGCCCACGATGAGCACACCGCGCTCGCGCAGGACCGCGAGCTGCCGGCCCAGCGCATAGTGCTCCGCTGGGGCACGGCTGTAGTCCATGCTCAACTGCAGCACGGGGATCTGCGCCTTGGGGAACATGGGCTTGAGCACCGACCAGGTGCCGTGGTCCAGGCCCCACTCGCCCTCGTCCACCCCGAGCGCGGCGCCCGTGGCCGGCGATTTCAGCTCCTTGGCCAGGGTGCGCGCCACAGCGGGCGCGCCCGGCGCGGGGTACTGCTGGTCAAACAGCGCCTGCGGAAACCCGCCGAAGTCGTGGATGGTCTTGGGGTTGGCCATGCCCGTGAGCTGCCAGCCGCCGCGCGTGAGCCAGTGGGCCGAGATGCACAGGATGAGCTGGGGCTGCACGGCGCGCGCCATCAGCTCCGTGCCCAGCGCCTGCCAGGCGCGGCGCCAGGCGTTGTCCTCGATGGCGTTCATGGGGCTGCCATGGCCCAGGAACAGCACCGGCATGCGCGGCGAGGGCTTGAGGGCTTGCAACGCGGGCAAGGGGGCGGCACTGCTGAGCGAAGTCACGAAAGCTCCTGGAAAAGTGGCCCACCCCGCGAGGGCGGCCAGAGAGGTTCTGCGTTGCATGGACAAGGATAACGTAACAAATTTTGTATAACGCAGGGAGTGAGCGCGCGGCCGGACCAAAGTTCCGGCCATGGATCCACCCCGGGCGCCACCGCCTTCATCCATTTCTACAAAGAGACATGAGCACCACCCTGCCCCAGCCCCTGCGCAACACCCGCGTCCTGAGCCTTGCCCTGAACCTGCCCGGCCCCGCCGCCCTGATGCGCTGCGTGCGCATGGGCGCCCAGTGCACCAAGCTGGAACCACCGCCTGTGGCAGGCTACCCGAGCGCCGACCCCATGGGCATCTACAGCCCGGCTGCCTACGCCACGCTGCACCAGGGCGTGCGCGTGGTGCATGCCCACCTCAAGACGGCCGAGGGCCAGGCCACGCTGCACGAAGAGCTGGCGCGCACCGATGTGCTCATCACCTCGTTCCGCCCCTCGGCCCTGGCCAAGCTGGGCCTGGGCTGGGAGGCCCTGCAGGCCAAGTACCCGCGCCTGTCCCTGGTGCGCATCGTCGGCGCGGCGGCCGAGCGTGCGGAGGAGCCGGGCCATGACCTCACCTACCTGGCCGATGCCGGCCTGGTCACCGGCACCGAGATGCCGCCCACGCTGTATGCCGACATGGGGGGATCGCTGATGGCCAGCGAGGCCGTGCTCCAGGCCCTGATGGAGCGCACCCACAGCGGCAGCGGCGTGTGCATCGAAGTCGCCCTGGCCGATGCCGCCGCATGGCTGGCCCAGCCGCACGACTGGGGCCTGACCACGCCCGACGGCGACGTAGGTGGCAACCATGCGGGCTACCGCATCTACCCCTGCGCCGATGGCCGGGTGGCCGTGGCCGCCCTGGAGCCCCACTTTGCCGCCAGCCTGTGCGCCGCCGCCGGCCTGCCCGCCACGGGCGATGCACAGGTGTTGCGCGCCCCGGCCACGCACGAGGCCGTGGCTGCCTTCCTGCGCACGCAGACCCGCGCGCAGCTCGATGCACTGGCACAGGCGCAGGACATCCCGCTGCACACCCTCGCCTGAAAACACAAGCAAGCATGCAAAAGCAAGGGAAAGTGGTGCGCTGGAACGCCGAGCGCGCCTTTGGCTTCATCCGCAGCCCCGACACCCCTGCCGACGTTTTCTTCCACGTGCGCGATTTCCAGGGCGGTGGTACGCCCCGCGAAGGGCAGTCCGTGAGTTACCAGGAGATCCATGTGGGCGGCAAGGGCCCCAGGGCGATGGCGGTGCAGCCTGCGGGCGCCCAGGCAACAGCACACGCGTCTGCTCGCTCGGCGCCCGTACCGCCAGCGCCCAAGCCCCGGCAACAGCAGCCATCACGCGCCGACCGGTCGGGTGGCACGCCTGCATTCCAGGCCGCGGCCTACCTGCTGATGGCACTTTGGGCCGGCCTGCTGGCCTGGGGGGCATGGAAGGGCCGGCTGCCCCTTTGGCTGCTGGGCGGCGCGGCAGCACTCAACCTGCTGACCTTTGGCCTCTACTTCATCGACAAGCAGGCGGCACAAAGCGGTCAATGGCGCACCAGCGAAAACACCTTGCACGGACTGGCGCTTTTGGGAGGCTGGCCCGGCGCCTGGTTCGCCCAGCAGATGCTGCGCCACAAATCGAGCAAGGCCAGGTTCCGGGCGGCGTACTGGGCCACGGTGCTGGCGAACTGCGCCGGCCTGGCCGCCTGGGTACTGCGCGGGATCGGCTGAGCCAACCAGACTCCACATGGGGATGACAGGCAAATTGCCCCTGGGACTACAGGCAGCCAGGCTGCCCGAGGCTTCAATGGAGAGGTATCCACCCCTCCAAAGGAGACGGCCATGAAGCCAATGATTCTTGACTCCACCATGACCAATATGGGCGGCGTGTTCTACCCCACAGGGCATGTGTTCGCCCTGTTCCCCGACGAGGACTGCGTGCGCCAGGCAGCCACTGCGCTGGAGGCCGCTGGCCACAAGGGCGCGCTGGCCTATGCCAGCCCCGAAGCCATCCTGGCCGACATCGTGCGCACCCTGGGCACGGCCGATGCTCCCCTGCCCTCGGTGGGCGCCGAGGGTGACATGGTGCGCCGCATCGCCGACCTGGCCGGCACCGGCCACCATGGCCTGTTGATCCAAATGGACAGCAAGGACGAGCCCGACGCGGTGGTCGCGGCCATCACCCCCGAAGGCGCGGCCACGGCCTTCTACTACCGCACCTTCATCATCGAAGACCTGGTGACGCCCCCCGTGCCGGACGATAAGACCCAGTCCGTAGTGGTGGGCACGCACGCCGCCACGGCCAACTGAACAGGTTCCAACCCCCGGGAACCCGCGCTCCGCAAGGCACGCGGGTTTTTTCATGCCCGCCGCTGGCGCACCCGGCGCCAAGGATTTGCTGCGCGGCCGCCGGGTTGCCGATATAGTGGCCTGGCACGGCCAGCCCGCACGCCCGCCCACCGCAATTCCGACTGGGGGCGACACGGCGGCCTACCGCACGGGAGGGAATCGACAATGGGGTTGTTCAGCCACCAAAGCCCGCTCCAGGCACATCCGGCCGCACGGCCTTGAAAGCCCCGGCGGCAGCGGCACATGACCGACACGGGCGCGCCACGAGGCCAGGGACCGCTGCGCGCCACGCTGCGGATCACTTGGCCCTTCCTGCTGATGGTGGTCCTGCTGGCGGCCTGCGTCGCGGGCAGCCTGTATGTGCTGTCGGCCGTGCGGGCCTTCGTGGCTGGCGAAAGCCTGTGGACCAAGGGGCAGAAGGACGCCATCTACTACCTGGACCGCTACGCCGCCACAGGATCCCCCGACGCCTATGTGCAATACCGCAAGGCCGTCGAGGTTCCGCTGGGTGACAAGGCGGCCCGCCTGGCGCTGCTCGAGTCCCAGCCCATCGACCTGAACGCCGCCCGGGAAGGCTTTGCCCGCGGCGAGAACCACCCCGACGACATCGACAGCCTGATCTGGCTGCTGCAATGGTTCCACCGTTTCGAGATCATGCGGCAGCCGCTGGTCCACTGGGTGGTCGGGGACCAGCACATCGCCAGCCTGCAGCTGCTGGCCGAGGAGATCCACCAGGGCCACACCGCAGGGCTGGTGGACGCCGGCACGCGCCGCAGTTGGCAGGCCAGCATACGCTCCATCAATGCGGGCGCCACCCCGGCGGCGCGGGCCTTCAGCGCCTCGCTGGGGGACAGCTCCCGGCGCATCGTGCAGTGGCTGCTCTGGGCCAACGTGGGCATGGCCAGCCTGCTGATCCTTCTGACCACCTGGCACACCCGAGGCCTGCTGGCGCAGCGCCAGCGGGCGGAGCTCGCGCTCGACGCCGAGCGCGAGCAGGCCCGCATCACGCTCGCCGCCATTGGCGACGCCGTGGTGACCACCGACCTGCAGGGCCAGGTGCTGTACCTGAATGCCGCTGCCGAGGCCCTGGTGGGCATGCCCGCCCAGGAGGCCACCGGGCGCCCCCTGGCCCAGGTGCTGCAGCTCAACGACGGCACCGGCGCCCTGGGCGCGGAGCACCTGGTGGAGCGGGTGCTGCGCGGCGGCCCCACGCACCGCGATGGCTTCACACCCACCGTGGTGCGCCCGGACCAGAGCGCTGTGCCCGTCAAGCTCATGGGCTCGCCGATCGAGCACCAGGGCCGGCCCAAGGGGGCGGTGCTGGTGCTGCACGACGTGACGCGCGAGCAGCACTATGTGGAGCAGCTGTCCTGGCAGGCCAGCCACGACGCGCTCACCGGCCTGGTGAACCGGCGCGAGTTCGAACACCGGCTCGAAGTGCTGCTCAGCCAGCCGCGCGCCGTGGGGCGCGAAGGCGCCCTGCTCTTCGTGGACCTGGACCAGTTCAAGCTCATCAACGACACCTGCGGCCACCAGGCGGGCGACGAGATGCTGCGCGAGGTCTGCCGCATGCTGCAAAGCCACCTGCGCGAAGGCGACACGCTGGCGCGCCTGGGGGGCGACGAATTCGGCATTCTGCTCAAGGACTGCCCGCCCGCGCCCTCGGCACGCATTGCCGAGCAACTGCGCCAGGCGGGGCACGAGCTGCGCGTGCTCTGGGAAGGCCGCCAGCTCTCCACCGGGCTGAGCATCGGCATGGTGCAGCTGATCCCGGCGCTCAGCACCATCCAGGAGGCCATGCGCGTGGCCGACATGGCCTGCTACCGCGCCAAGGAAGGCGGCCGCAACCAGGTCTTCGTCTACCAGACCGAAGACATCGAGATGAGCCGCCGCGAAGGCGACATGGACTGGGTGCGGCGCCTGCGCCTGGCCCTGGAGCACCACCGCTTTCGCCTGCATGCGCAGACCATCACCGCGCTGCAAGGGGACGGGGCGGGCCTGCACCTGGAGGTGTTGCTGCGCCTGGCCGAGGACGGCACGGAACTGATCGCCCCGGGCTGCTTCATTCCCGCCGCCGAGCACTACGGCATGATGCCCGCCATCGACCGCTGGGTGGTGCGGCACACGCTGGCCACTCTGGCGCAACACCAGGCTGCCGGGGGCCCGACGGTGCACACCTGCGCCATCAACCTCTCGGGCATCAGCCTGGGCGACGAGAGCCTGCTGCGCTACATCCACACCGAAATCGAGCAGTCGGGGGTGGACCCGCACCTGCTGTGCTTCGAGATCACCGAAACCAGCGCCATATCGCACCTGCCCAGTGCCGTGCGGCTCATGAAGGACCTGCAGCAACTGGGCTGCCGCTTCGCGCTCGACGATTTCGGCGTGGGCATGTCCTCCTTCACCTACCTCAAGCACCTGCCGGTGGACTACCTCAAGATCGACGGCAGCTTCGTGCGCGACCTGCTGGAAGACCCCACCAACCGCGCCATGGTGGAGATGATCAACCACATCGGCCATGTCATGGGCAAGGAGACCATTGCGGAGTTCGCCGAGTCCATGGAAATCGTCGATGCGCTGCGTGCCATCGGCGTGGACCATGCCCAGGGCTATGCGCTCTCGCGCCCCGTCCCCCTGGAGGACTGTCTGCGCAAAGGCTGAGCCAGGGCCCCACTGCCCAGTACGAGGCCAGGTACCACCAGCAGAACGGCAGCAAGCAAAGCACCCGAAAACGACTCCCCCAGCAAGCCGGCACCGCCGATGGCCGTGAGCAGCGGCACCAGCGCGGCAGACAGGGCGGCGCGCGCCGCGCCCAGCTGGGCAATCGCCACGCCGTAGACCACCAGGCCCAGCATACCTGCTGCCACGCCCTGCCCCAGCGCCTGCCAGGCCACGTCGGTCCAAGGGGCCGAAAGCAGGCGCGGGGCACCTGCGACCAGCAACACGGGCAGCAACAGCAGAGCCGACCCCAGGTTCACCACAGCCGCCCCCTGCCATGGCGTGAGGCCGCTGCCGCGGAACACCAGCGTGTACGCGGACCACAGCAGCGCCGCGAGCAGGAACAGCAGGTCGCCGCGCCAGGCCCCTTGCACCGCACCCCAGCCAGCGGCACCGAAGACGGCCATGCCCGCCACGATCAGCGCCAGGCCCAGCAGCCGCGAAGGCGCTGGCCGCTCCCCCGCCACCAGCCAGCCCCCGAGCGCAGTGAACACCGGCAGGCTGCCGGCCACGAAGATGCCCATGTGCGCAGCAGGCGCCCATTGCGCGCCGGCCAGCACCACCAGGCCGAACGGCAGGCCGCCGCACAGCACCAGCAGTGCGCAGCGCCACAAGGACAGGCCGGTCGGCCACCCGCTGCGCCGCAAGCACAGCGGTGCCAGGACCAGCGCGGGAATGGCATAGCGCAGCACGGCCAGCTCGACCGGCCCCAGCGTGGTGGTGACCCCATGGCGCGAGGCCAACTGCCAGCCGCTGCCGATGAGCGCGGCAGCCAGCGCGGCCAGCCAGCCAAGCCAGGGCGATGGCAGGAAGAAAGACGGGCGGCGCAAGAAGGAGGTGACAGCAGGCATGCCCGCAGTCTCTGCGCACCACCCCCGACCCGGCTATCAGAATCCTGCCCAGGTCCGTTGCGGTCAGCCGCGCAGCGCCTGGCGCGCCTGCGCCGGCGTCACCCCGACTTCGCGGCGCAAGGCAGTGCCCAGGTGGCTCTGGCTGCTGTAGCCGAGGTCGTGCGCCAGGGCGGCCAGGTCGCCCTCGCCTTCCTCCAGGCGCTGCAGCACCACGGCCAGCCGCAACTGCTCGCGGTAGGCATGCAGACCCAGGCCGGCATGGCCGCGGAACAGGCGCGCCAGGTGGAAGTAGGAACAGCACGCGGTATCGGCCACGTCATGCAGCGACCAGCGCAGGCCATCGGCCGCCGCCGTGCGCGTGGCCATGAAGCGGCGCGCCCGCGCCACTGCCGCATGGGCCATGGCGTTGCCGCGCAAAACACCGCTGGTGGGGACAGGCCTGGCAGCCTGCTCGCGCCCCTGCGCGAGCGCACGCCAGTGCAGACGCAACTGCCAAAGCACCCGTGGTGACAGGCTCCAGGCAAGGACATGGCCGGGGCCGCAGGCCGGGGTGCTGCCCGGCTGCATGCTGACCACCATGTGGCTGCGCTCCGTGGCCTGCCATTCATGGACGCGGTAGGGCAGCCCCGTGGGCAAGGCCACCACGGTCAGCCCGTCGAGCAGCACCTGCCGCCCCTCCATGTGGAATTCGGACACACCGCTCACCGGGAATACCCAGCGCGGGGTCGCCACCTGGTAGACGGTGCTGCCCGCATGGACCACACCCGCAGGCTTGACCACCCGCTCCACCCGCCACGCAGCGGTGTCGGCGTAGAGGATGCGGTCCTGCGGCATGGAAGAAAGCCGGGGGGCTAGCGGCCCTTGCGGCCGGCCGAGGGCTTGGCCGAACCGGTCACGCGCGGTGGCAGGCCGGTGTGCTGGGTGAGGATGCGGCCCTTTTGCGGCTGGGTGGACTTGAGCGCCACGCCTTGCGAAGGCTTCGAAGCGGCAGTTTGCGCCGCAGTCTTGCCGCCGCTCAGGGTGGAGTTCTTGCGCCGCGCACTCTGGTAGCCGCCATCCGTCATCGGCTGGAAGGTCGGGATCAGGTGGTGCTTGCCGTTGCCGATCAGGTCGGCGCGGCCCATGGCCTTGAGCGCGTCGCGCAGCAGCGGCCAGTTGTTCGGGTCGTGGTAGCGCAGAAAGGCCTTGTGCAGGCGCCGGCGCTTTTCGCCGCGCACAATGTCCACGCCCTCGCTGTCGCGCGTGATCTTGCGCAGCGGGTTCTTGTTGCTGTGGTACATGGCCGTGGCCGTGGCCATGGGGCTCGGGTAGAAGGTCTGCACCTGGTCGGCGCGGAAACCGTTCTTCTTGAGCCAGATGGCGAGGTTCATCATGTCCTCGTCGCTGGTGCCCGGGTGCGCGGCGATGAAGTACGGGATCAGGAACTGCTTCTTGCCCGCCTCTTCGCTGAACTTCTCGAACATCTGCTTGAACTTGTCATAGCTGCCGATGCCCGGCTTCATCATCTTGGTGAGCGGGCCCTGTTCGGTGTGCTCGGGGGCGATCTTGAGGTAGCCGCCCACGTGGTGCTGCACCAGTTCCTTGACGTACTCGGGGCTTTTCACGGCCAGGTCGTAGCGCAGGCCCGAGCCGATCAGGATCTTCTTGATGCCCTTGAGCGCACGGCCGCGGCGGTAGATTTTGATCAGCGGATCGTGGTTGGTGCCCAGATTGGAGCAGATGCCCGGGTACACGCAGCTCGGCTTGCGGCAGGCAGCCTCGATCTCAGGGCTCTTGCAGCCCAGGCGGTACATGTTGGCCGTGGGGCCACCCAGGTCGGAGATGGTGCCGGTGAAGCCGGCCACCTTGTCGCGGATGTCCTCGATCTCCTGGATGATGGAGTCCTCGGAGCGGCTCTGGATGATGCGACCTTCGTGCTCGGTGATGGAGCAGAAGGTGCAGCCGCCAAAGCAGCCGCGCATGATGTTGACCGAAAAGCGGATCATCTCCCACGCGGGGATCTTGGTCGCGCCATCGTGGCTGCCGTTCTCGTCGGCATAGCTTGGGTGCGGGCCGCGGGCGTAGGTCAGGTCGAACACATGGTCCATCTCGGCCGTGGTGAGCGGGATGGGCGGCGGGTTGATCCACACGTCGCGTGCGGTGACACCCTCGCCGTGGGCCTGCACCAGGGCACGCGCATTGCCGGGGTTGGTCTCCAGGTGCAGCACGCGGTTGGCGTGGGCATAGAGGACCGGGTCGCTCTTGACCTGCTCGTAGCTGGGCAGGCGGATCACGCTGCGATCGCGCGGCGGCACCTTGAGCTTGGCCTTGAGCGCCGGGTTGGCCACGAACAGCATGGGCCGAATGGCGGGGTTGGGCTCGGCCGCCGCGGCTGTACCGGCCTCCGCATCCAGGGTTCCATCTTCCTTGCTGCAGGTGCTGCCCTGGGCCGCCGCCTGCTCGCTGGTCGTCATGTAGGGGTTGATGTGCGCCTCGACCCGGCCCGGCTCGTCCACGCTGGTGGAATCGATCTCGAACCATCCCTTGCCGCTCTCGTCGTCAGGCCGGCGCACGAAGGCCGTGCCGCGCACGTCGGTGATCTGCTCCACGGGCTCGCGCGCGGCCAGGCGGTGCGCCACCTCGACCAGGGCACGTTCGGCGTTGCCGTACAGCAGCAGGTCGCACTTGGCATCGACCACCACGGAGCGGCGCACCTTGTCGCTCCAGTAATCGTAGTGGGCTATGCGGCGCAGGCTGCCTTCGATGCCACCCAGGATGATGGGCACGTCCTTGTAGGCCTCGCGGCAGCGCTGGCTGTAGACGATGGCCGCGCGGTCAGGGCGCTTGCCGCCCACGTCGCCGGGGGTGTAGGCGTCGTCGCTGCGGATCTTGCGGTCGGCCGTGTAGCGGTTGATCATGGAATCCATGTT
The DNA here is from genome assembly GCF_058783375.1 of Acidovorax sp. FW305-C-20-28. Lineage (NCBI taxonomy): Bacteria > Pseudomonadati > Pseudomonadota > Betaproteobacteria > Burkholderiales > Comamonadaceae > Acidovorax > Acidovorax sp. FW305-C-20-28. The sequence goes on along the minus strand of NZ_JBYSYM010000003.1, from coordinate 75,264 downwards.
CCCCGCCGTCACGCCCCAGAACAGGTTGGGCTTGCCCAGCACCTTGAATGGGTCAGCACTCTGCCAATCAGGCTGGGCGATGATGCCCACGCGAAAGCCCTGGGCCTCCAGCGTGCGGCCGATCACGGCCATGCCGAAGCTCGGGTGGTCCACATAGGCATCGCCCGTGACCAGGATGATGTCGCAGCTGTCCCAGCCCAGCTGGTCCATCTCGGCGCGGCTCATCGGCAAAAACTTGGCCGTGCCGAAACGCTTCGCCCAGTAGGGGCGATAGCTGGTCAGCGGCTTGGCTGCGCGCGCGAAAAAGGAGACGTCAACGGGGGCGTTCATGTGGGGGATGCGAGACCTCGGGTGGGCGAGGCCGTTATGGATAACCCGCGATTTTACGTTGGCGAGTCCGTTTTGTCGCCCTGAACCGGTTTGTCCTAGCTTTTGTCCGGTCGTAGGCGAAGGCGCATATACTTGCCAAAGTCAATTAATTGCATGCCTTTAGCAACCAATCATGGATCAAGCCGCTTCCTACGCCCCCACGGACGCCGTCAAGGCCGTGCGCCGTTTCAACCGCTTCTTCACGCGCCGCATCGGTGTGCTGGACCCATATCTGGGCAGCGATCTGTCGCTGACCGACGTGCGCGTGCTCTACGAACTGGCGCACCGCCAGGATCTGGTGGCCAGCGAGCTGGCGCGCGAGCTCGGGCTCGACGGGGGCTACCTGAGCCGCATCCTGCGCCGCTTCGAGAATGCCGGCTGGATCAGCCGGGCCCCCAGCGCCAGGGACGCGCGCCAGAGCGTGCTGACGCTGACCCCCTCCGGCCACGAGGCCTTCGCCCCGCTGCAGCAGCGCTCGCGCGACGAGGCGGCGGCCCTGCTCGCCCCCCTGCCCGCCCCCCGGCAGGCGGAGCTGGTGCAGGCCATGGAGCGCATCGAAACCCTGCTTGAACCCGGAAGCGCCTCAGCCGCACCGCGCGTGGCCGTGCTGCGCGACCCCATGCCCGGCGACATCGGCTGGGTGGTGCAGCAGCATGGAGAGATCTACGCGCGCGAATACGGCTGGGACATGCGCTTCGAGGCCCTGGTGGCCGACATCGCTGCGCAGTTCGTGCGCAATTTTCAGCCCGAGTGGGAGAAATGTTGGATCGCCGAGCTCGACGGCGAGCGCGTGGGCGCCATCTTCGTGGTGCGCAAGTCGGCCACCACGGCCAAGCTGCGCATGCTGATCCTATCGCCCAAGGCCCGCGGCATGGGCCTGGGGGCGCGGCTGACCGACGAATGCATCGCGTTTGCGCGTGCCAAAGGTTACAAAAAAATGGTGCTGTGGACCAACAGTTGCCTCACCACCGCGCGTTCGATCTACGCCAAACGGGGATTTGTGCTGGACAAGTCGGAGCCGTACGAGGACTTCGGGCAACAATTGGTCTCGGAAACCTGGTCGCTCAAACTCTGAGGCCGTCGCCCGGCGGCTGCAATGCCATGACCCCTGCCCTGCCCGCCCCCCACATCCGCCCGCTCGCGCCGCACGACGACCTGGAGCGGCTGACCGCACTGATCCACGCCGCCTACGCCCCGCACGCCAGCAAGGGCCTGCGCTACTGGGCCACGCACCAGACGGTGAAAGACACGGCCAAGCGCCTGGCCTCGGGCCTGGCGCTGGTGGTGGAGATAGACGGAGACTATGCCGCCACGGCCACCCTGCGCGGGCCGCAGCCAGATTCGAAGGTGGCGCTGTACCGCGACAGCTCGGTGTGGTCCATCACGCAGTTCTGCGTGGCGCCCCGGTTCAAGGGACAGGGCTTGGGGAAACTGCTGCACACGGAGCTGCTGGACAGGGCGCGCAATGCCGGGGCCGCCACCCTGGCACTGGACACGGCCCAACCGGCCCATGCATTGATTGCGATGTACGAATCCTGGGGCTACCGGCTGGTCGGCGAATGCGACTGGAGGCCGCTCACCAACTACACCAGCGTGCTCATGGCGCGCGCGGTCACGCCGCCCATGCCCGAGCCCCGGTAGGTGGTCTTACCACTCACCCACTTCACGCACGCGCTGGGCCAGGTCGAACTCTTCCTCTTCGTCTTCGAACTCGGCTGCCACATCGGCCCGCAGCGTGCTGGCGGCAGCAGCGGGCACGGGCATAGCCATGCGGGCCATGGACGATGGCGCCGAGGATGCGGCGAAGCGGCCGAACACGTGGCTGGCCAGCGTGGCGGGGAGGGAGGCGGTCAATGGCAGTGCGAACATGGCGGGTCCTTGGGTGCGTTTGCTTGTTTGTTGTTTGCCGAGAATAGTCATCGGCTATGGGCTCAAGTGTAGGAACGCACCGCGTCAGAGCTTGTGACAGAACGCACACTTCCGGGGCCAAGCCCGACCAGCGGGCCCGTGGCTGTGACAGGCGTCACATATCTGCCACCTGTGGCGGCCTGCCAGTGGCGCATTTGCACCACATCTTTGCGGCCAGGCAAGGCTGATAAGCTCTGCGCCCCATGCCACAGACCCTTGCAGCCCCGGCCCACAGCGAGCTCCTCATCAAGAAAAGCCGCTTCATCGGCTGCGTGCAACCCATGGCCGACCGGGCCAGCGCCCAGGCCGCGGTGGACGCGCTGTGGAAGCAGCACCCGGGCGCCGCCCATGTCTGCTGGGCCCTGCTGGCGGGCGGCCAATCGGCCGCCGTGGACGATGGCGAGCCCAGCGGCACGGCCGGCCGCCCCATGCTGGACGTGCTGCGCTACCAGGACCTCGAAGGCGTGCTGGCCACGGTGGTGCGCTACTTCGGCGGCGTGAAGCTGGGCGCGGGCGGGCTGGTGCGGGCCTATACCGACGCCATCGCGCAGGCCCTGCTCACCGCGCCCAAGGTCACGCTGCAGCGCATGGCCACGCTGCAGTGCATGGTGCCCTACGCGCTGGAGGGCCTGCTGCGGCGCGAGGTGGAGGCAGCCGACGCCGACCTGCTAGACGTGCAGCACGGCTCGCTGGTGACCCTGCAGATCCGGCTGCCCGAGACGCAATCGGCGGGCTTCGTGCAACGCGTCAACGACCAGGGCCAGGGGCGGGTGGGCTGGACGGACGCAGACTGAAAAGCGGCGCACCTTGGGCAACCCGCCTACACGCGGGCGGCCCCATGCCCTGCACACTGGCGGCTCCATGCCACTCGGGAGATGCAATCCATGGGCCAGCCCCTCGACACCATCATTATCGGCGCAGGCACGGCCGGCCTGGCTGCCCTGCGCGAGGTGCGCAAGCGCACGGAGCGCTACCTGATCGTCAACGAGGGGCCCTGGGGCACCACCTGCGCCCGCGTGGGCTGCATGCCCTCCAAGACCTTGATCGAGGCGGCCAATGCCTTCCACCGGCGTCTGGCATTCGAGGAATTCGGCATCCGCGGGGGCTCAGACCTCAAGGCCGACATCCCAGCCGTGCTGCAGCGCGTGCGGGCCCTGCGCGATGACTTCGTGGCCGGGGCCCTGCGGGCCACCGAGGACCTGGGCGGCGCCAGCCTGTCAGGCCGCGCCGTGCTGCTCGATGCAAACACCGTGGACGTGAACGGTGTGCACTACCACGCCGACAGCATCATCCTTGCCACCGGCTCGCGGCCCGTGGTACCCGAGGAGTGGCTGGCCTTCGGCGACCGCATCCTGACCACCGACACCCTGTTCGAGCGGGAGAACCTGGGACCGCGCGTGGCCGTGATCGGCATGGGCGCCATCGGCGTGGAACTGTCGCAGGCCCTGGCCCGCCTGGGGCTGGAGGTGGCCGCCTTCACCACCGGCCACGCCCTCGCCGGCCTGAGCGACCCCACCCTGAACGCCGAACTCGGCGCCCTGCTCAGGAAAGAGATGGTTCTGCACACCCATGCCAAGGCCGAACTTCGCGAGGTGGCTGGCGGCATCGAGGTGCGCAGTGGCGCCAACCGCGTGGTGGTGGACCAGGTGATCGCCGCCATGGGCCGCACGCCCAACGTCGAGCACCTGGGCCTCGAAACCCTGGGTGAGCCGCTGGACGAACGCGGCATGCCCCAGGTGGACTCGCAGACCCAGCAGGTCGGCAAGCTGCGCGTGTTCCTGGCCGGCGATGCCAATGGCCATGCGCCGCTGCTGCACGAGGGGGCCGACGAAGGCCACATCGCCGGAATGAATGCGCTGGCGGCCGAGCCCACGCGCTTCGTGCGCCGCACACGCCTGTCCATCGTGTTTTCGGACCCCAACGTGGCCGTGGTGGGCACGCCCTTCGACCGCCTCGACCCGGCCCACACCGTGGTGGGTGCCGTCGAGTTCGAGCGCCATGGGCGCGCCCGCGCCGCCCTGCGCAACCACGGCCGGCTGTGCGTCTATGCGGACAAGGGCAATGCCCGCCTGCTGGGTGCCGAGATGTGCGCGCCGGACGGGGAGCACCTGGCCCACCTGCTGGCGCTGGCCATCACGCAAAAGCTCACGGTGCACCAGTTGCTGGGCATGCCCATCTACCACCCGGTGCTGGAAGAGGGCCTGCGCACGGCCCTGCGCAACGCGGCCAGGCACCTGCCCGAGGTGGGCGAATCCGACCTGGCTGCCTGCCAGCCCATCGGCGTGGCGGCCCTGGAGTGATGAGGCCTCCCCGAGATGGAGAGGGCGTTTCAGCCACGGCAGAATGTAACAATTGACAAACATCCTCCATTTCAGGCGCAGAATGCCGATAAGCGAGAGAAGTACCGGAGAACCCCTATGGATGTCGCCCTCAGCAACAGCATCGTCAGCACTGCCACTGCCCTGGCCAGCCGCGAAACCTCCGATGCCCTCAACGTCCGCGTGCTCAAGAAGGCGCTGGACATCCAGGCTTCTTCGGCCGCCACCCTGCTCCAGGCCTTGCCCCAGCCCCCTTTGGCCACTTCAGGCACGCTGGGCACCCAGGTCAATACATTTGCCTGAAGGCAGGCACGCCGCCCCCCCTATTTCTCCAAGGTAAGCCCCTCACAAGCCGCCCCTAGAGGCGGCATTTTTTTGCCCGGCTCACATCAGTCCGCTGCCGCGAACCGCTCACGGTAGCCTTTGGGCGACACATTCAGGTGGCGCATGAACATGCGCCGCATCACCTCTTCGGAGTTGAAGCCGCACTGCACCGCAATGGCTTTGTTGCTGAGCCTGTGTGACTCGATCAGGCGGCAGGCCTTCTCCAGACGGATGCGCTCCACCGCATGGGCGGGCGTAGTGCCCGTGTGGGCGGTGTAGAAGCGCGCAAAGGTGCGCAGGCTCATGCCCAGCTGATCGGCCATGCGCGCCACGCTCAGGTCCGAGCGCAGGTGCTCGGCGATCCAGGCGTGCAGGCGGGTGATGCGCTCGTCGCCGGCAGTCTGCTCCAGCAGCGCGCTGCTGAACTGCGACTGCCCGCCCGGCCGCTTGTAGAACACCACCAGCTTCTTGGCCACGGCCATCACGATGTCGCGGCCCAGGTCGGCCTCGACCATGCCCAGGGCCATGTCGATTCCCGCCGTGACCCCGGCCGAGGTCCATACCCGCCCATGGCGGAAGTAGATGGCATCGGGCTGCACGGCAATGGCCGGAAACCCCGATGCCAGATGATCGCAGGCCGCCCAGTGGGTCACGGCACCGGCGCCATCGAGTACCCCGGTGTGGGCCAGGACAAAAGCGCCGGTGCAGACCGACGCCAGCCGCTCGATGCGCGGTGAGGCGCGACGCAACCAGTGCGCCAGGGCATGCGCCGCCGGGGTGTCGTGCGCCGCGCGGCCTGCGGCGGCGGGCATGAACACCCCGGGGCCGCCCGGCACCACCACCGTCTGCACGCTGCGCGCCAGGCGCTGCGGCAGCGCCCGCGCCACCAGGTCCACCCCGCTCGAACTGCGCACGGCACCGCCCGACAGGCCGTAGACCCCGGTCTCGTACACCGGTGCGCGGCCGGCCAGCCGCAGTTCGTCATTGGCCGTGGCAAAGACCTGCAGCGGCCCGCTCACGTCCAGGAGCTGGAACTGATCGAAAACCAGGAACCAGACCTGGTGGGCGGCGTTTTGCATGGGGCGGATCGGCTTGGCAGAAATCGTGGTGCTTGTGTCCTGACGGACAGACAGGCCGATCCTACAGTGGAGCCATCCAAACATCCACCGCACAGAAAGGCCTTCCCATGAACATCGGCATGCTGGTATTTCCCGACATCACCGCCATCGACTACGTCGCCCCCGCCGACCTGCTGGTGCGCATACCGGGCGCGCAACTGCACCTGGTGTGGAAGCACACCAACCCGATCCGCACGGAGCTGGGCTGGGAGTTCCGCCCCACCGCATCGTTCGACAACTGCGGCGCGCTCGACATGCTGGTCGTGCCAGGCGGCCCGGGCATCGAAGCCTTGCTCAGCGACGAAGAGACCCTGGCCTTCCTCGCCCGGCAGGCCCAGGGCGCGCGATGGATCGTGGGCATCTGCACCGGCCCGTTGGTGCTGGGTGCGGCCGGCCTGCTGCAGGGCTACCGCGCCACTTGCCACTGGGGCTCGCACGCCCTGCTCTCCCTGGTGGGCGCCACGCCGGTGGACGAGCGTGTGGTGGTGGACCGCAACCGCATCACCGGCGCGGGCATGACCTCGGGCATCGACTGCGCGCTGCAGGCGATTGCGCTGGCCAGCAGCACCGAAGTGGCCCAGGGCGTGCAGCTGTTTGCCGAGTACGACCCACAACCGCCCTTCGACACGGGCGCACCGCACAAGGCGCCGCCCGCCCTCGTGCAGGCGGCCCGGGCACGCCTGCAACCCATCGTGGAACGGCGCCGCGCCCTGCTCGCCCAGCGCGCAGCCGCCTGACCCACCATCCTGACCGCCCCGAAAGAGAACACCATGCACAGCCCCTACCGCCCCACCCCGTCGCGTCGCCACTGCCTGCAGGCCGCAGCCCTTCTTGCCCTCACCTGGCCGGCGCTGTACAGCACCGCCCAGGCCCAGGCGCCGGCTTACTCGGGCCCCATCCGCATCCTGGTGGGCTACCCACCCGGCGGCCCGGCCGACACGGCGGCGCGCATCGTGGCCGACAAGCTCGCCACCCAGTTGGGTCAGCCCGTGCTGGTGGACAACAAGCCCGGGGCCGGTGGGCAGATCGCGGCCCAGGCTCTCAAGGCTGCGCCCGTGGACGGCTCGGTGCTCTTTTTGAGCAACACCCACACCGTGGCCATGGTGCCCCTGACCATGAAGGCGCCGGGCTTTGCGGCTGCCACCGATTTCCGGCCCGTCGGCGCCGTGGCCAACTTCGAACTGGCGCTGGCGGTGCACCCCAAGACTGGCGCTACCACCCTGGCGGAACTGGGCGCGTGGTTCGCCGCGCGCCGCGGCGACGCGAGCATCGGCGTACCGGCCCCAGCCAGCGCACCGGAATTCATTGCCGGCGAAGTGGCGCGCCACCTCAAGGCCGACATCGTGCCCGTGGCCTACCGCGGCGCCACGCCCATGGTGACCGACCTGCTGGCCGGACAGATCTCGGCAGGCGTCTCGGGCATCTCGGACTTCCTGCAGCACCAGAAGGCGGGCAAGCTGCGCATCCTGGCGGCCAGCCGCAGCACGCCCTTGCTGCCGGGCGTGCCCTCGTTCGGGCAGGCGGGCTTGCCCAGCCTGGATGCGACGAGCGACTTTCTCGGGCTGTACGCCCCCGCCGGCCTGAACGACACGGTCGTGGCCCGCTACAACGCGGCTTTACACCAGGTGCTGGCCCTGCCCGAGGTGGTGGCCAAGCTGCAGGCCAGCGCCATGACGCCGGCGGCAGGCACGCCAGGCGAGCAGGCCCAGCGGCTGGCCCAGGTGTCCAAGGCCCTGGCCGCCCTGGTTGCGCAAAGCGGCTTCGTTCCCCAATAGCCGCCCAGGCGGCATGCGGCGGGTGATACAAAGGGGGCTGCGCCATCACCTGCCGATACACAAGACCCGCATGCCCGCTGCCCTGCATTCTGCCGATCTCCTTTGCTCCCCCCACGAACGTGGTGCCCTGCAGGTGCCCTACCTCAAGCGCTGCTGGTCCAGCTGGATGGCCGCGCGCCAGGGGCGGCCCGGCACCGGCCAGCAGGAAGCCCACCGCACCCAGGTCGTGCTGGCGGCCGTGGGTGTGGGGCTGGAGCAGACCATGCAGTACGTGCTGCGCGAGGCGCCGGACTTTGCCGAGTTCGAGGACTGGATCGTGCGCACGGCAGGCGCCCCCGATGCCACCACGGTGGCACGCATCCAGGCCCTGGTCGATGGCGGTGCACCGCCTGCCGCGCAACTGGACCTGCACGCCCGCATCGACGCCATGGATCCCGTGCTGGACGCAGCCGACCTGGCCCACTGGGACGAACACGGCTATGTGGTCCTGCGACAGGCCGTGGCTGCGGACGACAGCGCGGCCGCAGCGCAGGTGGTGTGGGATGCCGTGGGCGCCACGCCGGAGAATGCGGACTCTTGGTACCCGAACGCCCCGCACAATGTCATGGTGCAGCTGTTCCAGCACCCGGCCTTCGAGAAGAACCGGCGGTCCCTGCGCATCCACAAGGCCTTTGCCCAGCTATGGGGCTCGGCCGACCTGTGGCGCAGCACGGACCGCTGCGGCTTCAATCCGCCCGAGCGCCCAGGCCACCCCTACAGCGCCCAGGGCCTGCACTGGGACGTGAGCCTGGTGCAGCCGATTCCCTTTTGCACACAGGGCATCCTCTACCTCACTGACACCCTGCCGGAGCAGGGTGGCCTGACCGTGGTGCCCGGCTTTCACCGCCGGATCGGCCCCTGGCTGGCCAACCTGCCGCCGGGCGCCGACCCGCGCCTCCAGGACTTCAACGCCCTGGGCGCTCGCCCCATTGGTGCGGGCGCAGGCGACCTCGTGATCTGGCACCAGGCCCTGGCCCACGGGCCCAGCCCGAACCGGGCCACCCAGCCCCGCCTGGTGCAGTACATCAACATGTTCCCGGCCGACGTACCGGCCCACGAAGACTGGGTGTGAGGGGCCAGGGCCAAGAACAGGTTCTAACGCGCAGCAACGGGCGCCACGCGCCAGACGGCATTGCCCACATCGTCGGCCACCAGCAAACCGCCACGCGCATCCATGGCCACGCCCACCGGCCGCCCGTAGGCCTTGCCTTCAGGGCTCAGAAACCCCGTGAGCACATCGATCGGCAGGCCTGCGGGCTGGCCCTCGGCAAAGGGCACGAACACCACCTTGTAGCCGCTGAGCGGCTTGCGGTTCCACGAGCCATGTTCGCCGACGAAGGCGCCGCTGGCCAACTGGGGGGCCAACGCCGGCCCCTGGGCAAATGCCAGCCCCAATGGCGCCACATGCGAGCCCAGGGCGTAGTCCGGCGAGACCGCCTTGGCCACGAGATCGAGCCGGGGCGGCTGCACGCGCGCGTCCACATGCTGGCCGTAGTAGCTGTAGGGCCAGCCGTAGAAGGCGCCGTCCTTCACGGAGGTGAGGTAGTCAGGCACCAGGTCGCTGCCGATTTCGTCGCGTTCGTTGACCACCGTCCACAGTGCGCCGGTACCGGGCGCCCAGCCCAGGCCATTGGGGTTGCGCAGGCCGCTGGCAAAGATGCGGTGGGCGCCGCTGGCGCGGTCCACCTCCCAGATGGCGGCACGACCCTCCTCGGCAGCCATGCCGTTCTCGCCCACGTTGCTGTTGGAGCCCACGGTCACGTAGAGCTTGCTGCCGTCGGCGTTGGCAATGAGGTTCTTGGTCCAGTGGTGGTTGATGGGGCCGCCGGGCAGGTCCACGAGCTTGGTACCGGCAGCCGTGATCGTGGTCTGCCCCGGCTCGTAGGGAAAGCGCATCACGGCATCGGCATTGGCCACGTAGAGGTCCGTGCCCACCAGCGCCATGCCGAAGGGCGAATTCAGGCCCTGCAGGAACACGCTCTTCGTCTCTGCCCGTCCATCGCCATCGGTGTCGCGCAGCAGCGTGATGCGGTTGGCCGAGGGGCTGCGGCCCGAGCCGGCCTTGCCCATCACCTTCTTCATCACCCAGCCCCGGATGGCGCCGAGCACGCCGCCCGAAGGCGCCCCCTCGCCCTTGGGCGGTGCCTGGCTCTCCGCCACCAGCACATCGCCATTGGGCAGCACCACCACCCAGCGCGGGTGGTCCAGCCCGGTGGCCAGCGGCGTCACCGCCAGGCCGGGCACGGCGGCAGTGGGCATGGTGCCTTCGGGCCAGCCCGTGGCGGGGGCGATCTGGAGCGTGGGAACCAGGGAAGGGTTGGGTGCTGGCAAGGTGGGCGACTTGCCCATGCCCTGCTCGGGCGAAAGAATGGCCGTGTCGCCGCAGGCCACCAGGCAGGCGGCCAGCACGGGGCCGACAAGCAGCGCGATGCCCCCGCGGCGCGAAGAGAAGAGGAAGGAGGCATGGGCCATGGGACAAACCTTTGCGGAAGGTGAGAAGAAGAAGGGCCTTTGGCCGGCCAGTTTGCAGGGCCGTGCAGACCTCCCATGTCAGCCAATGGCGCAACCTGCACCGCTGCGCGGTACATTTCTCCCTGCTCAGTGAATCCCCCTTTCCTTCCCCCGCGCACTGCACAGGCTGAATGCCCATGAGACTCAAAACCGTTGTCCTGCTGGCGATCGTCCTGTTCATCGGCTTCTTCGCCGTCGAGAAGCTGCGCGTGGGCCGGGTGGACAAGAAGCTGCAGGGCCAGCCGGCCACGCAGCAGGTCTTTGCCGAGGTGCCGCAGCAGACCTCCACCAACGCAGCGCCCTTTGCGCTCAACGGATACCAGGTCCGGCCACTCGCCCAGTTCGCCATCCGGGCCCGGGTGCTCGGGCGCGAGGAGTACTCCTTCGGCCGCGAGGCCGATCTTTCCCCCGTGGACCTGGCCCTGGGCTGGCGGCGCATGGCCGAGCCGGCCGTGTACGAGCCACTGAACATCACCCAGGGCGGGCGCTGGTACCGCTACTCCTGGTCCAGCCAGCCGCCGATCCCGCCGCAGGAGATCATCGAATCGTCGGCCAACATGCACATGATCCCGGCCAATGCCGCCGTGGAACGGGCCCTCAAGAAAGCGCGCAAGGGCAGCTTCATCCGCATCACCGGCCAACTGGTGGAAGTCACGCACCCCGGCGGCTGGCGTTGGACCAGTTCGCTCACCCGCGCGGATTCCGGCGCCAATGCGTGCGAGCTGATCTATGTGGAGACGGCGCAGGTCGAATGAGGGTGCGCTGCACATCAAAAAGACAAAAATCCGCACTCAAGGTGTCCAGATGTGACGCCTGCTGGTTCCGTGGAATTTTTCACGGTTTTTTGGATAATCTTCAACGGGCCTAGCGATCCCGACTTCACGACTTTTAAGCTGCCACACCACAGCCTGCACAGAGGAACCTCCATGGCGAAGATTCTGGTCACCAAGTACGAAAACCAGGCCGATGCAACCGTCTGCGAAGTGGCCTACGAAAGCCAGGCCGACCTGTGCTGGTACGAGACGCCCTACGAGCAACAGGCCCAGGGCGATGCCAAGTGGCTCTTCGTCGACTACGACAGCCAGGCCAGCTTCAAGATCTTCAAGGTGAAGTACGAGGGCCAAGCCGACATCAAGGCCTTCCAGGTCAAGTACCCCGAGCAGGCGCGCTGGCGCAACGCAGCGCACAAGTTTGTGGGCAAGATGGGCGGATAGATCGGGCGCGCTCAGCGCAACCCGCAAAAAAGCCCCTGCCGCGCGGTGCGCGGCAGGGGCTTTTGCCATGGGCGGCGGCGCCCACGCATGGGTTCAGCGCAGTTGGCGCTTGATGGCGTCGTAGCGGGCTTCGTTGCTCACGTTCGAGGCCACGGTCGAGAACTTGCTGCTCATGAAGGGCTGCAGCTTCTCCAGCCGGTCCTTGGGCGCAGGGTGGGTCTTGAACAGCAGCGTGAAATTCTGGTCGGCACTGGAGCCGGTCGCATACATGTTCAGAACCGTGGGCAGACCGACAGGCGCATAGCCGGCACGGGCGGCATACAGCACGCCCTGGCGGTCGGCGTCGAACTCGTCACCTTGGTCCAACCCCTTGGAATACAGGTTCTTCGCGAAATTCACCATCGCAGAACTCACCATGGCGTTGCCCGAGCGGGCCTGGACCACGCCACCCACGGCCTGGGCAAAGCCGCCCTTCTTGAGCGCAGCCAGGTAGTGGCCACGGGTCACGTGGGCGATCTCATGGCCCAGCACGCCGGCCAGTTCGGCCTCGGACTTGAGCTGGCGCATCAGGCCGACGGTCACGAACACGAAGCCGCCGGGCGTGGCGTAGGCGTTCACGGCGTCGGAATCGATCACGCCAAAGCGCCAGGCGAACTGGATTTCCTTGCCGTCCTTGTCCTTGGGTTTCTCGGCCTGCGCCGCCACCCACCAGCCGACCTGGTTCACATAGCGCTGCACGGCCTCGTTGCGCAGCAAGGGGCGTGCGCCCAGCAGCACGGACGAGAAGTCATTGCCCAGCGCACGTTGCTCTTCTGCGGTGTAGTCCTTGAACGCGGCCGACGCGCCCTGGATGACATCCAGCACGCCCCCCGCACGCGAGCCGCCGCCAGAGCCACCGCCCAGCGCAGAGGAAAGAACGTTCAAGCCACCAGAGCCGCCCGCCTGGGGCATGGTTTCGCAACCGGTCAGCAGCACGACCGTGGCCAGCGCCAGCGCGGCGGCCTTCAAGCGTTGGATTTTCATTTTTCTGCTCCGGTGTAGGCGTCAATCTTCTGTGCCACGACCTTGCCACTGCGTGCAAAGGCTTCGGCCTGGCCCATGTTGATGGCGTACTTCTCCAGCTGGGCCATTTCAGCCGGTGCAGGCTGGGCATTGGCCAACTGCTCTTCGGTGAGCCCCTTGGTGCCCGTGGACGCGGTAGGCCGGTTGCTTCCGCCGCTGAACATGCTTGCCAAACTGGTACCGCCGCTGGCCGGCGCGGCCGCTGGGGCCGCAGCTTCCAACGTCTTCACGAAGTTCAGACGCACCCAGCCTTCCATGCGGCCGAACTTGACCTTGACCCAGCCCTCTTGCGCCGCGGTCTGTTCGACCTTGTTGCCCTTGGCCAGCCTGACCAGGATCTTGCCATCCAGTGCCGGCGTGGCGCGCAGTTCGGTCGCCACGGTGACTTCCAACTGCTGGGCATGCACGCCAAGGCCCAGCCCCAGCAGCAGCGCAATGAGCAGGCCTTTCAACAGGCCCACGAATGATGTGTTCACTTTCCTTCTCCTCTTTATGACGATACCTATGCGCCAGATCGTTCCGGCGCCCCTCCACTGGACCGGCGCTGCGGCTCGAACAGCCGCACCGCCTGGTCGCGACCTTTCACCTCGAAATCGCCGCGGTCAATGAAAACAAATGTTTCCCCACATTGTGCTCTTGTCGACTCGGAAACCAAAACTCGGGCTATTCCTTTTGTGCAACCCTCGATACGGCTGCACAGGTTGACGGCATCGCCGATTGCGGTGTAGTCCAGCCGGCGTGCCGTGCCCAGAAATCCCACCACGGCCGAGCCGGTATGCACACCGATGCCGATGTCGAACTTGGCAGTCGGGTCCTCGCGCGCCATGTCGTCGGCAAAGCGCTGCAGCGCGTCCGCCATGCCCAGCGCCGCCTCCACAGCCAGCACCGCATGGTTGGGCTGGGCGATCGGCGCCCCCCAGAAGGCCATGATGGCGTCGCCGATGAACTTGTCGAGCGTGCCCTGGTGGCGAAAGATCACGTCCACCTGCATCTCGAAGTAGCGGTTGAGGATGTTCACGATCTCCTCGGGCTTGCGGTGCTCCGACAGGCTGGTGAAGCCCCGTATGTCCGAGAACAGCAGCGTGATTTCGCGGCTGGCGGACACCTCGGCCTCGGCCACAGTTTCGGACAGATCTTGCACAATGCGCGGATCCACAAAGCGCGAGAACATGGCCTGCACATGGCGCCGCTGCCCCATCTCCAGGCGCGATGACAACAACCCGAAGGCCAGCAGCGCCACGGCCCCCAGCACCAGGGAGGACACAGGCATCCAGTAGACATGCGCCTGCTGCAGCGCACTGACGCTCCCCCCAACGGCGATCGCAGCCAGCGCGGCATAGCCAGCAATGACCCAGCCGGGTGAGGTCCGAGCGACAAAGGCCAGTGCCAGCCCGCAAATCAACACCCACACCAGCGCAGGGTTAGCCCAGTCAGGCGCCTCGCGCAACCAGTCATTGCTCTGCAGGTTGGCCATACCAGTGGCCAAAACAAAGGGGCCAGGGGTCGTGGCATCGAACGGCGTGGGAACAAAATCGAAAATCCCACTGGCCGTGGCACCGATCACGATGATCTTGCCGCGCGCATCGAAAGGCAGTTTGCGATCACCCGTTTGGGTGGCAAGGTAGGCCCTGGCATAGGGAATGCGAGTGAACTCGGTGCCATACCAGTTCAGCCGAAAGCCCGGCTGCTTGGGTTTGGGCAGTTGCAGCGCGTCGGCCACCCGCCCGATCATGTGCGGCACCCACCAGCCGTCGATCTCGCGACCCAATTCGGTATGACGGCCAATGCCATCGCGATCCTTGATGAAGTTGATGTACCCAGTGCGCCAGGCGTCGGGGGGCAGGGCGAGCGGCGCCTCTATGCCGTAGCTTGCCTTCGGGTTCGCATGCTCAAGCGCACGTATGCCCATGACCGGAGGCGCCATAGACAGGGGCGCCTTCTGCTCGGCTTCCTCCATCAAGAGCATGGGAACAAATGCGCGCTCGAACGCCAGGGCCTTGGCCAGCTCCGCGTCGTTTTCGGGGCGAAAGCGGTCGGGCTGCGACAAGAACAGGTCCAGCACGATGGCGCGGGGCTGCTGGGCCACCAGCGCATTGATCAACTCGGCATGGATAACGCGCGGCCAGACCCACTTGCCCGCGACATCAAACATCTGCGGGTCCATCAGCGAAAACTGGTCAATGTCGATCAACACCACATCGTCCGGCGGCTTGCGGCTGTCAGCATGCCAGCGCAGCAAGGCGTCCCCCACCCGGTTGTCGAGGGCATCGAGCTTGTGCCAGGTGGTCACCTCGAACAAGGCCAGCGCGCAGAGCATGAGGCACAGAACCGCATACAGCGCGCTGCGACCAAAACGCTGGCGCAGCCGAGTGAGGACCGACGAGGAATGGTGGGATGGGGTAGAGGACACAGCCGAGAGTATCCACGCCCCGCTTTGCGCACCGCAAGCGCATCGACCCTGCGCGTTGTGCCCTACTCCCCGAGCACGCCTGTTCAGCCGCCCACAAACACCTGCCGCTGCTCGCCCAGCCCCGTCGCCCCCAGGCGCACCACGTCGCCGGGCTTGAGGAACCAGGGCGCGGGCTTCTGGCCCAGGCCCACGCCGGCGGGCGTGCCGGTGAGCACGATGTCGCCGGGCTCCAGCGTCATGAACTGGCTGATGTACGAGATCACCTTGGGCAGGCCGAAGATGAAGTTGCGCGTGTTGCCGTTCTGTACGCGCTGGCCGTTGACCTCCAGCCACAGGTCCAGCGCATGCGGGTCGGCCACCTCGTCAGGGGTCACCAGCCAGGGGCCGATGGGCGCGAACGTGTCGTAGCTCTTGCCCTTGACCCACTGGCCGCCGCGCTCGATCTGGTAAGCGCGCTCGGACACATCGTTGGCCAGCACATAGCCGGCCACATGCTGCAGTGCAGCATCTTCGCCGACATGGCTGGCGCGCGTGCCGATGACCAGGCCCAGCTCCACCTCCCAGTCGGTTTTCTGCGATCCAGGCGGTATGCGCACTTCGTCGTTCGGGCCATTGAGCGAGGTCACGGCCTTCATGAACAGCACGGGCTCGGCTGGTGCCTGCATGCCGGCCTCGGCCGCGTGGTCGGCGTAGTTCAGGCCCACGCAGACGATCTTGCCCACGCCGCCCACGGGGCAGCCCAGGCGCGGCGCGCCTTCCACCGCGGGCAGGCGGCTGGCATCGATGGCGGCCAGGGCAGCCAGGGTGCGCGGGTTGAGCTGGGCAGGCCCCAGCTCGGGCAGCAGCATGGACAGGTCGCGCAGCACGCCCTGGGCGTCGAGCAAACCGGGGCGCTCGGCGCCGGGCTGGCCGTAACGGATGAGTTTCATATGGGAAATGGTTCAAGGGAAACGGGAGGACGCCAGCATACCCACCGGCGGGCGTTTACCATCGCAGGGGCACATTCGCTTGCGCCCGGTCTTTGTCTTCCCTGCCTTGCATCCATGCTCCCGCCCTCCCCCAGCCCTTCCATTCCGGCAGAGCCCCGCCCGGCCCCGCGCAACTGCACCGACCTGTTCTGGTCCTTCACCTGGCTGGCGCTACAGGGCTTTGGCGGGGTGCTGGCCGTGGTGCAGCGCGAACTGGTGGAGCGCAAGCGCTGGATGACCAACGAGGAATTCGTCGAGGAATGGGCCGTGGCGCAGATCATGCCCGGCCCCAACGTGGTCAACCTGTCCATCACCATCGGCGACCGCTACTTCGGCTGGCGCGGCGCGCTGGCGGCGCTGGCCGGCATGCTGCTGTTTCCGCTCATGCTGGTGCTCACGCTGGCCGTGGTCTACGCCCAGTTCGCCAGCCACCCGGCCGTGGCCGGGGCATTGCGCGGCATGGGTGCGGTGGCTGCCGGGCTGATTGCGGGCACGGGGCTCAAGCTTTCGGCCACGCTGCGAACCCACCCCCTCGGCCCGGCCTTGTGCTCGGTGATCACGGTGCTCACCGCGGTGGCCATGGCCGTGCTGCGCTGGCCGCTGGTCTGGACCCTGCCGCTACTGGGCGGCACAGCCTGCCTGCTCACCTGGCGAAAGCTGGCACCATGACCGGCGCAACCATCCACCTGGGCTGGGCCGACTGGCTGCAGCTCTTCCTTTACTACATGTCGCTGTCGCTGCTGGCCGTGGGCGGTGCCATTGCCACCGCACCCGACATGCACCGCTTCCTGGTGGAAAAGAACGCCTGGCTGGCCGACCCGCAGTTCAACGCCTCCATTGCGATTGCCCAGGCCGCCCCCGGGCCCAACGTGCTCTTCATCGCGCTGCTGGGCTGGAACGTTGGGCTCAATGCCGGCGGCGCCGGCCCGCTGGGCTGGGCCCTGGGCGCCTTGGGCATGGCTGTGTGCATGGTAGGCGTGATGCTGCCCAGCAGCCTGCTGACCTGGCTGGCCACGCGCTGGGGCCACCGCAACCGCGAACGGCGCGGCGTGCGCGCCTTCAAGCAGGGCATGGTGCCGGTGGTCATCGGCCTGCTGCTGGCCACCACCTGGGTGCTGGCCCAGGCCCATGGCGGCCTGGCCACCGCCTGGCCGCTGTGGTTGACCACCGTGGTGACCATGCTGCTGGTGTGGAAGACGCGCCTGCACCTGCTGTGGATGCTGGGTGCAGGCGCCCTGCTGGGCGCACTCGGCTATATGGGGTGACCGTTGATGTGCGAGCTCGACTTGATGTACAGCGTAATGGGGTTGCCCGCACCATCGTCGCCCGCAATCACCAGGGGCAGGCCCGTGCCCTTGGCCGTCCACCCTGCCGACACGCGCGTGCCATTGGTCCATTCGAACTTGCAGGCCATGTAGGTGCCGGCGGGCACGGTCACGCTTTCCTGGCCCCGGTAGGTGATGGTCTGTGATTCGCGGGTCGTGTTGGTCTGCGTCGGCAGGCCCGGGAGCTCCATGGTGGTCTGGCGCACCTCATTGATCGTGTAGCTCTCATTGAGCGCCAGCGCGAAGTCGCGCACGCGGTTGGCCGGGTTGAGCACCATGGTGGTCCGCATGCCCGCAATCGGTGCCTCCACGCGCGCCGTGCTGCCATAGCGCAGCAGCACCGGGCCCTGTGCGGTGGTTTCCAGCTTGTCGTATTCCCACACCCGGGCGTTGAACGTGGTGGCGCCCGCCTTGCTCACCAGCACCGTGCGCTCGGTCTCGATCAGCCCGGACTGCCCGGCAAAGCTGGCAGGGGGGTTGATGCGCCCCTCGGTGCTGAACTGCACAGCGCCATCGGCAGACTGCCAGTCCCAGCGGTAGGTCGTGCCCTGCTGCAGCAGCACGGGGTTGAAGCAGTCCGACGCGGCCCCGGTGCCCGTGCCGGGCGGGGGCACGGAGGTGTTCTCGCACAGCGCGGCATTGAGCTGGCACAGGACGGCCGTCAGGTCCACGATCTGCCCCGCGGTCTGGGTCTGGCTGGCCACGAGAAACCGCCCCTCGCTGAAGGCAAAGGCATTGCCTGCCGAGGCGTAGAACCGGTAGGCATAGGGCCCGGCCATTCCGTCCTGCCCGGTGCCGGCCGGGAAAAGGGCGGGGAAGGAGCTTTCGAGCCATTGCCGCGCCGCGTCGCGGCTGGATGGGCGCACGGTCGGTTCGGCCTGCGCCGTGGCCGCGAGCATTGCGCCGAGGGCCAAGGCCACTGCGCACCTGGTAGTTGATCGCATCATGGTTTCTCCGGTGAAGGCGTAGACCAGGAGCTCTGCAGATCCGGGCTTGCCAGACATCCCCGTGGGTACCCACCAAGGCCTGCAAGTCACGGGTTCCTTGCGGCTGGGCGAAGTGTCTCTTTGGCGTCGCCCTGAAGTCCATAGGCCGGCAGGGCCGCAGATGCCCCAGCCGTGAACAAGATCACGCACAGGCCTGCTGGCAGCGCAGAGCCCTGTGCCTGCAGCAGTTCTCAAAAGCAGCAACAATGTCCTGGAACCACTGCTCCCGCTCTCCACCAAGGAATCCCGCTCCATGAACCTCCGTCCCCTGGGCCGCTCGGGCCTCAACGTTTCTCCCCTGTGCTTTGGCGGCAACGTCTTCGGCTGGACGGCCGACGAGGCCACTTCGTTCTCGCTGCTCGATGCCTGGCTGGACGCGGGCTTCAATTTCATCGACACGGCCGACGTGTACTCGCGCTGGGTACCGGGACACACCGGCGGCGAGTCCGAATCCGTGATCGGCCGCTGGTTGGCAAAAAGCGGCAAGCGCAACCAGATCGTGCTGGCCACCAAGGTCGGCAAGGACATGGGCGACGGCAAGGTAGGCCTGCGCCCCGAATACATCCGCCAGGCGGTGGAGGCATCGCTCAAGCGCCTGCAGACCGACCGCATCGACCTCTACCAGTCGCACGACGACGATGCCAGCGTGCCGCTGGCCGACACCTTGGGCGCCTACGACGACCTGATCAAGGCCGGCAAGGTGCGTGCCATCGGCGCCTCCAACTTCACCGCAGCCCGCCTGGCCGAGGCCCTGGCGACCAGCGAACGCTTGGGCCTGGTGCGCTACGAAAGCCTGCAGCCCCTGTTCAACCTGTACGACCGCGCCGTGTTCGAGAAGGAGCTGCAGCCGCTGTGCGTGGACAAGGGGGTGGGCGTGATCAACTTCTATGCGCTGGCCGCCGGCTTTCTGACCGGCAAGTACCGCACCGAGGCCGATGCCGCCAAGAGCGCGCGCGGCAAGAACACCACGGCCAAGTACCTCAACGCGCGCGGCCTGCGCATCCTGGCTGCGCTGGACACCGTGGCCGCGCGCCTGGACGCCACGCCCGGCCAGGTGGCCGTGGCCTGGCAGATCGTGCAGCCAGGCATCACCGCGCCGATTGCCAGCGCCACCTCGCTGGAGCAGTTGCAGGACCTGGTGAAGGCCAGCCAGCTCACGCTAGATACCGAGGCCCTGGCCACCCTGGGTGCGGCCAGCGCAGAGTGAGTCACACCGGCAGGTGGCACTCAGCCCCATTGGGCACCGACGCCGCCTGTTCACCCAAGACCTGAACCGCCGCCTCGGAGCGGCTTTGGCGTTGCCGCCGAAATCACTCAGGCCGGCAGCGTGTCCAGAATGCGCCGGTTGGCCTTGATGTGCGCTTCGATCTTGTCGATCTGCTCATCCAGGGTTTTCGTCTCCTGCGCCAGGTCGAACCTCGGCAACCTGTACTTCTTGTAGACCAGCACCAAGGTGCCGATCAACACCCCAAAGAAGCACGCAATCTGCCAGGCAGTGTCCAACATCGGCCCCAAGAGGACCGCCCAGAGAATGGAGACGCACACCACGGCAATGAGGGCAATGGTGCGCCGATCGGTCTTGGCCTGCTCCAACTGGCGCTGGAGCCGGTGGACCACCTTCTCTCGCCGCGCCAGCACTTCGTCCAGCTCGCGCGCCAGTCTGGGCATGGCCAGTTCCGCAGCCGTGCGGTCTGTCCCTCTCTGCACCGCACCGATCGCCGCTTCCAGCTTGCGGGTGGAAATCGCACCTCCCGCACGCTCCACGATCTGCGCAACGCCACAATAGGCGCAGGTAAAGCGCTCCAGATCAGCCCCCACCTCCAGCGGCGCGGAGCAATTGGCGCAGACAAGGTTCAGCAACGGCACAACAAAATCTCCCTCTGTGATCGCCTGAATCTATCACTGGTGACCGGGTGTCAAAAGCACCCAAATGGCGCAGTTCGCCAGCCCGGCACCCTCAACAGCCTCGATGCTGCCGGCGTGCCCACTTCGGCACCCAGACGGGCAGAAAAAAGGCCCGCATCCACTGGAGCGGGCCTGCCTTGCGGGTCCTCAAGGAACCCGGGGAAACTCCATCACATGTTGTCGATCATGACCTGGCCAAAGCCCGAGCAGCTGACCTGCGTGGCGCCATCCATCAGGCGCGCGAAGTCATAGGTGACCTTCTTCGACGCGATCGACTTTTCGAGCGAGCTGATGATGAGATTGGCGGCCTCGACCCAGCCCATGTGGCGCAGCATCATCTCGGCCGAGAGGATTTCGGAGCCGGGGTTCACGTAGTCCTTGCCCGCGTACTTCGGGGCCGTGCCGTGGGTGGCCTCGAAGCAGGCCACCGAGTCGGACATGTTGGCGCCAGGCGCGATGCCGATGCCGCCGACCTGCGCGGCCAGCGCGTCGGAGATGTAGTCGCCGTTGAGGTTGAGCGTGGCCACCACCGAATACTCGGCAGGGCGCAGCAGGATCTGCTGCAGGAAGGCATCGGCGATGCTGTCCTTGATGGTGATCTCCCGGCCCGTCTTGGGGTTCTTGAACTTGCACCAGGGGCCGCCGTCGATCGGCTGGGCGCCAAATTCCTTTTGCGCCAGGGCATAGGCCCAGTCGCGGAAGCCCCCTTCGGTGAACTTCATGATGTTGCCCTTGTGCACGATGGTCACGCTGGGCTTGTCGTTGTCGATGGCGTACTGGATGGCCTTGCGCACCAGGCGCTCCGTGCCTTCGCGCGAAACCGGCTTGACGCCCAGGCCCGAGGTGTTGGGGAAGCGGATCTTCTTGACACCCATCTCGTCGAGCAGGAACTTGATGAGCTTCTTGGCCTTGTCCGACTCGGCCTCGAACTCGATGCCCGCGTAGATGTCTTCGGAGTTCTCGCGGAAGATCACCATGTTGGTCTTCTCGGGCTCCTTCAGGGGCGAGGGCACGCCCTTGAAATACTGCACGGGGCGCAGGCAGACGTACAGGTCGAGTTCCTGGCGCAGGGCCACGTTGAGCGAGCGGATGCCGCCGCCCACGGGCGTGGTCAGCGGGCCCTTGATGGACACCACGTACTCGCGCAGCACGGCCAGCGTCTCGTCGGGCAGCCACACATCGGGGCCGTAGACCTTGGTGGACTTCTCGCCGGCGTAGACCTCCATCCAGTGGATCTTCTTCTTGCCGCCATAGGCCTTGGCCACGGCCGCGTCCACCACCTTGATCATGACGGGCGTGATGTCGAGGCCGGTGCCATCGCCTTCGATGAAGGGGATGATGGGCTCGTCCGGCACGTTCAGCGACATATCGGCATTGACGGTGATTTTCTGGCCTTGGGCAGGCACCTGGATGTGCTGGTAGCTGGTCATGGACGGGGGTCTCCGTTGGATATCTGAAACACAATTGTGCAGACGGGGGCAAGCGCCCCCTGATCGCAAAGATTCTATAGACAAAAAAATGCCGAAAACCCCTGTCAACCGCGCGCGGGCTGCTATCGTTGCAGGTGGAGCCTCGTGAATATTTTGCGAGGCCCTCAACCCGATAGTTCGTCTAGGAAATGGCACATATGAAAAAACTCCTCGCTGTCCTGATGGCTGGTCTGTTCTCGGCCGGTGCGTCCTTCGCACAGGCTCCAGCCGCCCCCGCTGCTGCTCCAGCTCCCGCCGCCGCACCTGCGGCTGCTCCCGCTCCTGCGGCCAAGGCCCCTGCCCACAAGCAGTCCAAGAAAGTGGCCCAGAAGAAGACCAAGAAGCACGCCAAGAAGGCTGCCGCCTGATGCGGCTGGGGGTTTGTGCGGATCTCTGACCCCCTCCCTCCCGGTTTGCTTCAAAATCGCCCGCAGTCGCGGGCGATTTTGTTTCTGGCGCCCTTTCCTCCCATCGACCGAGCTTCTTCCATGCCCTGCCTCCGCCTTGCCTCCCCCACCCCGTTCCTGCGCCGCCATGGCCTGCTGGCCGTCCTCCTGGCAGCATCGCTCGTAGCCGTGGCACCTGCCAGCCAGGCCCAGGAAGGGCCCCAGCTGAACCTGCAGCGTGTGGAACTCACGGCGGGCATGCACCGCATCGATGCCCAGGTGGCCGTGGCCCCGGTGGAGCGCCAGATCGGCCTGATGAACCGGCCCGAGATGCCCCAGCACGAAGGCATGCTGTTCGTCTTCGAGCAGCCCAGCGAGCAGTGCTTCTGGATGAAGAACACGCTGCTGCCGCTGACGGCGGCCTTTGTGGCGGACGATGGCACCATCGTCAACCTGGAGGACATGAAGCCCCAGACGCTCGATTCGCACTGCTCCAAGAAGCCGGTGCGCTTCGTGCTGGAAATGAACCAGGGCTGGTTCGCCAAGAAGGGCATCAAGGCCGGCTTCAAGCTTGGCGGCGCCCCCTTCTCGAAGAAGTGAGCTTCCTGCGCCCATGAAAAAAAACGGCCCTTGGGCCGTTTTTTCGTTTCCGCCCATCGGGGCGGATGGACTGCCGTCTGCGGCAATCAGGCGAAGTTGGCTTCGGCGAACTTCCAGTTGACCAGCTTGTCCAGGAAGGTTTCGACGAACTTGGGGCGCAGGTTGCGGTAGTCGATGTAGTAGGCGTGTTCCCACACGTCCACCGTCAGCAGGGCCTTGTCGGCCGTGGTCAGGGGCGTGCCGGCAGCGCCGGTGTTCACGATGTCGACGCTGCCGTCGGCCTTCTTGACCAGCCAGGTCCAGCCCGAACCGAAGTTGCCCACGGCGCTCTTCACAAAGGCTTCCTTGAAGGCGGCGTAGCTGCCCCACTTGGCGTTGATGGCCGTGGCCAGCGCGCCCGATGGCTCGCCGCCGCCGGCGGGGGCCATGCAGTTCCAGAAGAAGGTGTGGTTCCAGATCTGTGCCGCGTTGTTGTAGATGCCGCCGCTGGACTTCTTGACGATCTCTTCCAGGGACATCGATTCGAATTCGGTGCCCTTTTGCAGGTTGTTGAGGTTCACCACGTAGGCGTTGTGGTGCTTGCCGTGGTGGAATTCCAGCGTTTCCTTGCTGTAGTGGGGAGCCAGGGCATCGATGGCGTAAGGCAGCGGGGGAAGGGTATGTTCCATGGTTTTTCCTCGTGGTGGTTTGAATCGGGTGGGCTGCCGCTGCGTCCATGCGGCAATGCAGCAAGCCCCAGGCGAACGGGCATTGTAGGAAGAACGTGTGACCTGTGCAGCGAAGTTGGCAAGCAATCGTGCGCTGCAGGGAGGTACGGGCTCTGATCCTACAGTGCACTACAGCAATCGCGGCTGGCTGGCGACGGTGACGTCCACCACGCCATCGGCCAGCGTGGCCTTCAGCGCGTCGCCCGGTCGGGCCTGCTGCACGCTGGTGACCGAGCGGCCTTCGGCATCGGCCAACAGGGCATAGCCGCGCTGCAGCACCAGGCGCGGGTCCAGAAGCTCCAGGCGCAGTGCGGCACGGTCCACCCGCTCGCGCAGGCCGTCGATGCGGCGTTGCACCTGTACCGGCAAGGCAGCCGCAGCGGCCTGCTGGGCCTGCTCCATGCGCTGCAGGCGCAGCAGCACGGCGTGGCGCATGCGTTGGGCCGTGCGGGCCAATTGCAATTGCTCGCGCGCCACCAGACCCGAAGGCCGGCCCAGACGCGCGGCCGCCTGGTCCAGCCGCTGGTGGCGGGCGTCGAGCAGGCGCTGGATGCCATCGGCCATGCGGCCTTCGATCAGGTCCAGGGCACCCAGCCAGACCTCGCGCGGCTGTGCCACCAATTCGGCGGCCGCCGTGGGCGTGGGTGCGCGCAGGTCGGCGCAGAAATCGGCAATCGTGAAGTCGGTCTCGTGCCCCACCCCGCTGACCAGCGGCACCGGGCTTTGCACGATGGTGCGGGCCAGGTGCTCGTCGTTGAAGGCCCACAGGTCCTCGATGGAGCCGCCACCGCGCACCAGCAGGATGGTGTCGATGTGCGGCTGGCCCTCCACAGGCCCCTGCTCTGCCAGCCGGTACAGCCGCGACAGCGCCGAGACGATGGACTGCGGCGCTGCCGCGCCCTGCACCTGCGCCGGGGCCAGCACCACGGGGATGTGCGGTGCGCGGCGGCGCAGGGCCGTCACCACGTCGTGCAGCGCAGCCGCTCCGAGCGAAGTGACCAGGCCGATGCCGCGTGGCTGCACGGGCAGCGGCCGCTTGCGGGCCGCATCGAACAGGCCTTCGGACTCCAACTGGGCCTTCAGGCGCAGGAACTGCTCGAACAGAGCCCCCTGCCCTGCGCGCTGCATGCTTTCCACAATGAACTGCAGGTCGCCCCGGGCTTCATAGACCCCGAGCTTGCCGCGCACTTCCACCAATTCGCCATCGCGCGGCGAAAAGTCAAGCAGGCTGGCGGCCCGGCGGAACATGGCGCAACGCAACTGGCCTTGGGGATCCTTGATCGAGAAATAGCAATGCCCGCTGGATGCGCGCGAGAAGCCCGTGATCTCGCCGCGCACCGCGACAGGATTGAAGCGCGCCTCCAACGCATCAGCAATGGCGCGGCACAGCGCTCCAACTTCCCAGACGCGGGGCGCCGCCATGGGGTTTGTACGTTCAAACATGAGCAACGGCGGCCATTGGCGCCCCATTGGCAGAGCGAGTCTTCCACAGAAACGGCGAAGCTGCCGCCGAGCGTGCCTGAGAACGATTCTCGCCTTGCGCGCCACAGATATACGTGCAAGCTATTGATTTATAAGGATTTTTCACTGCGCAATTTTTCATCAATCTGTTGCAAGCACGGCGCCAAGCCACTTTGCGGCCCCCGGCAACCCGGTTGTCCACAAAGTTATCCACAGTTTTTGTGGGTGACGCCACAGTGCATGGGAAGCGCCCGCCAAGGTAACGGTTTGTGACCAAAAGCGGCCGAGAAGCTGGGCCATAATCGCCGATTGCCCCTCATCTGCGCGGAGAGAGATTTGCTGTCCATCATACAAGCCGCAGGCTGGCCGATCTGGCCTCTGATCCTGTGTTCCATCCTCGGAATGGCCCTGGTCATCGAACGTTTCGTGGCCCTCAAGACGGCCCGTGTGGCGCCGCCCAAGCTGCTCGATGAAGCCATCACCGTCTCGTCGAAAAGCCTGCCCACGCCCGACGTGGTGAACCAGTTGGCCCAGAACTCCGCCCTGGGCGAGGTACTGGCCAGCGGCCTGCGCACGCTCAACAGCAACCCGCAGTGCAGCGAGGCCGACCTGCGGGCCGCCATGGAAGGCACGGGCCGCTCCGTCGCCCACCGGCTCGAAAAATACCTGTCCGCCCTGGCCACCATCGCCTCGGCGGCCCCTCTGCTGGGCCTCTTGGGCACCGTCATCGGCATGATCGAGATCTTCGGCTCCCAGGTAGGTGCTGGCGGCGTGGGCCAGGCCATGGGTGGGGGCAACCCGGCCCGCCTGGCGCACGGTATCTCGATCGCCCTGTACAACACGGCCTTCGGCCTGATCGTGGCCATCCCGGCGCTGATCTTTTGGCGCTACTTCCGCGGCCGCGTCGATGCCTACCTGCTGACCCTGGAACTCGCGTCCGAGCAGTTCGTGCGCCACATCTTGCGCCACAAGAAGTGACGGGGCGGCCATGAACTTCCGCCCCCGCACCAAGGAAGAACCGGAGATCAACCTGATCCCGTTCATCGACGTGCTGCTGGTGATCCTCATCTTTCTGATGCTGACCACCACCTACAGCAAGTTCACCGAACTGCAGCTGACCCTGCCCGTGGCCGACACCGAGCAGCAGCGCGACCACCCCAAAGAGGTCGTGGTCGCCGTGGCGGCAGATGGCCGCTATGCGGTCAACAAGACGGGCGTGGACGGCAAGAGCGTCGATGCCGTGGCACGCGCCCTGCGCGATGCAGCCACCGCCATCGGCAAGGACAGCGTGGTCATCATCAGCGCCGATGCACTGTCGCCCCACCAGGCCGTGGTGACGGTGATGGAGGCCGCGCGCCGCGTGGGCCTCACGCAGATCACCTTCGCCACCCAGTCGTCGGCCGGCGCGCGGGCAGCCAACGGTCGTTGATGGCCGGGCGCGAGCAGCCCTCCTCTGCCGGACTGCGGCAGGCCTGGCACACCCGGGGACCTGCCGCCTGGGCCCTGTGGCCCGCCTCCCTTCTCTATGCGAGCCTGGTGCGGCTGCGCCGCGCCCTGTACCGCAGCGGCCTGCTGCGCTCCGAGCACCCGGGCAGGCCCACCATCGTGGTGGGCAATGTGATTGCCGGCGGCGCCGGCAAGACCCCGGTGGTGATGGCCCTGGTGGAACACCTCCAGGCCCGGGGACTCAAGCCCGGGGTCATTTCGCGCGGCTACGGCCGCAGCACCAGCGACTGCCGCGAGGTGCTGGCCGACAGCCCGGCCAGCGAAGTCGGCGATGAACCGGCACTGATCGCGCGCGACTGCCATGTGCCGGTCTTCGTGGACCGCCAGCGCAGCACCGCCGCCCGCGCACTGCTGGCCCGCCACCCTGGCACCGATGTCATCGTCTGCGACGACGGCCTGCAGCACCTGGCGCTGCAACGCGACCTGGAGGTCTGCGTCTTCAATGACCAAGGGGTGGGCAATGGCTTTCTGCTGCCCGCAGGGCCGCTGCGCGAGCCCTGGCCGCGCGCGGTGGACTGGGTGCTCCATCCCGACTCCGCCGCCGCCCCCGCGAGCCCTGCGGCCACATTCGCCTTGCGGCGCGGCCTGGCCGAGCATGCCGTGCGGGCCGATGGCAGCCGCATCCCCCTGCAGTCGCTGCGGGGCCGGCCTGTGCATGCCTTGGCGGCGATTGCCCGGCCCGAGGATTTTTTCGGCATGCTGCGGCAGCGGGGTCTGGACCTTGCGCGCACCACGGCCCTGCCCGACCACCACGACTTCACCGGCTGGGGTGAAGGAGAAGAGGGCTCCAGCGGACCACTGCCGCTGCTGTGCACGGCCAAGGACGCCGTGAAGCTCTGGCCGCTGCGCCCCGATGCCCTGGCAGTGCCGCTGGAGGTGCGCGTGGATCCCGCCTTTTTCACCGCACTGGACGCCCGGTTGGCAATGCTGGTGGCTCCAGTCTCGCTATCATCGCCCCCTGCCCGCCCGCCGGTTGCATGATCGACCGCAGGCACCACCGTCTTCCCTGAGAGCTGCCATGGACCCCAAACTGCTTGAACTGCTGGTCTGCCCCGTCACCAAGGGCCCGCTGACCTTTGACCGCGAGCACCAGGAGCTGGTCTCGCGCAGCGCGCGCCTGGCCTACCCGGTGCGCGACGGCATCCCCGTGCTGCTCGAGAACGAGGCGCGCACGCTCACCGACGAAGAAGTCGAGGCATGAGCCCCGTGACGGTGCCCGCGCCCTTCACCGTCGTGATCCCGGCACGCATGGCCTCGAGCCGCCTGCCGGACAAGCCTCTGGCCGACATCGCCGGCCTGCCCATGGTGGTGCGCGTGGCCCAGCGCGCCGCACTGAGCGCCGCCGCCCGCGTGGTGGTGGCGGCCGATGACCCGCGCGTCATGCAGGCCTGCCAGGCGCATGGCGTGCCGGCCATTCTCACCCGCACCGACCACGCCAGCGGCAGTGACCGCCTGGCCGAGGCCTGCGAGCAACTGGGCCTCGCAGGTGACGACATCGTGGTCAATGTGCAGGGCGACGAGCCGCTGATGGACCCCAGCCTGATCGACGCCGTGGCGGGCCTGCTGCCCGCACGGCCCGAGGCCAGCATGGGCACGGCGGCCCATGCCATCCACACCCTGGCCGACTATGGGAACCCGAACGTGGTGAAGGTCGTGCTCGATGCCCGCGGCCTGGCCCACTACTTCAGCCGCGCCCCCATCCCGTGGGCGCGCGACCATGCAGGCACAGCCTGGTGGGACAACGCAGCGGGCGCAGTGCCGGCAGGCTTCGCGCCGCTGCGCCATATCGGCATCTACAGCTACCGCGCGGGCTTTCTGCGTGCGTTCCCCACGTTACCCCAGGCCCCCACCGAGGTCATGGAAGCGCTGGAGCAGTTGCGTGCCCTGTGGCATGGCCACCGCATTGCGGTGCACACCACGGACACGGCGCCAGGCCCTGGCGTGGACACCCCCGAGGACCTGGAACGCGTGCGCGCCCTTTTGGCCTGATGCCAAGGCCGGCCAAATGCACTGATCTGGTGCAGCAATGCCCCATCCTACGCATTTATACGCACGTCATATCGCGCGTGTAAGCCAGTGCAAGGCGGTCACATGCTATCCTCGACGCAACGAGAGCATTGCATCCCGGGCTCCACAAGCGCCTGCGCGAGCACTGACGTAGCAGCACACCACCCCGCAGCCTCTGCCCCATCCGTGGAGCACTGTGGTCTTTTTTTGCTGCCACTTCGGTGAGCTTTGCGCAGGCACGCGATCCGCCCCTGCCAGCAGTGCCGCCGATTTCTAACCTTCGAGGACCTTCATGAGACTGATTCTGTTGGGCGCGCCCGGCGCCGGAAAGGGCACGCAAGCCACGTTCATCTGCCAGAAGTACGGCATTCCGCAGATCTCCACCGGCGACATGCTGCGCGCAGCCGTGAAGGCCGGCACGCCGCTGGGCCTGCAGGCCGATGCGATCATGAAGTCGGGCGCCCTGGTCAGCGACGATCTGATCATCAACCTCGTCAAGGAACGCATTGCGCAGCCCGACTGCGCCAAGGGCTTCCTGTTCGATGGTTTCCCGCGCACCATCCCCCAGGCCGACGCGATGAAGGCCGCGGGCGTGAAGCTCGACTACGTGCTGGAGATCGATGTTCCCTTCGAGGCCATCGTCGAACGCATGAGCGGCCGCCGCTCGCACCCCGCCAGCGGCCGCACCTACCACGTCAAGTTCAACCCGCCCAAGGTGGAAGGCAAGGACGACGTGACCGGCGAAGACCTGATCCAGCGCGACGACGACAAGGAAGAAACCGTCAAGAAGCGCCTGCAGGTCTACAGCGACCAGACCCGCCCCCTGGTGGACTACTACAGCCAATGGGCCAAGGCCGAACCGGCCGCCGCCCCGCAGTACCGCGCCATCAGCGGCATGGGCAGCGTGGACGACATCACGCAGCGCGCCTTCGCGGCACTGGCCAGCTGATTTTTCAGCGGCCCTTCAACAACAAAGCCGGGCATGCCCGGCTTTGTTGTTTCTAGCTCTCCGGCGAAGCCGCCGGCAGGGGACGCCGCTTATTTGGACTTCGCCGCAGGAGGAACAGGCATGTTGGGCATGGTCACGGCACCAGGCTTCTGACCTGCCGCGCACGGCCCCAGGTAACGGGCCTCCATCACCATCGTATCGGTGGCCTTGCCCATCATCGGAGGGTTGTAGGCGTTGTTGATCACCGTCTTGTAGCTGCTGGAGAAATCGCCCGTCGTGACCGTTCGCGACGTCACGGCAATGGTTCCCATCTTGCACTCGGAATTGCCGGTGATCGTATTACCGTCCCGCTTCAACTCATTCTTGCTGCACATGTTCTTGGCCGTTTCCAGGGCCGTCTTCTGCATCTGAGCCTCAAAGGCTTCGTCCGTGCACTGCTGCATGACGGCGGCCGGAGCACCCTCGCCCGATACGGTTTTGAGCTCCCACAGACCCGCCTTGCGCTTGGGAAGGTCCAGGGCCTGCGCAGGCAGGGCTGCCAATGCCACAACTGCAGCCACGAGAGAGAGGGAAACGAAACGCATGAGAAACTCCTGCAAGGTAATGCGCCGGATGATAGTTGTGCTCTCGCGCAGAACCGTCGCCAAGGCCAAAAGCTGTGCAACCAAACGTGCACTAATCGACGCCCGCGCCGCTTCTCGCCTCAGGCCGGACTAGAGCGCAGGCCATAAGCCTTGCCATCGACGAACAGGTACTCGGCGCGCAGCACCGGATCGCCCTTTTCCTCGCGCAGCGTGAAGCCGAGAACCGAAAGCGCCGTGCCCGGCTTGATCTCGGCCACCTGCCAGGCCTGCATGCGGGTCAGCGGCGCGAGCTCGATCTCCCACATACGGTCCTTGCGCGTGGGCAGCACGGCGCGCGCCAGCAAGGCCTTGCCATCGACCGGGGCCGTCTGCGCCGGCACGGCCCGCTGTGCCAGATTGGGCGGCAAGGCCAGGGCGGCGGGCAACTCCAGTTCCAGCTCGGCATGCGGGTTCTGCCAACGCACCTTGCGCACCGTGCCTTCCAGATAGATAGGCCGGTCGGCGTCGAAGCTGCTCCAGCCGTGGTGGGCATGGGCTGCAAGAGGCACCAAAGGCAAGGCAAAGCCAGCGAGAACCAACTGACGACGTCGTACGGACATGGAACTTCTCCTTTGCAAAAAGCGGTCTCCGCCCCCACCCCACCCACAGCCCTCGACCTATGCAACTGGCACAGACCCAATCAGCGCCACCGTGGAACTGGCTTTGCCAGGCCACCGGTGGCGTCCCCCTGAGGGGGAAGGCGCGAAGCGACTCAGGGGGCTACAAGTACGCTATCCAGCGACCACAAGCCACGACGGCCAGCCAGATGAGGGTGGACAGCAGCATCTGCGCCCGCGCCAGGCCATCGAGCCGCGCGAGTGAACCGCGCCCATGAAACCACGCCGCGTTGCAGGCGGCAAGCATCAACAACAGCATCTTGAGGGTGAATGCCCGGTTGGACAGCAGCTCCTGCGGCTGGGTGGCAAACATCACCAGGCCCGACAGGGCTGCCAGGCCAAAGCCGCACAGCGCCAGCGAGAGGCTCAGGCGCGCCAGATCGCGGGGCGCAATGGTCGCGCCCCAGCCAAACACCCGCAGCTCGAGCAGCACCAGATTGCCCAGCAGCAGTGCAATGCCCACGATGTGCACCACCTCCAGCGCCGGGTAGGCCCATACGTGGGAGCGAAGGGCAGTGAACATGGTGGGTTGTCAGCCCAGCAGATCAAGCACCAGGCTCACGCGGGCCTTGGCAGGCGACAGGCCGGGCATGGCGGCCAGGCCATCGCCGGCTGTGGGCAGCAACTGGCCTTCGCTGCAACGCGTGGAACGCACCACGCGCACCCCCACGGCCTGGGCACGCAGCAGCGCTGCCTCCAGTGCATGGTGGATGGTGCCATTGCCCGTGCAGGCCACCACCAGGCCCCGCACGCCCTCGCGCACCAGCGCATCCACGGCACGGCCGCTGGCACCCGCGTGGCTGACCACCAGCTCCACCCAGGGCCAGGGTGTATCGGCAGGCACTGCCGTGAGGGCACCCGCACCCTTGGCGCCAGCAGACTGCGGCCAGGCCTGCACCAGCCGGGCCGCGCCCTCTTCCACCCAGCCCAGCGGCCCGGCGTCGCCGGAACTGAAGGGGTCGACCCGGTAGGGGTGCACCTTTTGCACGCGCTGGGCACCATGGATGGTGCCGGCCGCCACGACGACCACGCCCTGCGCACCCTGCGTGGTGGCCACGGCCACGGCATCGAGCAGGTTCTGCGGGCCATCGGGCACCAGCGCCGTCGCCGGCCGCATGGCGCAGGTCAGCACCACGGGCTTCCTGGCATCCAGCACGGAATGCAGGAACCAAGCCGTCTCTTCGATGGTGTCGGTGCCATGGGTGATGACGATGCCGCGAACGGCCGGGTCGTCCAGGCATTCGGCGCAGCGCTGCGCCAGCGCACGCCATACGCCGTGCTCCATGTCCTTGCTGTCGATCTGGGCCACCTGCTCGACCACGAAGGGCCCGCCGGCCAAGGCCTCCAGCCCCGGAACCGCGGCCAGCAGCTCGCCCACCCCCACCTGTGCGGCTGTGTAGCCGATGTTGTCCCCCGCCTGCGCAGCGGTGCCGGCAATGGTGCCGCCCGTACCCAGAACCACAATTTTTTGCGCAC
The DNA here is from genome assembly GCF_058783375.1 of Acidovorax sp. FW305-C-20-28. Classification (NCBI taxonomy): domain Bacteria; kingdom Pseudomonadati; phylum Pseudomonadota; class Betaproteobacteria; order Burkholderiales; family Comamonadaceae; genus Acidovorax; species Acidovorax sp. FW305-C-20-28. The sequence goes on along the minus strand of NZ_JBYSYM010000003.1, from coordinate 43,231 downwards.
TCACTTGCATACTCCGAAAAACTGGTGAAAAATACAGTTACTGGATTAAAAGACAGTCATTTGCCACTGTACCGGCACCCACTGGAAACCACCATGCTCGACAACCCCAAGCTCACGGCCCGCCAGCAACAGATTCTGGACCTGATCCAGACCGCCATTGCGCGTACCGGCGCCCCACCCACCCGCGCCGAGATCGCGACCGAGCTGGGCTTCAAATCCGCCAATGCGGCAGAAGAGCATCTGCAGGCCCTGGCCCGCAAAGGGGTGATCGAACTGGTCAGCGGCACCTCGCGCGGCATCCGCCTGCGTGGCGACACGGTGCGCTCCATCAATGCAGCGCGCGGCACCCAGTTCAGCCTGCCCATTCCCGGCCTGTCGCAGCTGGTGCTGCCCCTGATCGGCCGGGTCGCCGCAGGTTCGCCCATTCTCGCGCAGGAGCATGTCGATCAGACCTACAGCCTGGAAAACAACCTGTTCCAGCACAAGCCCGATTACCTGCTCAAGGTGCGTGGCATGTCCATGCGCGATGCCGGCATCATGGACGGCGACCTGCTGGCCGTGCAGTCCACGCGCGAGGCGCGCAATGGCCAGATCATCGTGGCCCGCCTGGGCGACGACGTCACCGTCAAGCGCCTGCGCCGCACGGCCACCGGCATCGAGCTGCTGCCCGAGAACCCCGACTACCCCGTGATCACCGTGCAGCCCGGCGAAACCTTCGAGATCGAGGGCCTGGCGGTCGGCCTGATTCGCAACACCATGCTCATGTAATCGCCGTTGCGCCGCCCAGGTGGCGGGCGTTTGGCGGGCGGGGTGCCGGTTTTCGGCGCCGCCGCTGGTCAGCCCTGGGCTGCGCACTTGTCTTCGCAATCCTGCCTGTGTTCACCACCGACCTTCGGAGTCTTCACATGCGAATTGCTTCCCTGACCCTCTCGGCCTTCTCCCACCCACTGCACGCACTGGCACGCTGGCTGCAGCCCGCCATACGTGGCGGGTACGACCACGGCGCCACGGTACGGCCTGCACGCACCTGCAAGGTGCCAGTGCCCGCCCACGCAGCGCCCGCATGCCCCGCTGCGGCCCGCATGCCGCGCGACGAGGCCATGCAGACTGCAGCAGGAGCACGTGGCCTGCAGCACGGCACCACCCCAGGCACCGACGCTGCGCACGGCCACACCCAGGCACCCCATGTGGTGCGCGTGCTGCGCACGGCGGCCTCGGGCGCCGATGCCGGCCGCCTCGTGATCTCTGGCCGCATGGCCGACGTCTGCGCAGAGCTCGACCGCATGGCCGCGCGCGAGGCGCTGCAGCACTGAGTGCACGGCCACGCGTGCCCCTCAGCGCGTGCGGCACCGGACCTTCCGACGCCCCTGCTCCGCCCGCCTGGGGTTGGCCGCGAGGGCTGCACCAAGCCCTTTTGACCCCGTTCTGCGCCGCCAGGGCCCGGGCATTCACGCAGCGTTGCAAATGCAGCACGCCCGACGGGGCTTGGGACGCAAAGACTGCGGCGCGCCAAGGCACAATGTCGGGATGAACATCGTGATCCTCGACGACTACCAGGATGCAGTGCGCAAGCTCCATTGCGCCAGCCGGCTTGACGCCTACACCGCTAAGGTCTACACCAACACCGTCAAGGGCCTGGGACAGTTGTCGGTGCGGCTCAAGGATGCCGACATCATCGTGCTGGTGCGCGAACGCACCCAGATCACGCGCCAGCTCGTCGAGAAACTCCCCCGCCTCAAGCTCATCGCCCAGACCGGCAAGGTGGGCAACCACGTGGATGTGGCCGCCTGCACCGAGCGCGGCATCGCCGTGGCCGAGGGGGTAGGCTCACCCGTGGCACCGGCCGAGCTGACCTGGGCCCTGGTGATGGCGGCCACGCGCCGGCTGCCGCAGTACATCTCCAACCTCAAACACGGGGCCTGGCAGCAATCCGGGCTCAAGGCCGCATCCATGCCCTCCAATTTCGGGCTGGGCTCGGTGCTGCGCGGCAAGACGCTGGGCATCTGGGGCTATGGCCGCATCGGCCAGCTGGTGGCCGGCTATGGCAAGGCCTTCGGCATGAACGTGCGCGTCTGGGGCCGCGAGGCCTCGCGCGCGCAAGCCCTGACCGATGGCTACCAGGCCGCCAGCACGCGCGAGGAGTTCTTCTCGCAGTGCGACGTGATCTCGGTGCACCTGCGCCTGAACGACGAGACGCGCGGCATCATCTCGCTCGAAGACCTGTCGTGCATGAAGCCCACCTCGCTGTTCGTGAACACCTCGCGCGCCGAGCTGGTGGAGCCCGATGCCCTGATCGCGGCACTGAACCGCGGCCGACCCGGCATGGCCGCTGTGGACGTGTTCGAGAGCGAGCCCATCCTGCAGGGCCATGCCCTCTTGCGGCTGGAAAACTGCATCTGCACGCCGCACATCGGCTATGTGGAGCAGGACAGCTACGAGCTCTACTTTGGTGCGGCCTTCGACAATGTGGTGAACTTCATCAAGGGCACGCCGACCAACATCGTGAACCCCGGTTCGCTGCAGGTGCGGCGCTAGCAAGCAATCACGAGCGCCGCAACACGGCGGTCACCAACAAAAAAGGCTTCCCGAAGGAAGCCTTTTTTGTTTCTGAAGGGCACCACCCGAAGGCAGCGCACCCGCACGGATTGCATTCAGCCGGATAACTAGGCGGGGAGCCGCAGACAGTGCTGTAGCACGGCAAGGCTCCCCAACGACGTTAGCCGGTTGAAGGCAAGCCGTGATTTAGTTCAGAGGGGTCTTCTTGCCGTCCTTGTAGTTGTACAAGGTGATGGCTGGGTTCTTCATTTCGCCGTTGGGTTCGAAGGCGATCGTGGAGGTCACGCCCTTGAAGTTGGCCTTCAGCAGCTCGGGGGTGTAGACCTTGGGGTCGACCGAGTTGGCACGCTTCATGGCGTCCACGATCAGGAACGTGGCGTCGTAGGTGTAGGGGCTGTACACCTGGAACTGGTTGGGGTACTTGGCGTCGTACTTGGCCTTCCAGGCCGTGCCGCCAGGCATCTTGGCCAGCGATGCGCCGCCTTCGGCACAGATCACGTTGGCCAGGGTCTTGGCGCCGGCAGCCAGCTTGGCGATTTCGGCCGTGCAGATGCCGTCACCACCGAAGTACTTCACGTTGCCCATGCCCAGCTGTTCCATCTGGCGCAGCATCGGGCCGCCTTGGGGGTCCATGCCGCCGTAGAAGATGGCGTCAGGGTTCTTGGCCTTGATGGCGGTCAGGATGGCCATGAAGTCCGTGGCCTTGTCGGTCGTGAACTGCTCGTCCACCACCTTCATGCCCTTGGCGGCAGCGGTCTTCTTGAACACGTCGGCAACGCCTTGGCCGTAAGCCGTACGGTCGTCGATGATGGCGACCGACTTGAGCTTCAGGGTGTCCACGGCGTAGGCAGCCAGGCCAGCGCCCAGGGCGTTGTCGTTGGCGATGATGCGGAACGTGGTCTTGTAGCCTGGCTTGGTCAGGTTGGGGTTCGTGGCCGCGCCGGTCACGTGGGGGATGCCGCAGTCGTTGTAGACCTTGGAAGCGGGGATGGTGGTACCGGAGTTGAGGTGACCGACAACGCCAGCAACCTTGGCGTCGCACAGCTTCTGTGCAGCAGCCGTGCCTTGCTTCGGATCCGCAGCGTCGTCTTCTGCCTGCAGCTCGAACTTGATCTTCTTGCCGCCGATCGTCACACCTTGTGCGTTCAGCTCTTCAATGGCCATGCGTGCGCCATTTTCGTTGTCCTTGCCGTAGTGGGCTTGAGCGCCGGAAACCGGAGCCACGTGGCCGATCTTGACCACCTGCTCTTGTGCAGAGGCCACACCAGCAGCAGCTGCGATAGCAGCAACCACGGTCAGTTTCAACTTCAATTGCATATCAATCTCCAGTAAAGATAAACGCTGAGAAATGTTCTTGTGTCTCAACGCAGGCGAACATATCGCAATTTACGGGCCAGATCACTAGGGAACACGAGTAAATGTGAGAGAAACCACAGGGGAATACCCTGTCATCCCTTTGTCGGCGCGGCATGGCTGCCGGCGAGCTCATCGGCCACGGCCTCGTACACCGCGTGGCGGACCACGGATTCGATCTCCTCGCGCAGGCGCGGCAGCACCGAACGCGTCTGCTCCTGCACCACTGTGGCGATGGCATCGCGCAGGCGCTGCTCCAGGACCCCGTCCACGCGCTGCATGACACGGTGCACCATGTATTCCTCCATGCCCTCAGGCAGTGCACGCGCAGCGGGCCGCTGCCCCACATTCGACACCGCAGGGGCCGCCGCGGCGGGCGCAGCAAGCGGTGCTGCAGCCACGGGCTGGGGCGCCACGGCCGGCGGCCTCGCAGACGGCAAGGAGGCTGCAGGCATGGGGGCCGGGGTGGCAACGGGCAAGGCAGAGGATGCCGAGGGTGCGGCCGCCGCGGCGATCTGGGCACGGCGCAATGCCAGCGCCTCCAGCGCCCTGCCCGCTGCTTGCGCCACGGGCGAAGAGGCCGCGGGCGTACTGGCGGGCGGCTGTGCAGGGGCCACGGCGAGGGGAGTTTGCGGCGCAACGCTGCGGCTCACCACCGGGGCCGCGGGAACAGCTACGGCAGTCTGCGGGCGCACAGGGGCCGCAGCCAGCGGCTTGGCCGTCAGCGGCACAGGCACAGCACCCGGCGGGGCCTGCACCACTTCAGTGAGCGTGGGTACAAAACGGGGCGGCGTGCGGGGCGGCGTGGTGGCCATCAAGCGCCCTTCAGCACCAGATCGTGGCGCACGATGGCGTAGCCGCGCGAGGCATAGTGGCGCCAGCGGTTGCGCGCCTGTCCCCGGTCTTCTTCGTCATGGGCGCTGACCACTTCGATCAGCTTCTCGAAACGGCCAAAGCCCTCGGGCACGTCGGCCCCCAGGTTGAGCAGCACCTCGTGGTGCGGCGCGCCCTGCACATCGGATGTGAGCAGCACCGGCGAAGCCAGGCGCAGGTCCTCGTCGGCCGCATCGGTGCAGTGCGCCACGAAGTCCTGCGGCGCCATGCTCCACATCTGCCGGTCCAGCGCCGCGAGCACGGGGGCCGGGCCGGTGATCACCAGGCGGGCATCGCTGCGTAGCACCTTGCGCGCAAACCGGCAGGCATAGGCCACCTTGTCCGGTGCGTTGAAATGAAAGGCGACCTCGGTCATCGGTGCTCAGGCGGCCTTGGCGCGGGCGCGCTTGGCGGCGGGCTTGCCAGCCGACGACACGGCATCGCTCTCCCGGTCCAGCAGGTACTGCACCAGCAGGCCCACCGGGCGGCCCGTGGAGCCCTTGGCAGCCCCGCCCTTCCAGGCGGTACCGGCGATGTCCAGATGTGCCCAAGGCATGTCGCCCACGAACTTCTGCAAAAACTTGGCCGCCGTGATGGCGCCACCGGCACGGCCGGCCACATTGCCCATGTCGGCAAAGTTGCTCTTGAGACCGTCGGCATAGTCATCGTCCAGGGGCATGCGCCAGCATGGGTCCTGCGCCGACTCGCCCGCCGCCTGAAGCGCCTGCGCCAGGCCGTCGTTGTTGGAGAACAAGCCGCTGCGCACGCCGCCCAGCGCGATCACGCAGGCGCCCGTGAGCGTGGCGATGTCCACCACCGCCGCGGGCTTGAAGCGCGCGGCATAGGTCAGCGCGTCGCACAGGATCAGCCGGCCCTCGGCATCGGTGTTGAGCACCTCGATGGTCTGGCCGCTCATGCTCGTGACCACATCGCCCGGCTTGACCGAGCGGCCATCGGGCATGTTCTCGCAGGCGGGGATCAGGCCCACCACGTTGATCGCGGGCTGCAGCTCGGCCAGCGCGCGGAACACACCCAGCACGCTGGCGGCACCGCACATGTCGAACTTCATCTCGTCCATCTCGGCCGCGGGCTTGATGGAGATGCCGCCGGTATCGAAGGTGATGCCCTTGCCCACCAGCACCACGGGGGCCTGGTCCTTGGCACCACCGCTGTAGCGCAGCTCGATGAAGCGCAGCGGCTCTTCCGAGCCCTTGGCCACGGCCATGAAGGAGCCCATGCCCAGGCGCTCGACCTCGGACGGGCCCATCACCTTGCACTGGATGCGCGGCTGCTTGGCCAGGGTCTTGGCGGCATTGGCCAGCATGGTGGGCGTGGCATGGTTGGCAGGCCGGTTGCCCCATTCGCGGGCGAACTCCACGCCCTCGACCAGGGCCACGCCCTGGTAGAAGGCCACGCGCACCTCGGACGGGTCGGGCACGCCCACGACCACGCGGGCCAGGCTGCGTGCCTCGGCCTTGGGCTTGGTGGTGGTGTAGACATAGCTCGCATCGGCCACGGCCTGCACCGCGGCGCACACCGCATCGGCCTGGGCGCTGCCGGCAAAGCACAGCACCACGCGCTTGGTCTGGGGCGCCTTGAGCGCCGCAGCGGCGGCGCCCAGCGCCTGGCGCACGGAGCGGGCCGAGCCATCGCCCACGCCCAGCAGCAGCACGCGGCGCGCCGCCACGGCGGGCACCTGGTACAGCGGCAGGCTCTTGCCGGGCTTGGCGGAAAAATCCCCCTGCTTGAGCGCCAGGGCCGCCAGCGTGGACAGGGCGTCGCGCCCGGGCTTGAAGCCCTCCGGAACCAACACGACCAACAGGTCGCATTTCTCGGTGGCAGCTGCCGGCAACTCAAGGGTCTTCAGATCAAAGTTCATAATCGGTGTTTTCCTTAGAGCCAATGTTATTCGATTCATCCATCCGCAAGGAGCTGGCGCGCAGCTTCGGGGCCACGCTGGTGGTGCTGGTCACCGTGGTGATGACCATGATGCTCATCCGTACCCTGGGTCAGGCCTCGCGAGGCAGCGTGAGCCCGTCCGACGTGATGCTGGTCATGGGCTTCACCGTGCTGGGCCAGCTGTCCACCATTTTGACGCTGAGCCTGTTCGTCGCCGTGGTCAGCACGCTCTCGCGCATGTACCGCGACAGCGAGATGGTGATCTGGTTCGCCAGCGGCCGCGGCCTCACCAGCCTGCTGCGCCCGCTGCTGCGCTTTGCCTGGCCCTCCATGCTGGTGATCGCCGTGCTCTCGCTCCTGGTATGGCCCTGGGCCAACACGCAGATCCAGGAGCTCAAGACCCGCTACGAGCAGCGTAGCGACATCGACCGCATCGCCCCCGGTGAGTTCCAGGAATCGGCCAACGGCAGCCGCGTGTTCTTCATCGACAAGGACAGCCCCGACAACCTGGCGGGCAACAACATCTTCATCGCCACCAACGTGGCCAAGAAGGAGACCGTCACCTCCGCGCGCAGCGCGCGCCTGGAGACCAAGGACGGCGAGCGCATCGCCACCCTGGTCCAGGGCCAGCGCCTGGAGACCGAGCACGACAAGCCGGGCCTGAAGATCAGCGAATTCGAGGAATACACCACGCGCATCGGCTCGGCGCCCTCCGGCTCGGCCGAGGAGCTTTCGGTCAAGACCCGTGCCACCCACGAGCTGCTGATGCAACCCCTGCCCGCGTACCGGGCCGAGCTGGGCTGGCGCGTCGGCCTGGCGCTGGCAGCGCTCAACTTCGTGGTGCTGGGGCTGGCCGTGGCCACCGTCAACCCGCGCGCCGGGCGCAGCACCAGCCTGGTGTTCGCCCTGTTCGCCTTCATCGTCTACTACAACCTCATGACCCTGGGCACCAGCTGGGTCGGTGCCGGGCGCCTGGGCCTCGGGAGCTTCATGCTCATGCTGCACGGTGGCACCCTGGCCTTCTCGCTGCTGGTGCTGACCGCACGCCACAACAACTGGAGCCTGCGCCGCCTGTGGCAGCGCCGGAGCCCCGCATGAAAACCATACGCCGCCTGATCCACCGCGAGGCCTTCTTCGCCGTGGCCTACGTCACCATCGGCTTTCTGGCCTTGTTCTTCTTTTTCGACCTGGTCGATGAACTGCGCTGGGTGGGCCGCACCGGCCCCCAGGGCTACCAGCTCTCGCACGCCATGCTGTTCGTGCTGCTGAGCATCCCGAGCCACCTGTACGAGCTGCTGCCCATCACGGTGCTGATCGGCACCATCTTCGTGATGGCGCGCCTGGCGCAGAGCTCCGAGTTCACCATCATGCGCACCAGCGGCATGGGTCCCTGGCGCGCCATGCGCACCCTGCTCACGCTGGGCGGCGTCTTCGTGGTGCTGACCTTTGCCGTGGGCGACTACATCGCCCCTCTGAGCGACAAGGCGGCGCAGCTGATCAAGGTGCGCCACCTGGGCCGGCTGACCTCGGGCGCCACGGGGGCCTGGCTCAAGGAGCGCCAGGACGACCACTCCTACGCCGTCAATGTGCGCGCCCTCACGCCCGATGGCGGCATGCTCGACATCCGCATCTTCGAGTTCGACGCCAAGGGCCTGCTCGCCTCGCAGACCCGTGCCGCCTCGGGGCGCTTCGGCGATGGCGGCGCCTGGGACCTCACCGACGTGCAGCGCAGCAGCTTTCTGCAGCGCGGCGAAGACCAGGCCCGCGTGGACCGGCTGAACGCCCCCTCGCTGCAATGGCCCACGCGCATCAGCGCCGACATGGTGGCCGCCTCGCTGCTCAAGCCCGACCGCATGGCCACGGTGGACCTGTTCCAGTACATCCGCCACCTGGACAGCAATGGCCAGTCGGCCCAGCGCTACGAGATCGAGTTCTGGCGCAAGGTGTTCTACCCCCTGTCCTGCCTGGTGATGGTGGTGCTGGCCCTACCCTTCGCCTACCTGCACTTCCGCTCGGGCGGCATTGCGGGCTATGTGTTCGGCGGCGTCATGGCCGGCATCAGCTTCTTTTTGCTCAACAACGTCTTCGGCTACGCGGGCAACCTGCAGAACTGGTCGCCCTGGCTCACGGCGGCGGCACCCGGGATCATCTATTCGCTGCTGTCGCTGGGCGCCTTCGGCTGGCTGGTGCTGAGACGGTAGCCCTGGCCATGCCCGACCACGCCATCGTCCTGTTCGCCCACGGCTCGCGCGACCCGCTGTGGCGCGCCCCCATGGAGGCGGTGGCCGCCCGCATCGCGCAGCAGCACCCTGACCGGCCCGTGGCCTGCGCCTACCTGGAACTGTGCCCGCCCACCCTGCCCGACGCCGTGGCGCAGCTGGCCGCCCAGGGCGCCCGCGAGGTCACCGTGGTGCCCATGTTCCTGGGCACCGGCAAGCATGCGCGCGAAGACCTGCCGATGCTGGTGCAGCAGTTGCGCGCCCGCCACCCCTCGGTGCGCTTCACCGTGCAGGCGGCGGTGGGTGAAGACCCGCGCATGACCGCCCTGATGGCCGAGATCGCCTGCGAACGGCCTGCCGCCTGATTTTTCTTCGGGTGCACCCCGATTCCTTAGATGCTTGCAGCATAATGATGCAACTCTTTAGGCGATATCGGATATGAATCTGCACCAATTCCGCTTTGTCCAGGAGGCTGCCCGGCGCAACCTGAACCTGACCGAAGCCGCCAAGGCCCTGCACACCTCGCAGCCGGGCGTGTCCAAGGCCATCATCGAGCTGGAGGAAGAGCTGGGCGTGGACATCTTCGCGCGCCACGGCAAGCGCCTCAAGCGCATCACCGAGCCGGGCCAGCATGTGCTCAAGAGCATCGAGGTCATCATGCGCGAGGTGGGCAACTTGAAGCGCATCGGCGAGCAGTTCAGCGCCCAGGACAACGGCACGCTGAGCATTGCCACCACCCACACCCAGGCCCGCTACGTGCTGCCCGTGCCCGTGGCGCGCCTGCGCGAGGCCTACCCCAAGGTCAACATCAGCCTGCACCAGGCTACGCCCGACCAGGTGGCGCGCATGATCATCGACGAGGTGGCCGAGATCGGCATGGCCACCGAATCGCTGGCCGACTACCCCGAGCTCGTGACCCTGCCCTGCTACGAGTGGGAGCACGTGCTGGTGCTGCCGCCTGGCCATGCGCTGGCGCAGAAGGAACGCATCGGCCTCGACGATATCGCGCACGAGGCGCTCATCACCTACCACCCCTCGTTCACCGGGCGCGGCAAGATCGACCATGCCTTCGCCGCGCGCCGCCTGCAGCCGCGCATCGCCCTGGAGGCCATCGACTCGGACGTGATCAAGACCTACGTGCGCCTGGGCCTGGGGATCGGCATCGTGGCCGAGATGGCCATGCGCGACGACCCCGTAGGCGATCTGGTGGTGCGGCCCGTGGGCCACCTGTTCGGCCAGAGCGTAGCACGCGTGGCCTTCAAGCGCGGTGCCTACCTGCGCAACTTCGTGTACAAATTCGCCGAACTGCTGAGCGACCGCCTGAGCCGCGAGCTGATTGCCCGCGCCATGAGCGGCCACGTCAACGACTACGAACTGTGAGCCGCCGGCGCGATCGCCGGCCTCCCCGCCCTCTTCCTTCTTCAAGCATTCCATGACCTCCGCAACCGCCACCGCACGCACCCCAGCGCTTGCCAGCAAGCTGCCCCAGGTGGGCACCACCATCTTCACCGTGATGTCGGCCCTGGCGGCCGAGCACAGCGCCGTGAACCTGGGCCAGGGCTTTCCGGACTTTGCCTGCGACCCCGCGCTGGTCGATGCCGTCACCGCCGCCATGCAGGCCGGTCACAACCAGTACCCGCCCATGACGGGCGTGCCCGCACTGCGCGAAGCCGTGTCGGCCAAGATCGAGGCCCTGCACGGCCGTCGCTACGACCCGGCCAGCGAGATCACCATCACCGCGGGCGCCACGCAGGCCATCATCACCGCCATCCTGGCCGTGGTGCACCCGGGCGACGAGGTGATCGTGCTCGACCCCTGCTACGACAGCTATGTACCCAACATCGAGCTGGCCGGCGGCCGCGCGGTGCGCGTGCCGCTCACCCCGGGCACCTTCCGCCCCGACTTCGGCAAGATCAGCGCCGCCATCACGCCGCGCACCCGCGCCATCCTCATCAACACCCCGCACAACCCCAGCGCCACCATCTGGAGCGACCAGGACATGCAGGCCCTGCAGGACCTGCTGGCCCCCACCGACATCCTGCTCATCAGCGACGAAGTCTACGAGCATATGGTGTTCGACGGCGGCCAGCACCAGAGTGCCGCGCGCTTTGCCGGCCTGGCGGCGCGCGCCTTCATCGTCTCGAGCTTCGGCAAGACCTTCCACGTCACGGGCTGGAAGGTGGGCACTGTGGCCGCACCAGCCGCGCTGACGGCCGAGTTCCGCAAGGTGCACCAGTTCAACGTGTTCACCGTGAACACACCCGTGCAGCACGGCCTGGCCTCCTACCTCAAGGACCCTGCGCCCTACCTGCAACTGCCCGCCTTCTACCAGGCCAAGCGCGACCTGTTCCGCGAGGGCCTGGCCGGCTCACGCCTGAAGCTGTTGCCCAGCACGGGCAGCTACTTCCAGTGCGTGGACATCTCGGCCGTGAGCGACCTCAATGAGTCGGACTTTTGCCAGTGGCTCACGCGCGAGATCGGCGTGGCCGCCATCCCGCTGTCGGCCTTCTACGGCGACGGCTTCGATCAGCGCGTGGTGCGCTTTTGCTTCGCCAAGAAGGACGACACGCTGCGCGCGGCGCTGGAGCGGCTGCGCAAGCTGTGAAAAAGCACTCAGGCTTCCATCACAGGCCAACTGCATGACCACGCTTGTCTTGCTCCCTGGCATGGATGGAACCGGGGCGCTGTTTTCCGATTTCATCGAAGCACTGCGCGGTGAGCTCGCCACCACAGTGATCACCTATCCGCACGCGACGCCGTTGGGCTATGACGCCCTGCAATCGCTGGTGCAAACCCAGTTGCCACCTGAAGGTGAACTGGTGGTGCTTGGGGAATCATTTTCAGGCCCTGTCGCGGTGGCTTTGGCAGAACAACACCCCGGGCGAGTGAAGGCACTGGTCCTGTGTTGCAGTTTTGCCGCCAATCCACGCCCGGCCCTCCGCCGGTGGGCCTTTCTCGCTCCGCTATTACCAGTGCAGTGGGCTCCCAAAGCCGCAATGGCCGCGTTGATGTTTGGCAGCTCCAGCACCAGGGCTCTGAGCGACGCGCTGTACCGCGCGGTGTCGTCGGTCAGCCCGGCGACGCTGCGCGTGCGCCTGGCGTCGGTCGCAACCGTAGACCGATCTGCGCAGTTGCGCAAGATCACCGTGCCCGTGTTGTACCTGCAGGCTGCAGAAGATCGCTTGGTTCCCCGAAAGGTCGGGGACGCTCTGGTCCAAACATGTGCAGACGCACGGCTGATTTCCATCAGCGGGCCCCATGGCTTGTTGCAAGCAGCTCCAGAGGCCGCCGCGCAAGCGATTTGCACGTTCGTGAGAGCACTCGCACTCCACGGAACAAAGCACAGCTCGCCATCGGAGCCATTGCAGCAACAATCGAAGAACTCTGACGGACATGCACTTTAAGTGCTCAGCGGTAACCCTCTACATTCACAGCCTCACCGGCCACCTCTTCTGCCAGCATATGGCCCCAGGCATCGGGCTGGCTGCCGTCCAAGTCCGTGAAGCCGTAGACCTTCGCCAGTTGTCCGCTGGACAGCGACTGCCCATTCCAGCGCGCCACCTGCGGGTCCTGCGCCAGGGCCACCACGGCGCGCCCCACATAGGCCGGGCTCTCAGCCACCGCAAAGCCCGGGACGCGGACCACCGCGTCGCGCCAGGTGGCCTCGGTGACGCCAAAGGCCTCCAGCATGGCTTCGGAGCGCAGCCAGCCCGGTGACAAGGACACTGCGGTGGCGCCATGTGGTGCGAGCTCATGCCCCAGCGCAAAGCCCATGCGCAGCACCGCGGCCTTGGCAATGTCGTAGAAGAAGGAGTTGCGGTAGCGCGTGCCGTTGTACTCGGCCGTGCCGTCGTTGACCTCCACCACAAGTCCGCCCGGCGCCTTGAGCAGCAGCGGAATGGCGAAATGGCTGGTGATGGCATGCGTGTCCACCGCCAGGCGCAGGGTGCGCAGGCCGTAGTCGAGGTCGGACTCCCACACCGTCTTATTCCACTCGATGTGCGTGGCGCCAAAGATGTCGTTGACCAAGAGGTGCAATGCGCCCTGCTCGCGCTCGATGCGTTCCACCAGGGCGCGCACCTCGTCCGGCACCAGGTGGTCCACCCGCACGGGGATGCCCTTGCCGCCGGCCTGGTCCACGAGCGCGGCCGTCTCCTCGATGGTCTCGGGCCGGTCCATTTCCGAGCGCTGCGCGCCCGAGCTGCGGCCCGTCACATAGACGGTGGCCCCGGCCGCCCCGAGCTGCACAGCGATGCCACGGCCAGCGCCCCGGGTGGCGCCGGCCACGAGGGCGACTTTTCCCCGAAGGGCTGGGTGGGTGGGATGCATGCGGCAAGTCCTTTCTTTCATTGCAGGGGTTGCCACGGTACCGGTGCCGCCGGCCTATGTCTTGGAAGAATGCGCAACGCCGCGCCGCAGGAACTCGGTCGGCGACAGCCCGCACAGCGCCTGGAACTCGTTCGCGAGATGGGCCTGGTCATAAAAGCCCCCATCCGCCGCCAGCGCGGCCCAGGCCGGTGCCTGCGGACCCTTGCGCAGCGCACGCAGGCAGGCGTGCAGGCGCACCAGCCGGCTCCAGGCCTTGGGGGACATGCCGACCTCGGCGCCAAAGATCTGCTGCAGGCGCCGCTCGCCCAGCCCCACGGCACGGGCGACCTCCCGGGGGCGCATACGGCCTGCCGATGCAGCGAACAAGGCTGCGGCCTGTGCGGCACCGGGGTGGATGGGCAACACAGCACGGGCAAGGCGTTGCTCCAGTGCGGCCCGCAGCAGTGCTACCCGGCGCCCATCGTCCGGCTCTTCGACCATGCGCTCACGCAACCCGGCAAAGCCGCTGCCCCACAAGGCCTCCAACGGCACAGCCACGCCCGACAGTTCCCCCGCAGGCACCCCGAGCAAGGCCGATGCGGCGCCAGGGCGCAGCGCCACCGAGAGACTGTGCGTGCGGCCGCGGCGCCAACGCAGCAGCACGGGTGCCGCGCAAGCACCGATGGCCACGCCACCCAACCGATCATTCTCCTTGCGCGCCAGGTCAGCAGGCATGCCATCGCCCAGGTGGATCACCAGGCGCACGGCGCCATCGGGCAGCACGCGCTCGACCACCTCGGCGCCTTCGGCAAAGATTTCGCGGTAGCACAGGATCTGGGAGACATGGGGCGCCAGGCGCGCGCCCACGGTAAAAGCGCGCAGCGTGCCGGCAGGCACGGTGCTTTCCGGCCCGTGCACGGGATCGCCAGCGAGGCGAAGAAAGAGGCGCTCGGTCATGGGAAATGGTGCAGATCGGCCATCCTAGTCCACCTCTGTCGGCTGGCCACCAGCGCCTCCAAGCCCTTTCCGCTCACCCCACGCGAAACGGTGCGGGGCCGGCCTGCGGTGCCTGGGCGTCTGCATCAGCCATGCAGCAGCACTTCCCCTTCGATCTCGACCGGGATGTTGAACGGCAGCGCCGCCATGCCCACCGCACTGCGCGTGTGCATGCCCCGATCCTGGCCATACAGCTCCAGGATGAGGTGTGAAAAGCCGTTGATGACCGCAGGCTGCGCCGTGAAGTCGGGCGTGCAGTTCACCATGCCGAAGACCCGTGTCCAGGCCGCGATCCGGTCCAGATCGCCGATGGCCCGCTGCAGGCTCCCCAGCACCGCCAGCGCCACCCTGCGCGCCTGCTCGTAGCCCTGCTCGACGCTCAGGTCCTGGCCCAGCTTGCCCAATGGCCCAGCGACCGAACCATCGTCGCTCAAAGGCCCATGGCCGGAGAACAGCACCCGCGAGCCCTGGATCTGCACGAAGGCAAACGGCAGCGTGACGCCCGGCGGGGGCTGGATCGGCGCCGGCAGGCGAAGCCCGAGTTGTGCGAGGCGTTGTTCGATCAGGGCCATGGGCTGTACTCCGGGTGGCTGCAAAGAAACATTGTCACCTCTTGGAAGGCAAGAGGAGGCCACCGCAGGGTCCGGCGGTAGACTTGGCCACATGAAAAATCCCTGCCTTGCCTTCGGTGCTGCCATCGTCCTGGTGGCTCAATTTTCCGCTGTGCATGCGATCGATTTCAAGAGAGCTGTTGTGGGGCAACCGATTGCAGATCGCACCTTGACCATCGGCAAATTGTCGATGCAGCTCCCCAGTGGCCAGTGGATTCTGGTGTCAAAAACCTCGGGAATTGTGGGAGTACAGAACAATCAAACAGCCCCGCCACTACAGACATTTGCGGCTGTGCAGGTCTACAACAAGACCGTTTCTGCCGTCGTCATTTTCGCTGCGCCCGCCTGGAGCTATGTCACCAACCGATGGGGCAGTGACCCGTGCAAGGAAATTACTTCCTTCGTCCACAAAAGTACATTGAATCAAACCACCGACATGCCAGAGTGCTTTGCAGTCACCACCCAGGCCGCAAGCTCCTTTCAAGTCTCCACAGACAGCACCTTCCAAAACTTGGCACGATGGGCCTACGATGGTGGTTATGCACTCCCGGATCCAGTCGTCCGCGTGTTCTATACCAAGTACCACCACGGCGATTTTTTCAGACTCAATGCGTATTTCACGGGTGGCTCAGGCAGCACACCCGCCGCAGAGGCCTGGGGACGCGATGCGGTCTCGTCCCTCTCTGCCATGATCACCCGATCGACCGCGCAAGGAACGCTGCCGGAACTGCCTGCGTTCGTGGCCGCTCCAGCAAGTGCATCCCCCGTGGCCACCGGCGCACAGCCGGTTGCAGGCAGTGCCAACGCTGCCCCCACCTCGGCCGAATCACGCCTGCGCCAACTGAAGTCCTTGCACGACAGCAAGCTGATCACCCCCGAAGAATACGAAGGCAAACGAAAGAAGATCATCGACGAGATGTAGGCGGGATCTGGCCGCCAGTTGCGGTCAAAGCCCTTCCAGGATTTTCTTGCGCTTGGGGTCGTACTCCTGCTTGGTGATCAAGCCATCCGCATCCTTTTCCGCAGTGAAGAGACAAGCGCGGATGCCGACACGCCGCAGTCCACGCCTCACAGCAGCACGATGTCGTACTGCTCCTGCCCCATGGCACTCTCGGCCTGCAGCGAGATGGGCTTGCGGATGAAGTCCGACAGGCCCGCCAAGTGCTGACTCTCCTCGTCGAGGAACAGCTCCACCACGCGCGCCGAGGCGACCACGCGGAACTCGCGCGGGTTGAACTGGCGCGCCTCGCGCAGGATCTCGCGCAGGATGTCGTAGCACACGCTGCGCGCCGTCTTCACGCTGCCCTTGCCCTGGCAGGCCTCGCAGGGCTCGCAGAGCATGTGGGCCAGGGATTCGCGCGTGCGCTTGCGTGTCATCTCCACCAGGCCCAGCTGCGAGAAGCCGCCGGCCATGGTTTTCACGCGGTCGCGCCCGAGCTGCTTTCGGAACTCGCTGAGCACGGCCTCCTGGTGGCCCACCTGCACCATGTCGATGAAGTCCACGATGATGATGCCCCCCAGGTTGCGCAGGCGCAGCTGGCGGGCGATGGCCTGGGCGGCCTCCAGGTTGGTCTTGAAGATGGTGTCATCGAAGTTGCGCGCGCCCACATAGCCGCCGGTGTTCACATCGATGGTGGTGAGCGCCTCGGTCTGGTCCACGATGAGGTAGCCGCCCGACTTGAGGTCCACGCGCCGGCCCAGGGCCTTGGCCACCTCTTCGTCGATGGAATACAGGTCGAAGATGGGCCGCTCGCCCTTGTAGTGCTGCAGCTTGGGCGCGGCGGCAGGCATGAACTCCTGCCCGAAGGCGCGCAACCGCTGGAACTGTTCGAGCGAGTCGAGGCGGATGGTCTGCGTGTGGTCGCCCACCAGGTCGCGCAGCACGCGCTGCAGCAGATCGAGGTCCTGGTGCAGCAGCGACATGGGCGGCAGCTTGAGCGAAGCCTCCTTGATGCGCTTCCAGGTTTTGCGCAGGTAGGCGATGTCTTCGGCCAGCTCGGCGTCGGTCGAGTCCTCGCCATTGGTGCGCAGGATGAAGCCGCCACCGCCGCCCGAGGCCTTGTCACCCACCAGGGCCTGCAGGCGGGCCCGCAGGGCATCGCGCTCGGCCGAAGGGATCTTTTGCGACACGCCCACATGGTCGTCCTGCGGCAGGAACACCAGCAGGCGCCCAGCGATGCTGATCTGGGTGGACAGGCGCGCGCCCTTGGTGCCTATGGGGTCCTTGATGACCTGCACCATGAGCGACTGGCCCTCGAACACCTGCTTTTCGATGGGCACCGGCGGCTCGCCCTTGCGCGCGAACGCGGGCGGCTCGCCATCGGGCTGGCGCTGCCAGACGTCGGCCACGTGCAGAAAGGCGGCGCGCTCCAGCCCGATGTCGATGAAGGCCGACTGCATGCCCGGCAGCACGCGCGAGACCTTGCCCAGGTAGACGTTGCCCACCAGCCCACGCTCCAGCGTGCGCTCGATGTGCAGCTCCTGCACGGCACCGTGCTCGACGATGGCGACGCGTGTCTCCTGCGGCGACCAGTTGATGAGGATGTCTTGTTGCATGGTCGTCAGCCGCTTCTTGGTGTTGTGTTCAGACCGGAAATCCGGCAGCGCGCAGCAATTGCGCGGTTTCGTACATCGGCAGCCCCATGATGCCCGAATAACTGCCGCTCAGCTGCGGAATGAAGGCTGCCGCCCTGCCCTGCACACCATAGGCGCCGGCCTTGCCCAGGGGTTCGCCGGTGGCCACGTAGTCATCGACCTGCTGCGGCGTGAGTGCCGCAAACGTGACCCGCGACACCGACAGCGCCGCCACGCGGCGCGTGCCCATCTGCAGCGCCACGGCGGTGAGCACACGGTGTGTGCGCCCCGCCAGCTCACTCAGCATGCGTGCGGCGTGCGCGGCGTCATCGGGCTTGCCGTAGATGGCACGGCCCAGGGCCACCGTGGTGTCGGAGCACAGGATGGGCGCCTCGGGCAGCCCCCGGCGCGCACGGCGCGCCATCGCGGCATCGAGCTTGAGCCCGGTCACACGCTGCACATAGGCCGTGGGCACCTCGCCGGGGAGCACCTCCTCGATGGCCTCGGCATCCTCGCCCGTGTCGCCGTCCACATTGGGTACGAGCAGCTCATGGCGCACACCCAACTGGTCGAGCAACTGGCGGCGGCGGGGGCTTTGGGAGGCGAGGTAGATGAAGTCCGGCATGGTGCATGGAGCATAACCAAGAACCGGCACACGATCCCACGCGCCTCTTACCGTTTGCTACGCCATCGGTAGCAAATCAGGCACTACTCGCGGTGGTAAGGGTGGCCCGCATTCACCGACCAGGCGCGGTACAGCTGCTCGATGAGCAGCACCCGCACCATGGCGTGCGGCAGTGTCAGGTCGGACAGGCGGATGCGCTCGTGCGCGGCCTGGCGAAACGCCGGGTCCAGCCCGTCGGGCCCGCCGATGATGAGAGCCACATCGTCCCCGCCCAGCTGCCAGCCCTTGAGCCGTTCGGCCAGGGCCTTGGTGGTGAGGTTGGTGCCACGTTCGTCGAGTGCCACCACACGGGTGCCACGCGGAATGGCGGCTTCGATGCGCTCGCGCTCTGCGGCGTACAGCGTCTCCAGGGTCTTGGAGCCGCGCGGCTCGGTCTTCACCGCTTTGAGCTCGACCTTGAGCTCGGGCGGAAAGCGCTTGGCATAGTCGTCGTAGGCGGTCTGCGCCCAGTCGGGCACGCGCTGGCCCACGGCCACGATCAACAGCTTCATGGCGATGGCAGTTCAACGGCAAGGGGCATTCGCAGCCCCCCGCACTGACTTACTTGCTGCGGCCCGGGGCCTTCTTGGCTGCGGCAGGCCGGGCGGACGCCGTCTTGCCGGCAGCCTTGGCCGCAGGCTTGCGCGGGGTCGATGGCTTGACGACGATGGTCTTGACCGGTGCCTTCTTGGCGGCCGGCTTCTTGGCTGCGGGTGCTGCAGCACCGGCCGTTGCCTTGGCGCCGGTGGACTTGGCAGGCGCCTTTTTCGCAGGGGCCTTGGCCGCAGGCTTTGCCGCAGCCTTGGCAGGCGCGGCGACCTTCTTCGCCGCAGGGCGTGCCGATGCACCGCCCTTGGAGGCCGACTTGGCATCGGATTTCGCAGCCTTCTGGGCCGACTTCTTCTCGGCCAGGTCGGCAGCTGCCGACGAAGCCGGCTTGGCGGCACCCAGCTTCATGCGCACAGGCACTTCGCCCCACAGTTCTTCGAGGCGGTAGTACTGGCGGATGGCGGGCTGCATGATGTGCGCCACAGCGGCACCGCAGTCCACGATGATCCACTCGCCGTTGTCCTCGCCTTCGATGCGTGGCTTGGCGAAACCGGCGTCCTTCACCGCATCGCGCACGCTGGCGGCCAGCGCCTTGGTCTGGCGGTTGGAGGTGCCCGATGCCACGATGACCCGTTCAAACAGCGGCGAGAGGTGCTCGGTGTTGAAGACCTGGATGTCTTGCGCCTTGACGTCTTCCAGGCCATCGACGATGGCGCGCTGGAGTTTGGTGACGTCTTTCTTGGCGGCGGTTTCCGATTTGGTGGATGTGGTCATCAGGCGGTGATTTATAAGGGATGGAATCAATATAGCGCGCAACGCGGCGTGCAGCCAGTGGGCTGGGCCTCAGGTGTTGCGCGGTGGCGCTCAGGCAACGGGAGGTGTTTGCAACCTCTGCTGCTGGCGTCCAAAGCGCGGGCAGCTATTGAAATTATAGCTTTTTGGGAACAATGGCCGTTTCAGGCGGTGCCGGCAAGCCAGTCGCGCCGCACCAGAAAGCGCTCGGTGAGCGCGGCCTCGGCCGAGCCCGCCCCGTGCTGGCGCTGGTACGACCAGGACACCAGGGGCGGCATGGACAACAGGATGGACTCGGTGCGCCCACCTGACTGCAGCCCGAAATGCGTGCCCCGGTCCCAGACCAGGTTGAACTCGACATAGCGGCCGCGGCGGTAGAGCTGGAAGTCGCGCTCGCGCTCGCCATAGGGCGCGCCCTGGCGCTTCTCGACGATGGGCAGGTAGGCCGAGAGGAAGGCATCACCCACCGCCTGCGTCATGGCCAGGCTCTGCTCGAAACCCAGCTCCGAAAAGTCATCGAAGAACACCCCGCCCACGCCGCGCTGCTCATTGCGGTGCTTGAGGAAGAAATACTCGTCGCACCACTGCTTGAAGCGCGGGTACTTGTCGTCGCCAAACGGGGCCAGCGCATCGCGGCAGCCGCGGTGGAAGTGCACCGCATCCTCCTCGAAGGCGTAGTACGGCGTGAGGTCCATGCCACCGCCGAACCAGCAGGTCGGTGCCTCGCCGGGGTGGCCCGCGGCGATCATGCGCACGTTCATGTGCACAGTCGGCACATAGGGGTTCTTCGGGTGGAACACCAGCGACACGCCCATGGCCTCGAACGGCGCACCCGCCAACTCGGGCCGGTGCTGGGTGGCCGATGGCGGCAGTTGCGGCCCGCGTACGTGCGAAAAACCGCAGCCGGCGCGCTCGAACACGCGCCCGCCTTCGAGGATGCGCGTCACGCCATCGCCTTGCAGGGTCTCGCCGGGCTCCTTGCGCCAGGCATCGGCCAGAAAGCGGGCACCGCCCTCGCCTTCCACAGCCTCCAGGGCACCGGTGATGCGCAACTGCAGCCCCTGCAGGTAGCTGCGCACACGCGCCACCGTGTCGGCGGCGTTCAGCGATGGAGTGGTGGGCATCAGGCCTTGACGGCTCGGAAGCCGATATCGCGGCGGTACTGCGCGCCGTCGAACTGGATGTTGCGCGCCACGTCGTAGGCGCGCTGCTGCGCCTGCTTGACGCTGTCGGCCAGCACCGTCACGCACAGCACGCGGCCGCCCGTGACACTGACCACGCCGTCCTTCAGGGCCGTGCCCGCATGGAAGACCACGGCATCGTCCGCATCGGCCGGCAGGCCGGTGATGGCGTCGCCCTTGCGCGGGTTCTCGGGGTAGCCATGGGCAGCCATCACCACGCCCAGCGCGGTGCGGCGGTCCCATTGCAGCTCGATCTGGTCGAGCTTGCCGTCCACACCGGCACCCAGCACATCGGCCAGGTCGCTTTTCAGGCGCATCAGGATGGGCTGGGTCTCGGGGTCGCCCATGCGGCAGTTGAATTCGAGCGTCTTGGGGTGGCCCTTGGCGTCGATCATCAGGCCGGCGTACAGGAAGCCGGTGTAGGGGATGCCGTCCTTTTCCATGCCGCGGATGGTGGGCAGGATGATCTCGCGCATCGCGCGGGCATGCACATCGGCCGTGACCACGGGCGCGGGCGAATACGCCCCCATGCCGCCGGTGTTGGGGCCTTCGTCGCCGTCCTTCAGGCGCTTGTGGTCCTGGCTGGTGGCCAGGGCCAGCACGTTCTTGCCGTCGCACAGCACGATGAAGGAGGCTTCCTCGCCTTCGAGGAAGGCCTCGATCACCACGCGGGCCCCGCCCTCGTTGTGGGCCACGCCGTACTTGTTGTCCACCAGCATGAAGTCCACGGCATCGTGGGCTTCTTTCAGCGTCATGGCCACGACCACACCCTTGCCGGCTGCCAGGCCGTCGGCCTTGATGACGATGGGCGCACCCAGGCGGTCCACAAAGGCGTGGGCTGCCACCGGGTCGGTGAAGGTGTCGTAGTCCGCCGTGGGGATGCCATGGCGGCGCATGAATGCCTTGGAGAAGGCCTTGGAGCTTTCGAGCTGGGCAGCGGCCTGCGTAGGGCCGAACAAGCGCAGGCCGTGCGCACGGAATTCATCGACCACGCCGGCGGCCAGTGGCGCCTCGGGGCCCACCACCGAGAGGGCGATCTTCTCGGCCAGCGCCCACTTGCGCAGCTCGCGCACGTCGGTGATGGCGATATTCTCCAGCTTGGAGTTCAGGGCCGTGCCGCCGTTGCCCGGCGCCACATACACCTTTGTGACCTTGGGCGACTGGCTGAGCTTCCAGGCCATTGCGTGTTCACGGCCGCCGCCACCAATTACAAGAACCTTCATACCGGCCTATTAGAACCTGTCTCCAACGGGTCAAGACGCCTGTTACAGAGACAGTGTTGTGATTTCTTCCATCGGGGGGCCACGCTTCAGAGCGCGGCGTTGTGGTAGACCTCCTGGACATCGTCCAGGTCTTCCAGGATATCGAGCAGCTTTTGCATCCGGGCGGCGTCCTCGCCCTCCAGTTCGATGGTGTTTTCGGCGCGCATGGTGACACCGGACACCTCGGGCACCAGGCCCGCAGCCTCCAAGGCGTTCTTCACAGCCTCGAAGTCGGCCGGGGCCGTGAGCACCTCGATGGCGCCATCCTCATCGGTCACCACGTCTTCGGCGCCGGCTTCGAGCGCCACTTCCATCACCTTGTCCTCGCTGGTACCTGGGGCATAGATCAGCTGGCCGCAGTGCTTGAACTGGAACACCACCGAGCCTTCGGTGCCCATGTTGCCGCCATGCTTGCTGAACGCGTGGCGCACCTCGGCCACCGTGCGCACGCGGTTGTCTGTCATGGTGTCGATCATGACCGCCGCACCGCCGATGCCATAGCCCTCGTAGCGGATTTCCTCGTAGGTCAGGCCTTCGGCATTGCCCGTGGCCTTGTCGATGTTGTACTTGATGCGGTCGGCCGGCATGTTGGCGGCCTTGGCCTTGTCCACCGCCAGGCGCAGGCGCGGGTTGGCCGACAGGTCGCCGCCACCGGCACGCGCCGCCACGGTGATTTCGCGAATGATGCGGGTCCAGATCTTGCCGCGTTTCTCATCCTGCCGCCCCTTGCGGTGCTGGATGTTCGCCCATTTACTGTGTCCTGCCACGGGAAGTCCTTTGGTCTTGATTTAATCTACTGCACGCGATTTTACTTTTGCCGAACCCCGCATCCCCTAGGAAACCCGAAATGGCCGAACCACTCCTGATTGCCAAGCACGACACCACCGAATGCCACCTGCTTCCGGGGCTGGCCAACCGCCACGGACTCATCACCGGGGCCACGGGCACCGGCAAGACGGTGACGCTGCAGACCCTGGCCGAGAATTTCTCGCGCATCGGCGTGCCGGTGTTCATGGCCGACGTCAAGGGCGACCTCACGGGCGCCAGCCAGCCCGGCAAGATCGGCGAGAAGCTGGCCGCCACGCTCAAGGAGCGCGGCCTGGAGCTGCCCGCCCCGCTGGCCTGCCCGACCACGCTGTGGGACGTGTTTGGCGAGCAAGGCCACCCGGTGCGCGCCACGGTGTCGGACATGGGCCCCCTGCTGCTGGGGCGCATGCTCAACCTCAATGAGACGCAATTGGGCGTGCTCAACCTGGTGTTCAAGATCGCCGACGACAACGGCCTGTTGCTG
Source organism: Acidovorax sp. FW305-C-20-28 (assembly GCF_058783375.1). Lineage (NCBI taxonomy): Bacteria > Pseudomonadati > Pseudomonadota > Betaproteobacteria > Burkholderiales > Comamonadaceae > Acidovorax > Acidovorax sp. FW305-C-20-28. The sequence goes on along the minus strand of NZ_JBYSYM010000003.1, from coordinate 20,103 downwards.
CTGGACCTCAAGGACCTGCGCGCCATGCTGCAGTATGTGGGCGACAACAGCAAGGAATTCACGACCGAGTACGGCAACGTGAGTGCGGCCAGCGTGGGCGCCATCCAGCGCGGGCTGCTGCAGATCGAGCAGCAGGGCGGCACGCAGTTCTTCGGCGAGCCCATGCTCAACATCCAGGATTTCATGCAGACGGTGGACGGCCACGGCGTGGTCAACATCCTGGCGGCCGACAAGCTCATGAACGCGCCGCGCCTGTATGCCACCTTCCTGCTGTGGATGCTGTCCGAGCTGTTCGAGCAACTGCCCGAGATCGGCGACCCCGAGCAGCCCAAGCTGGTGTTCTTCTTCGACGAGGCCCACCTCTTGTTCAACGAGGCGCCCAAGGTGCTGGTCGAGCGCATCGAACTGGTGGTGCGGCTGGTGCGCTCCAAGGGCGTGGGCGTGTACTTTGTGACGCAGAACCCGCTCGATATTCCCGACAGCGTGCTGGCCCAGCTGGGCAACCGCGTGCAGCATGCGCTGCGCGCCTTCACGCCGCGCGACCAGAAGGCCGTGAAGGCCACGGCCACCACCATGCGGCAAAAGCCGGGCCTCGATATCGAAACCGCCATCACCGAGCTGGCCGTGGGCGAGGCGCTGGTGAGCTTTCTCGACGCCAAGGGCCGCCCCAGCGTGACCGAGCGCGTGTTCATCCTGCCGCCGGGCAGCCAGCTCGGCCCCATCACGCCGCCGCAGCGCCAGGCGCTGATGGCCAGCTCGCTGGTGGCCGGCGTGTACGAGAAGATGGTGGACCGCGAATCGGCCTATGAAAAGCTCAAGGGCCGCACCGCCGATGCGGGCAGCGCGCAGGCCCCGGCCGGCAAGGGCGGCGCCGTGGCGGCCCCCGCAGAGGAAGGTGGCGGCCTGCTGGGCGGCCTGAACGACGTGCTCTTTGGCTCCACCGGCCCGCGCGGCGGCAAGCGCGACGGCCTGGCCCAGACCATGGCCAAGTCGGCCGTGCGCACCATGGGCACCACGCTGGGCAAGGAAATCCTGCGCGGCGTATTGGGCAGCGTCTTCGGCGGAAGGAAGCGCTGAGCAGCGTCAAAAAATAGTCACATCCACCGCCCCAAAAAGAGGTACAACCCCGGAAAACAGACAAATAACAAAGGGGGATACCGATGGGCAAGATCGACAACCTGCTGGTGCGCTACGGCAGCAACGTGGTGCAACTGGCCGTCGCCGTCTGGGTGCTGGCCTTCATTGCGGTTTTTGCGGGGCTGCTGCACCCGAACTGGCGCTGGGGCGTCTACCTGGTGTGCACGGTGGTGGTGACCGCCATGGTGGTGCAGTGGACGCGCTCGGTGCGCGAGCGCTACATCCGCGAGGCCAAGCTGCCCGCCTACCTCAAGCGCAAGCTGCGCGAGACCTACCCCCATCTGTCGCAGAAGGACTGCGAACTGGTGGAGCGCGGCCTGCGCCAGTTTTTCATGGCCTGCATGCGCAGCCGCAAGCAGTTCGTGGCCATGCCGTCCAAGGCCGTGGATGCCCTGTGGCACGACTTCATACTGCACACCCAGGCCTACAAGACCTGGTGCCACAACGCGCTGGGCTTCTTCTTGCACCATACGCCGGCCGAGGCCCTGGGCACCAAGGCGAAGAACAACGATGGCCTGCGCCGCGCCTGGTTCTGGGCCTGCAAGGAAGAAGCCATCAACCCCAAGGCCCCCAGCCGCCTGCCCCTGCTGTTCGCGCTGGATGCCAAGATGGCGATCGCCGGCGGCTTCACCTACGTGCCCGATTGCAGCAGCATCCTCGCCAAGAACGCTGCAGGCGGTGATGGCAGCGGCACCTACTGCGGCACCAGCTTCTCTGACAGCAGCCACAGCGGCAGCTCGGGCGACTTCGGCGGGGCGGACAGTTCCTCCTCGTCGAGCAGTTCCAGTGATAGCAGCGATGGTGGTGGGAGCGATGGCGGCAGCAGCTGCGGAGGTGGTGGCTGCGGCGGTGGCGGCGGGGACTGAGCACGGTCCTTGCAAGCGCCCGGATACGGGGGCCAATATCCGTTCGGCATCCCGGCAGTAACCACACCCCTACAATGGGCAGCTTCTCAACTTCAAGGGAACTGTCTGTTCCCTGTCTATGGAAATCGCAATACTGTTCGCCCTCATCCTCTTGAACGGCGTGTTCGCCATGTCGGAGATCGCACTGGTCACGGCACGGAAGGCCCGGCTGCAAAAGCTGATTGATGAGGGCGATAGCGGCGCCGCAGCCGCTGTGAAGCTGGGCGAAGACCCCACCCGCTTTCTCTCCACCATCCAGATCGGCATCACATCGATCGGCGTGCTCAACGGTATCGTCGGTGAGGCGGCCCTGGCCGCCCCCCTGGCTGCCTGGCTGGCAGCTCTGGGCGTGCCGGCCCCCTATGGCGGATATGCCGCGACGGGCCTGGTGGTGGTGCTGATCACCTACTTCTCCATCGTCGTGGGCGAACTGGTGCCCAAGCGCATCGGCCAGTCCTACCCGGAAACCTTTGCCCGCCTGGTGTCGCGCCCGATCAACTTCCTGGCGCTGGCGACCAAGCCCTTCGTGCTGCTGCTGTCCACCTCCACACGCACGCTGCTGCGCCTGTTGGGCGTCAAGGAAACCAGCGGCAGCCCCGTGACCGAGGAAGAGATCCACGCCATGCTGGTCGAGGGTACGACGGCCGGTGTGATCGAGTCGCACGAGCACACCATGGTGCGCAACGTGTTCCGCCTGGACGACCGCCAGATCGGCTCGCTCATGGTGCCGCGCGGTGATGTGGTCTGCCTGGACCTGGACCTGAGCTTCGAGGAGAACCTGAAGCGCATCGAAGAGTCGGACCACGCCCGCTTCCCTGTGGTGCGTGGCGGCATGGACAACATCCGCGGCGTGCTCAATGCACGCCAGTGGCTGTCGCGCACCATCCGCGACAAGGCCCACAGCCTGGCAGAGCAGCCGCTGCAGACGGCGCTGTACGTGCCCGAGACCATCACCGGCATGGAGCTTTTGGACAACTTCCGCCTGTCGGACGTGCACATGGCCTTCGTGATCGACGAGTACGGCGAGGTGCAGGGCATCGTCACGCTGCAGGACCTGATCGAGGCCATCACCGGCGAATTCCAGCCGCGCGACCCCGAAACATCCTGGGCACTGCAGCGCGAAGACGGCAGCTGGCTGCTGGACGGCCACATCCCCGTGCCCGAGCTCAAGGACCGGCTGAACCTGGACGCTGTGCCCGAGGAAGAGCGCGGCCGCTACCACACGCTCAGCGGCATGATCATGCTGCTGACCGGCCGCCTGCCCAAGGTGACGGACACCGTGGAATGGGAAGGCTGGAAGCTCGAGGTGGTGGACATGGACGGCAAGACCATCGACAAGATCCTGGCCAGCCGCCTGCCCGTGCCCGAGATCGCCGACGCCACGGAAACCACCGACGGCTGATCGCCGTCCCCTACCCCATCTGCCACGCGGCAGATGCGGGCAAACCCGCAGCCGCCCGCCCGCAGTCGCACTGGCGACCTTGACGGCGCGGGCGCGGGGCCTACAGTGTTCGCCCATGAACACTGCTCCCACCCTCACCTGCTTTTCCCTGACCACCACCGGCCATGTGGCCCACCTGGTGCTGAACCGGCCCGAGGCCATGAACACCATGCACCCCACCTTCTGGCGCGAGCTGGACGAGGTGCTGGTGCACCTGCATCGGGCGGGCGAGGCGCGCGCCCTGGTCATCAGCAGCACGGGCAAGCACTTCAGCGCGGGCATGGCGCTCGAGACCTTCGGCGGCGCCATCACCATGGACGACCAGAGCCCCGAGGGCCGCGCCGCCATCTTCGACCTGCTGACCGACATGCAGCACACCTTCACACGGCTGGAGGAGCTGCGCATCCCGGTGATCATGGCCATCCACGGCGGCTGCATCGGCGGCGCGGTGGACATGGTGACGGCGGCCTGCATCCGCTATGCCACGACCGACGCCTTCTTCTGCATCCAGGAGATCAACATCGGCATGGTGGCCGACGTGGGTACCCTGCAGCGCCTGCCCAAGCTCGTGCCCCTGGGCGTGGTCAAGGAGCTGGCTTATACGGGCCGGCGCATGCCCGCCCAGAAGGCGCTGGGTTACGGCTTGGTCAACGAGGTCTTCGATACGCAGGAGGCCATGGTTGCCGCAGCGCTGCAGTGCGCCGCAGAGATCGCCAGCAAGCCGCCTGTGGCCATCTGGGGCACCAAGCAGGCCGTGAACTATGCGCGCGACCACTCGGTGGAAGACAGCCTGCGCCAGATGGGCTGGCTGCAGGGCACCATCTGGAGCAACCGCCACGTACAGGAATCGGTCACGGCGATGAAGCAAAAGCGCGCGGGGGACTTCCCTGGCCTCACCCCGCTGCAGCGCTTTTCGGAACTCGGTTAACTCCGGTCGCTGCGCGCCAGCCGGTACTCCAGCCGGCGCAGCACCGTGGTCAGCGCCAGGGTCATGCACCAGTAGGCCAGCGAGATGGCCAGGTAGGGCTCCCAGTAGCGCGCATAGGCGCCCGCCACCGTGCGCGCGGCGTACGCCATCTCGGCCAGGCCGATGGCCGAGACCAGGGACGTGTCCTTGAGCAGCGCGATCATGTTGTTGCCCAGGGGTGGCAGCATGCGCCGGAAAGCCTGGGGCAGCACCACGTAGCGCAGCACCTGCAGCGGCGTGAAGCCCAGCGAACGCCCGGCGTCGGACTGGCCGCGCGCAATCGACTGGATGCCCGCACGGAACACCTCGGAGATATAGGCCGCCGAATTCAGCGTGAGTGCCGCGATGCCCGAGATCAAAGCGCCATGCTCCTGCTTGAGCGTGCGCGCCAGGTCACCATCGACCAGCAGGCCCGACACCGGGTGGATGAACAGCGGCATCACCGCAAAGTGCATGAGCAGAATCTGCACGAACAGCGGCGTACCACGGAAAAAACTCACGTACACGGTGGAGGGCCAGCGCAGCAGGAAGCGGCACACCCAGTTCCACGGCGCATGGCGCGCCTGCGCCAGGCGCGCCAGAGCCAGCACCAGGCCCCACGAGCCGCCCAGCGTGACGCAGACCACCGTCATGCACAGCGTCATCCACGCGCCCTTGAAGAACAGCTCGCGGTATTCCACCAGGATGTCCGGCCGGAACCAGCCAAACCACAATTCGGGTTGATCCATGGGTCCTTCTCCTTCTTTCACGGCCGCGCACGCGGCTCCCCTCAGAAAACAAAAAAGCGGCCGCTGGCGGCCGCTGCAAGTGACTCAAGCCAGAACCGGGCTCAGCGTGCCTTGTACTCTTTTGCGAACCACTTTTTGTAGATCTCGCCATAGCTGCCGTCGGCGCGTACGGCGGCCAGGCCGGCGTTGAGCTTGTCCTGCAGGGCCTTGTCGCCCTTCTTCACGACGATGCCGAAGCCTTCTTCGGGGAAGGACGGATCTTCCACCGTCTTGAGCGCTGCATTCTGGCTCACGCGGTAGGCGATGACGCCGTTGTCGCCGATGGCAGCATCCACGCCGCCGCCAGCCAGCTCGGAGATGATGAGCGGCGTGCTCTCGAAGCGGCGGATGTTGGCATTGGTCTTGCCGAATTCGCGCGAGGCCACGTCGTCGGCCGTGGAGGCATTCACCACGGCGATCTTCTTGCCTGCCAGGTCCTTGAGCGAAGCCACGGTGCTGTTCTTGGGCACGGCGATGAGCTGGTGGGCCGCGAAGTACGGGGCCGAGAAGTCGTAGCTCTGGCGGCGCTTGTCGTTGATGGTCACGCCGGAGATCACCAGGTCCACGTCACCGTTGTTGAGCGCCGCGAAGATACCGCTCCAGGGCGTGTTCACGACCTTGATCTTGAGGTTCTGGTGCTTGGCGATGGCGTTGATGATGTCGATGTCGAAGCCGACGATCTGCTTGTCCTTGTTCTCGAACGCGAAGGGCGCATAGGTCGCGCTGGAAGCCACGGTGAGTTCGCGGGCCTGGGCATGGGCGGCCAGGGAGACAGCGAACGAGGCGGCCAGGCCGAGGCCCAGGGTGGCAATGCGGCGGGAAATGGACATGGTGGGCTCTTGGGGAAAGTCGGGAAAAGGGGCAGTATATCCATGCACCAGGGGCCCGGGCATCAATATTCATAGCGGCAAACGCCCTGTTTTTGGGCCTTGCACGCCCTCTGTGACCAAAAGTCAGGCAGTTTTATGATGGATGGAATAGTTGAGCCCCTTCAGACCTGAAAGATTCCACTATGAGCAACGCCAGCCTTCCCCCGCCCACCTACGCGGATGTTGTTTCTGCCGCACAGCGGCTCGCTGGTGTGGCCCACCGCACGCATGTGCTGCGCTCCCACATGGCTGACACGCTGCTGGGCACCCAGGTGTTCTTCAAGTGCGAAAACCAGCAGCGCACAGGCTCGTTCAAGTTCCGCGGGGCCTACAACACCCTCTCGCAGTTCAGCGACGAACAGCGCGAACGCGGCGTGCTGGCGTTTTCGGCCGGCAACCACGCGCAGGCCATCGCGCTGTCGGCCCGGCTGCTGGACATGCCCGCCCTGATCGTGATGCCCGAAGACGCCCCCGCCACCAAGATGGCGGCCACGCGTGAGTACGGCGCCCAGGTGGTCACCTACAACCGCTACACCGAAGACCGCGAGGCCATCAGCCACCGGCTGGCCCAGGAGCGCGGCATGACCCTGGTGCCGCCCTTCGACCACCCGCATGTGATTGCCGGCGAGGGCACGGCGGCCAAGGAATTCCTGGAAGAGGTGCCCGACCTGGACTACCTGTTCGTCTGCGTGGGCGGCGGCGGCCTGCTGGCCGGCAGCCTGCTGGCGACCGAGGCCCTGGCGCCGAGCTGCCGCGTCGTGGGCGTGGAGCCCGAGGCCGGCAACGACGGCCAGCAATCGCTGCGCAGCGGGCAACTGGTGCAGATCCCCACGCCGCACACGATTGCCGACGGCGCACAGGCCCGCTCGCTGGGGCAGATCACCTTTCCCATCATCCAGCGCCTGGCCGAGGACATCGTGACCGCCACCGACGAGCAACTGGTCGAGGCCCTGCGCTTCTTCGCCGAGCGCATGAAGCTGGTGGTGGAGCCCACCGGTGCACTGGCCTTTGCCGGTGTGCGGCATGGCGGCGTGGATGTGCGTGGCGCCAAGGTCGGCATTCTCATCAGCGGCGGGAATGTGGACATGTCGAGATACGCAAGGTTTCTGGCAGACTAGGCGCGACCCAAAAACAATCGAGCACTACGCCATGAGCACCAGTACCAACGTCACCGTCATCACCCACCCCCTCGTCCAGCACAAGCTCACGCTGATGCGCCGCAAGGACGCCAGCACCAACAGCTTTCGCCGCCTGCTGGGCGAGCTGAGCACGCTCATGGCCTACGAGGTCACGCGCGACATGCCGCTGCAGGACATCGAGATCGAAACCCCGCTGGAGACCATGACCGGCCAGGTGATCGATGGCAAGAAGCTGGTGCTGGTCTCCATCCTGCGTGCGGGCAACGGCTTCCTCGACGGCATGCTGACCGTGGTGCCCGGCGCGCGCGTGGGCCACATCGGCCTGTACCGCGACCCGGCCACGCTGCAGCCGGTGGAGTACTACTTCAAGATGCCCTCCGAGATGGAAGAGCGCGACATCATCGTGGTCGACCCCATGCTGGCCACCGGCAACTCGGCCGCCGCCTGCGTGGACCGGCTCAAGAAGCTCAACCCCCGCTCCATCAAGTTCGTTTGCCTGCTGGCCGCCCCCGAGGGCGTGGCCACGCTGCAGAAGGCCCACCCCGACGTGCCGATCTTCACCGCCGCCATCGACCGCGAGCTCAACGACCACGGCTACATCCTGCCCGGGCTGGGCGATGCCGGCGACCGCATCTTCGGCACCAAGTAAGCCAGTAGCCGCGGATCGCACTGCAGCAACGCCGCCCCAGGGACCCGGCCCCGGAGGCGGCATTTTTTTGCCCCAAAGCAGTGCGATTTCTTACCATCTGGTGACTTTCTTCTGGCAGACTGCGTGGCGGCGCCTGCGCCTGCATCAAGGCAGGGCATCTGCCGGCACGCGACACCAGCCGCCCATTGGCGTGCTAATTGCTTGAGACAACGCCCAGAATCGATCGCCCATCCTCCATCCGAAGAAGGACCCACTCCATGACCTCTCGCCGCATCTTCACCGGCCACCTGTTCTCCACCTCCCTGGCGCTGTCGGCCATGATCGGGCTGGCGCCCGGCGCAGCCCTCGCGCAGGCCAAGACCAAGGTGGCGGCGATCTACACGGTGCCGTACGAGCAGCAATGGGTCAGCCGCATCCACAAGGCCCTCAAGGCGGCCGAGGCGCGCGGAGAGATCGAGTACAAGTCCAGCGAGAACGTGAGCAACGCCGACTACGAGCGCGTGATGCGCGAGTACGCCACCGGCGGCAACCAGCTCATCGTGGGCGAGGCCTTCGCGGTGGAGGCTGCTGCCCGCAAGGTGGCCAAGGACTTCCCCAAGACCTCGTTCCTGCTGGGCTCCTCGGGCAAGCCGCAGGCGCCCAACTTCAGCGTGTTCGACAACTACATCCAGGAGCCGGCCTACCTGTCGGGCATGGTGGCCGGCGGCATGACCAAGACCAACAAGATCGGCATGGTCGGGGGCTTCCCCATCCCCGAGGTGAACCGCCTGATGCACGCCTTCATGGCCGGTGCCAAGGAAGTGAACCCCAAGGTGGAGTTCACCGTGAGCTTCATCAACAGCTGGTTCGACCCGCCCAAGGCCAAGGAAGCCACCTTCGCCATGATCGACAAGGGTGCCGACGTGCTCTACGCCGAGCGCTTCGGCGTGAGCGATGCCGCCAAGGAAAAGGGCAAGCTCGCCATCGGCAACGTGATCAACACCCAGGACAAGTACCCCGACACGGTGGTCGCATCCGCCCTGTGGCACATGGAGCCCAGCATCGACCGCGCGCTCAAGCTGGTCAAGGAAGGCAAGTTCACACCCGAGGACTACGGCCCGTATTCGATGATGAAGCACAAGGGCTCGGAACTCGCGCCCCTGGGCACCTTCGAGAAGAAGGTACCCGCCGACATCGTGGCCAAGGTCAAGGCCAAGGAGGCCGACATCCTGGCCGGCAAGTTCACCGTGAAGGTGGACGACAGCCAGCCCAAGTCCACGGCCAAGTAAGCCGCAGGCGGCGCCTGCGCGCAGAGTTCCAAGGGCCACTCACTGCGGTGGCCCTTTTCGTTGGCCCTGTCCATCGCTTACCCTGTTGACCATGAACTTCACCGCATTGCTCCCCCGTCGCATCGCCCAACTGCTCGGCACGCTGGCCCTGGCCGGCGCCCTTGCGGGCTGCGCATCCAGCCCCGCAGTGCAGGGCACGCGCCTTGACAGCACACCCCGCATCGCCGTGATCTCGGCCTTTGCCCCCGAACTCACGGTGCTGCTGCCCCAGGTGCAACAGCCCGTGAAGCACAGCATCAATGGCGTGGAGTTCACCACCGGCACCTTGCAGGGCAAGCCTGTGGTGGTGTTCCTCTCGGGCATCAGCATGACCAATGCGGCCATGAACACGCAGTTGGTGCTGGACCGCTTCCACGTGAGCCACATCGTGTTCTCGGGCATCGCCGGCGGCGTGAACCCGGGCCTGCACATCGGCGACGTGACGGTGCCTGCGCGCTGGGGCCAGTACATGGAATGGCTGATGGCGCGCGAAGACCAGCCCGGCAAGTATTCGGCGCCCGGCTGGATGCAGGCCGAACTCACCCTGCCCGCCTTCGGCATGATGCACCCACGCCCGGTGGAGGTGCGCTCGGCGGCCAATCCCAAGCTGACGCAGAAATTCTGGTTCGAGGCCGACCCGCGCATGCTGGCCGTGGCCAACGGCCTGGCTGCGGTGCCGCTGGAACACTGCCATGCCAGCCACTGCCTGAAGGAGCGCCCGCGCATGGTGGTGGGCGGCAACGGCGTCTCGGGCCAGGCCTTTGTGGACAACAAGGCCTTCCGCGAGTACGCGTTCAAGACCTTCGAGGCCAATGTGCTCGACATGGAGACTGCCGCCACGGCCATGGTGGCGCACAGCAACGGCGTGCCCTACATCGCCTTCCGCTCGCTGAGCGACCTGGCCGGTGGCGGCGACGGCGCCAACGAGATGGACACCTTCATGCACCTGGCGGCCGCCAATTCGGCCAAGGTGCTGCAGGCATTTCTCGCAGCCTGGAAATGACCAAGGCCCCCACGCTCCCTCACTGCGTGTGGTCGCTGCCCCCCAAGGGGGCGCGTTTCGCCTTGGGGCGGCCCGGCGGCGAAACAGGTTTTCCCCTCATCATCCTGGTTGATCAGGAAGCGCCATGACCTCCGATACCGTCCTGCGCCTGACCGGCATCACCAAGCGCTTCGGCAAGCTGGTGGCCAACGATGGCATCGGCCTCACGCTGGCGCGCGGCGAAGTGCTGGCCCTGCTGGGCGAGAACGGCGCGGGCAAGTCCACACTGATGTCCATCCTGTTCGGCCACTATGTGGCCGACGAGGGCAGCATCGAAGTCTTCGGCCAGCCGCTGCAGCCCGGCCAGCCACGTGCTGCGCTGGCCGCCGGCATCGGCATGGTGCACCAGCATTTCACGCTGGCCGACAACCTCACGGTGCTGGACAACGTGCTCTTGGGGAGCGAACCGCTGTGGCAGCCGTTTTCGCGCCGGGCGGCCGCGCGCGAGAAGCTGCTGGCCGTGTCGGCCCGCTTCGGCCTGCCGGTGCAGCCCGATGCGCTGGTAGGCAGCCTCTCGGTGGGCGAACGCCAGCGGGTCGAGATCCTCAAGGCCTTGTACCGCGGCGCGCGCATCCTGATCCTGGACGAGCCCACCGCCGTGCTCACCCCGCAGGAAAGCGAGGCGCTGTTTGCCACCCTGTCGCAGATGGTGGCCCAGGGCCTGTCCATCATCTTCATCAGCCACAAGCTGGCCGAGGTACTGCGCGTCTCGCACCGGGTGGCCGTACTGCGCCAGGGCAAGCTGGTGGCCGAGGCGCCCGCCCAGAGCACTACGCAGGGCCAACTGGCCCAGTGGATGGTGGGCCATGCCATCGAGGCCAGCGAGCGCCGGCCCGCCAAAAGCGTGGGCGCGCCGGTGTGCACGCTGGCCGATGTGTCCACGGCAAGCACGGGCCGCGACCGGCTGCAGAACGTGTCGCTCACGCTGAACGCGGGCGAAATCGTTGCCATTGCCGGAGTCTCGGGCAATGGCCAGGTGGCCTTAGCCGATCTGCTGTGCGGCGTGCGCGCCGCCACGGCCGGCCAGGTCACGCTGCTGGGCGCCCCGCTGCAGGCCCGCCCCGCCTGGGTGGTGAACCAGGGCGTGGCCCGCATCCCCGAAGACCGCCATGCCGTGGGCGTGGTGGGCGACCTGCCGGTGTGGGAGAACGCCGTGTCCGAGCGCCTGCGCAGCCACTGGTTCGCCCACCCCTGGTTCAAGGCCTTCTGGGTCAAGCGCACCGCTGCGCGCCAGCATGCGCAGCGTGTGGCCGAGACCTTCGACGTGCGCGGCGGCGGGGCGGACACACCGGCCCGTGCGCTCTCGGGCGGCAACATGCAAAAGCTCATCCTGGGCCGCGCCCTGCTGCCGCCTGGCGATGCGCCTGCCCCGCGGCTCATCGTGGCGCACCAGCCCACCTGGGGCCTCGACATCGGCGCAGTCACGTTCGTGCAGCAACAGCTGATCGACGCCCGCGACGGCGGCGCTGCGGTGCTGCTGATCTCGGACGACCTCGACGAGGTACTGGCCCTGGGCGACCGCGTGGCGGTGATGCATGAGGGGCATCTGAGCGAGGCCCGACCCGCCGAAGCCTGGACGCGCGAGGCCATCGGGCTGGCGATGGCCGGCGCCGCCAGCAGCGCGGAGGAAACCCCGTGACTGCGCAGGCACCGATCCAGCGGTTCACCCCCTACCCACGCCCCATGCCGGCCAGCGTCCTGAAGACAAGCCAGGTGAACACCAGAGCCGGCAGGTACAGCGCAGAAGCGATGGACAGCTCCCACCAGGACAGGGCGCGCCGCCACCACACGCCGAGCAGCACCGGAGCACACCCCATCACCAGCAGGATGGTGGATGGAAAGAACCAGACCCCCGCCAGCAGGAACAGGGGCGTCCACAGCAGCACCCGGCTGAGCTTGAAGGCCATGGGCCGGCTGCTGCGCCACGTGTGTAGCAGCAAGCCGAGAAAGCCGGCCACCAGCGCCGACACAACACCGATAGTGATGCGCTGGCGCCGCTTCTGGCCTTCTTCCCTCTGTCTGCGGTTGTCGTCGAGCCATTCGTTGATCTCGGCGGTATACGCTGCTTCGTTCTTCAGCGGCAGGTCAGGTGGGGCAGCCGACGCCGACGCCGACGGACCCTCGCCGGTCAATGCTTGTGCCATGGCACCTGCGCAGCCCAGCGCCAGCGCGCTGCACAGCAGCATGTGCCGGATGGCTTTGCCCCCTGCGAAGGCTGCAGCCATGCATCCAGACCATCCCCGGGCCGGGTTGTTGTTCATGCGTCCCCTCTCTTTTTTTGGCGGTCCTGCGTGCTACAGGCCTCGTCTCCGTTCTGCACATGGTAATCCGATGCACTCCCACCCCCTCCACACGTTGACGCCCCATGCGGCTTGAAAAACGCAACCACATCTCCCCGGCCGCCTATGTGGCGGCGCCGGTGGGCGCCGTGGTCTTCACCTTCCTCATCAGTGGCCTGCTGGTGCTGTGGGCCGGAGCGCCCGTGGGCCAGACCTATGCATTGCTCGTCAAGGGCGCCTTCGGCTCGGTCTTTGCGCTGACCGAGACGCTGACGCGCGCCACGCCACTGATCCTGACCGGGTTGGCTGCGGCCGTGGCCTTTCGTGCGCGGCTGTTCAACATCGGGGCCGAGGGGCAGCTCTATGCCGGGGCGCTGGCCGCCGTGGCCGTGGGCGGCATGCATGGCGGCACGGGGCTGGAATGGTCGCACTGGCTGCTGTTCCCGCTGATGGTGCTGGCCGCAGCCCTGGCCGGCGCGCTGCTGCTGCTGGGCCCGGCGCTCATGAAGTCGCGCCTGGGGGTGGACGAGGTGGTGACCACGTTGCTGCTCAACTTCATCACCCTGCTGCTGGTCTCGGCCTTGCTCGACGGGCCCATGAAGGACCCGCTGTCCATGGGCTGGCCGCAGAGCGTGGCGCTGCAGGGCGACCTCGAACTCGCCAAGCTCGTGCCCCAGACGCGCCTGCACACAGGCCTGCTGTGGGCGGTTGCATTGGCGCTGGTGCTCTGGGCCATTCTGCGGCGCACGGTGCCGGGCTTCGACATCCGCGCGGCAGGCGCCAATGCGCGCGCTGCCGCCTTTGCCGGCGTGCCCATCACGCGCACCGTGGTGCTGGTGGCCCTGCTTTCGGGCGGGCTGGCCGGGCTGGCCGGTGCCATCGAGGTGGCGGGCCGCACCAGCTATGTCACGCTGGACATGTCGCCCGGCTATGGCTACAGCGGCATCGTCATCGCCATGCTGGCCGGGCTGCACCCGCTGGGGGTGATAGCAGCCGGCACCTTCGTGGCTGGCGTGCTGGTGGGGGCCGACAGCATGAGCCGCGCCGTGGGCGTGCCCACCTACATCGCCGACGTGATCGTGGCCACCTCGCTCATTGCCGTGCTGGTGGCCACGCTGCTCACGCAATACCGGGTCCGCATGAAATGAAGCACCCCCTGAGTCGCTTCGCGCCGTCCCCCTCTCTCGCCTTGCTGCGCAATGCGGGAGGGGGACGCTCCCAGCGCGGCGGGGCGGCCCTTGCGCGGGAGCACTGGCCTCAGCTGCGCCAATGCTGTGGACCGCGGGAAGCGCCCATACGGATTGAACAACTGAAATGAGTGAACTACTCGACATTCTGGCCAACCCGGCCTTCTGGATCGCCACGCTGCGGGTGGCCACGCCGCTCATCCTGGGTACGCTCGGGGTACTGCTGTGCGAGCGGGCCGGCGTGCTCAACCTGGGCATCGAGGGCATCATGGTCGCGGGAGCCTTCACGGGCTGGCTCACGGTGTATGCCGGCTTCGGCCTGTGGACCGGGGTGCTGGTGGCGGCGCTCACGGGCGCCGTGTTCGGCCTGTTGCATGCCTGGCTCACGGTGGGGTTGGCGCTGTCGCAGCATGTCTCGGGCCTGGGCATCACGCTCCTGGCCACGGCGCTGAGCTACTACGGCTACCGCGTGGGCTTTCCCAAGGTGAACACGCCGCCCACCATCGAGCCCTTTGCGCCCATGGAGTGGCTGGGCCTGCCCATCCTCTCGGCACAGACCCCGCTCACGTTGCTGGCGCTGGCCCTGGTACCGCTGCTGGCCTGGGTGCTGATGCGCACACCGCTGGGCCTGGCCGTGCGCATGGTGGGCGAGAATCCGCAGGCGGCCGAAGGCCAGGGCCTGTCGGTCGCGGCCACGCGCACCGGCGCCATCGTGGCCGGTTCGGCGCTGATGGGGGTGGCGGGCTCCTTCCTCACGCTCTCGGCCTTCAACGCCTTTTTCTTCAACATGGTGAACGGGCGCGGCTGGATCTGCGTGGCGCTGGTGGTGTTCGCCTCATGGCGGCCCGGCAAGGCGCTGCTGGGCGCCCTGCTCTTTGCCTTCTTCGACGCGCTGCAGCTGCGCCTGCAGCAGGCGGGCGACGCCTGGCTGCCCTACCAGGTGTATTTGATGCTGCCCTACCTGCTGTCCATCCTGGCCCTGGTGCTGGTGGCACGCAAGGCCGCGTATCCGCAGGCGCTGATGAAGCCGTATCGCAGGGGCGAGCGATGAAGACGGCCCCCTGGCTTGCGGCCCTGGCACTCGCCTCTGGCGCGCCGGCCCATGCCCTGGGCATGGATGTGCCCTACGAGCGCTTTGCCACGGCCGAGGCAGTGGACTGGGTGCAGGTCTGCGGCCAGTGGCCTGTGCGCAAGAACGAAGGCGTCTACCGCATCGTGCATGGCACGCAGTACGCGCAGTCTTTTCTGTACCTGCAATGGATGCAGCGCGGCGGCGATGGCAGCCTGCAGGCCGTGCACACCCAAAGCATCCGCGAACTCAACAACGACCATGCGGAGATCACCCTGAGCCGCATCGCCTGCCGCGCCACGCGCAACGGCATCCGCATCACGGCGCGGGCCAGCTCGGGGCACGAAGACAAGCTGCGCAGCATCGCCATCGAGGCCGGCCACCGGCCCGGGGTGTACCGCTACACCGCACACCCCGGGCGCTGAGCCGCCAGGAACGAGATCCCGACACGAATCCGCGACAAAATACCCCCACCCGCGCCGAACACGAACAACGCCCTGCACCTGCACCACCATGCTCGATCTGCTGATCCACAACGCCACCCTGCCCGACGGCCGCACCCACATGTCCGTGGCCGTGCAGGACGGGCGCATCACCGAAGTGACCGAGGGCCTGCAAGCGCCTGCGCACGACACGGTGGACGCGGGCGGCCTGCTGCTGAGCCCACCCTTCGTGGACGCGCATTTCCACATGGATTCCACGCTCAGCTATGGCCAGCCGCGCGTGAACCAGAGCGGCACCTTGCTCGAAGGCATTGCGCTGTGGGGCGAGCTCAAACCCCAACTCACACACGAGGCCATCGTGCAGCGCGCCCTGCGCTACTGCGACTGGGCCGTGGCCCAGGGCCTGCTGGCGATCCGCTCGCACGTGGACACCAGCGACCCCAGCCTGCTGCCCGTGCGCGCCCTGCTCGACGTGAAGCAGCGCGTGGCGCCCTACCTGGACCTGCAGCTCGTGGCCTTTCCGCAGGATGGCGTGCTGCGCTCGCCGGGCGGGCTCGACAACCTGACACGCGCGCTCGACCTGGGTGTGGACGTGGTCGGCGGCATCCCACACTTCGAGCGCACCATGGCCCAGGGGGCCGAGAGCGTGAAGATCCTGTGCGAACTGGCCGCCCAACTGGGCAAGCGGGTGGACATGCACTGCGACGAGTCGGACGACCCGCTCTCGCGCCACGTGGAGACGCTGGCGCAGGAGACCCAGCGCCTGGGCCTGCACGGCCGCGTGGCGGGCTCGCACCTCACGTCGATGCACAGCATGGACAACTACTACGTGAGCAAGCTCATCCCGCTGATGGCCGAGGCGCAGTTGGGCGTGGTGGCCAACCCGCTGATCAACATCACGCTGCAGGGCCGCCACGACACCTACCCCAAGCGCCGCGGCATGACGCGCGTGCCCGAGCTCATGGCCGCGGGCCTCACCGTGGCCTTTGGCCACGACTGCGTGATGGACCCCTGGTACGGCGGCGGCAGCGCCGACATGCTGGAAGCCGCCCACATGGGCCTGCACGTGGCGCAGATGACCAGCCAGGCCGCCATGCGCCAGTGCTTCGAGGCCGTCACGACCAATCCGGCAAGGCTGCTGGGCCTTGAAGGCTATGGCCTAGCGGCCGGCTGCCATGCCGACTTCGTGCTGCTGCACGCACGCAACCCGGTGGAAGCCATCCGCCTGCGCTCCGCGCGCCTGGCGGTGTACCGGCGCGGCAAGCGCGTTGCGAGCAGCCCGGCCCCCGTGGCCACGCTGAACCTGCCCAGCAGGCCGGGCAGCGTGGGGTTTCTGGCCGAATGATCAGCGCGCAGGTGGTGATGGTGCCGCCAGGCTGAGCGTGACCACCCCGGCCACCACCAGGGCCAGCCCGGCAAGCCGCAGGCCCGACAGTGGCTCGTCGAACAGCGCCGCCCCCAGCAGCGCCGTCAGCCCCAGCCCGCTGCCAGCCCATACCGCGTAGGTGACCCCCATGCCGATGTGCTTCATGGCCAGTGACATCCACCAGACCGCCAGCACATAGCAGGCCCCTGCGATCACGGCAGGCACCACGCGGGAAAAGCCCTCCGATTGCCTGAGTGCCACGGTACCGGCGACCTCCGACGCGACACTGGCCGCCAGCCACAGCCAGGCCAGTGATTTTGCTTCCAACAGATACGTGAACGCCATGCGCTGCTCCATGTGCCCGCCGACCGCTTGTACCGAGCGGAGCGAACAGACAGAGGACAGGAAAGCGGTACCTGCAGGGAACGAGAAGTGAAGGTGGGGCGACTCTACACCACTGCGCACACACGCCTGTGACGGGGGCCCTACACGGCCCCGCTGATCACAGGGCCGGCACGGCCTCTACGGCCGCCTTGCCCCATTCAGGCGCCTGCACCACCTCCACCCGGTTGCGCCCGCGCTTCTTCGCCAGGTACATGGCCTCATCGGCACGCTGCAGCACCGACTCGGGCTTTTCACCCGGCATGCTCAGCGTGACCCCGATGCTCACGGTGATCGGTATCGCGCTGCGCTGCGTGGGGACCGGTTGCGCGGCCACCAGGGCGCACAGGCGCTCGGCGACGACGCGAGCGCCCTCATGGTCTGCATTGGGCAGGGCGATGGCGAACTCCTCACCGCCCAGGCGGCCCAGCACATCCTCGCGGCGCAGGCAGCGGTTGGCCAGCATCACGAAATGGCGCAGCACCTCGTCGCCGCACTGGTGGCCCCAGGTGTCATTGACCTTCTTGAAATGGTCCAGGTCCATCACCAGCACCGGCAGGCCGCCGCCGCCCGTGCGCTGGGCATTGCTCATGGCCTTGTCCAGCAGGGTCAGAAAGGCCCGGCGGTTGAACACATTGGTGAGCGGGTCCACCTCGGCCAGGTGGCGCAGTTCGCTGGCGATGTATTCGTTGGCCAGCATCAGCGTGCCGAACGCGAAGAGCACCAGCGCCAACACCGACTCGAGCACCACGAACTGCGACAGCCGGGCCACCAGGGTGGCATCGAGCGGCCCCTCGCCCAGGCCCGTCCCCAGCCGGAACAGCAGGGGCCGCAACAGCAGGAACATGCCATGGGCCAGCGCGGCCACGGCAAACAGGTAGCGCGCCGGCACCAGGCGCACATCGCCCTGGGCCATGGTGCGCGCCGTGAGCAGAAAGAACACGCCCGCCCCCAGCCCGGCCAGCACGAAGCGCATGCCAAGGTGCGGCTGCACCACGGTGAAGTAGATGGCCCCGAGCACCAGCGCCCCGATGGCCAGCCCCGCATAGGTGTGGGGCAGCGCCCTGCGCCCCATGTAGGCGCGGCTGCCCAGCAGGCACAGGTAGGCGGCGAGCGACACCGCCCCTTGCGAGATGACCACCGACACCACCTCGGGCAGGCGCTCGCGCAGCAGCAGGCTGGCGCTGAACACGAAGGCGCATAGGAAGGACAGCATCCATAGCCTGAGCCCCGGGATGCCCCGGTTGAAATGCCACATCACCAGCAGCACCGAGGTCACCAGCGCGGCAAGAATGGACGAGAGGATGACGAGCGTGGGGCTGTGCACTGAACGGGGGTGGGCGGGATGGGCGCGCTGACAGGCAGAAGAAACAGTGTACAGACTGCGCCAGCGCAATGCTACGCTCTCCGCTTGACCCGTGGCTGACACGCTGCACCATGCCGCCCCACCGCGCGCGCGTGGTGGTGCAGGGCCCGGCTGCTCCCCTGCCCATTCGAGCCCACCGCCATGATTGCATCCCAGTTCGTCAGCCGCATCACCCTGCTGCGCGACAAGGTCGAGTCCTTCGAGCGGTACCCGTTCTCGCTGCCCGTGGTGCGCCACCTGGAGCAGTTGGACCTGCATCCCCGGGTGAACTTCTTCATCGGCGACAACGGCTCGGGCAAATCCACGCTGCTTGAAGCCATCGCGGTCGCGCTGGGCTTCAACGCCGAGGGCGGATCCAGGAACTTCAGCTTCGGCACGCGGCCTTCACACTCCGACCTGCACCAGCACCTGCGCATCGCCAAGGGCATTCGCCGGCCTCGCGATGGCTACTTCCTGCGCGCCGAGAGCTTCTTCAACGTGGCCACAGAAATCGAGAAGCTGGACGAAGACCCCATGGGTGGTCCGCCGATCATCGGCGCGTACGGAGGCAACTCCCTGCACGAGCAATCCCATGGCGAGTCCTTCATGGCCCTGATGATGGAGCGCTTTGGCGGCCAGGGCCTGTACATCCTCGATGAGCCCGAAGCCGCGCTGTCACCCCAGCGGCAACTGGCCACGCTGGCGCGCATGCGCGACCTGGTGGAGGAGAAATCGCAGTTCATCATCGCCACGCACTCGCCTATTCTCATGGCGTACCCTGACGCGACCATCTTCCACTGCGGCAAGGAGGGCATCGCGCCCATCGCCTACCGGGACACGGAGCACTACCGCGTGACACGCGACTTTCTCATGGACCCGCAGCGCACGCTCGACGCGCTGTTTGCCCAGTAGCCAACAACGCCTTGTCCATGCTCCACGCACCATGCTCACCGCCGCCGTGCTGGTGCTGCCGAGCACCTCGGCCAGGGCCGAGGCCGCCCTGGCCGACCTGCTTTTCATGATGCCGGCCATTCTCCTCAAGGGCCTCTACTACGAACTGGCGCGCCCATGGCTGCTGGCTGCGTTCTGGGCGGGTGCGCTGCTGTGCTGGCTGGTGTATGCCAAGACCGGCAGGGATGTCGTCGGCGACTGGCTGGACCGCCTTTCACCGGTGCGCAGGCCGCTGATCCACACCACGAGCTATGGCACCCTGGGCTTTTTCGCCGTGGCATCGTTGCTGTACGTGATCGTGGGGTATGCGCTGTGGGGCCCGCCACAGCGCAACGAGCGGCCGGCCTACCAGCACACGGCCACGCGCCAGCCTGCCAAGCCCCCCGTCAGGCACACCCTGCCCTACCCCTACGGCAAGTCGCCGGGCAACCCCAAGGGCACCTGGCCCACCACCAGCGGCAACCTGGACAACCAGCCCTATCTGGCCCATGGGGGCGGCGGCCTCTTCACGCTGCGCAACCCTGGGGACGAAGGCCTGTGGGTGCGGCTGTGTGCCGCAGACGCCCAGCCCTGCACACCCTTGCGCCAGGTCTACCTGCTGCCGCGCAGCGGCTTCACGGTGGACCGGATCAGCGCAGGCGCCTACCGGCTGGAGTACACCCAGACCAGTGGACAGAACCTGAGCGGTTCTCTCGAAGGCATCCAGATCGGCAACCCTGCGGGCCTGGGCTACAACCTGGAACTGCGGGACTTCGCTCCGAAACCCTGAGAACAGGCCCTAGCAGGCTGTTGAATTTCATCCCCGTAAAACCTGGCGTTCAAGAGCATCGTTGTAGATACTGACGACTCCCTCAACAAG